>NZ_JBHSFK010000024.1:0-179762 GCF_042653945.1 Streptomyces vulcanius | reverse complement strand
TGCTCCTGTCTCTCCCCGGATCGCCGATCCTCTACTACGGCGACGAGATCGGCATGGGCGACAACATCTGGCTCGGCGACCGCGACGCCGTCCGCACCCCCATGCAGTGGACACCCGACCGCAACGCAGGATTTTCCTCCAGCGACCCCGGACGGCTCTTCCTGCCGACCATCATGGACCCCGTCTACGGCTACCAGGTCACCAACGTCGAGGCGTCCATGACCTCGCCCTCCTCGCTGCTGCACTGGACCCGCCGCATGATCGAGATCCGCAAGCAGAACCCCGCCTTCGGGCTCGGCACCTACACCGAGCTGCCCTCCACCAACCCGGCCGTCCTCGCCTTCCTGCGCGACTACGAGGACGACCTGGTCCTGTGCGTGCACAACTTCTCGCGCTTCGCCCAGCCCACCGAACTGGACCTGAGCCGGTTCGAGGGGCGCCACCCGGTGGAGCTGTTCGGCGGGGTGCGCTTCCCGGCCATCGGCGAGCTGCCGTACTTGCTCACACTCGGCGGGCACGGTTTCTACTGGTTCCGGCTCCGGCGGGAACCCGCATAGCATCAGCAACACCCCGACCCCTCGGGGAAAGGAACGTGGCGCCATGGCGAAGACAGTCACACCTTCCGGCACGACCAGTCCCGGCGTCCTCGCGTCACTGGACCCGCTGCTACGGGAGTGGCTGCCCCGGCAGCGGTGGTTCGCCGGCAAGGGGCGTCCGGTCACCGGGTTCTCGCTGGTCGCGGGCACCGAGCTGCTGCCGTCCCGCAGCCGCCTGGGCCTGTACCACCTGCTGGTGCGCGCCCACCAGCCCGACACCGCCGGCGACTGCTACCAGCTGCTGATCGGCGCGCGCGAGGCGCTCCCGCCGCGGCTGGCGCCCGCGCTGATCGGACACGTCACGGACGGACCGCTGACCGGGCGGACCGTCTACGACGCCCTGTACGACGCCCGGCCCGCCGGCCTGCTCCTGGAGGCGCTGCGCACCGGGGCCCGGATCGGCGTGCTGCGCTGTGAGCGGGACTTTGACCAGGAGATCCGGCCCGGTCTGGTACCGCGGCTGATGACCGCCGAGCAGTCGAACTCGTCCGTCGTCTATGGAGATACGTTCATCCTCAAGCTGCTGCGCCGGGTCGTGCCGGGTGTCAATCCCGATCTGGAGCTGCCGCTGGCGCTGGCCCGCGAGGGCTGCCCCCGGGTGCCGGCGCCGACGGCGTGGATGGAGGGGGACGTCCAGGGTGAGACGTACGTCCTGGGCGTGCTCCAGCCCTACCTCCAGGGCGCGACGGACGGCTGGGAGCTGGCCCTGCGGGAGCTGGCCAAGGGGGAGGACTTCGGCGCGGAGGCGCGGGACCTCGGGCGGGCCACCGCCGAGGTGCACCGGGCGCTGGCGCGGGCATTGCCCACGGCGACGTTCGGGCACGCGCAGATACAGCCGCTGGTCGACGGGATGGTCGTACGGCTGGAGGCGGCGGCGCAGGCCGTGCCGACGCTGCGGCCCTACGCGCCCGCGCTGCGCACCGCCTTCACGGCGCTGGCCGCGCTCGCCGCCGAGGGGCACACCTGGACCGCGCAGCGCGTCCACGGCGATCTGCACCTCGGACAGTGTCTGCGGGCCCCCGCCGGGGAGTGGACGCTGATCGACTTCGAGGGCGAGCCGGCCCGGCCGCTGGCCGAGCGCAGGATGCCGCAGCCCGCGGTGCGGGACGTGGCCGGGATGCTGCGGTCCTTCGACTACGCGGCGCACTCGGCCGACCCGCCGCTCCCGGCCTGGGCGCACGGCTGCCGGGCGGCGTTCTGCTCGGGGTACGCCGAGGTGGCGGGCGTCGACCCACGCACCGATCCCGTACTGCTGCGGGCCTATGAGACGGACAAGGCGGTCTACGAGGTCGTGTACGAGGCCCGGCACCGCCCGGACTGGCTCCCCGTACCGCTCTCCGCGATACACCGCCTCGCCGCACCCGATCTGCCTTGAGGAGGCCCCGCACGTGACTCCCCCGAAGAAGAAGGCCACAGGGAAGAAGTCTTCCAAGGCCAAGGCCAAGGCCAATGACAAGGACAGGGGCAAGGACAAGGACAGGAAGGACGAGGCCAAGGCAAAGGTCGAGACGAAGGCGAAGGCCGAGCAGGTGCCCGTGTTCTCCCCCGCCCTGGATGCCGCCGACCGCGGCCGTCTCCTGCACGGCGACCACCACGACCCGCACTCCGTGCTCGGCGCGCACCCGGCGCCGGGCGGTGACGGTGTCGTGTTCCGGGCGCTGCGCCCCTTCGCGCGGTCGGTGACGGTCGTCGCGGGCGAGCTGCGGGCCGAGCTGCACGACGACGGCGACGGTTTCTTCTCCGGGCTGCTGCCGCTGACGGAGGTCCCCGCCTACCGGCTGCTCGTGGCGTACGAGGGCACGACCCTGGAGACCGAGGACCCGTACCGCTTCCTGCCCACCCTGGGCGATCTGGACCTGCACCTGATCGGCGAGGGCCGGCACGAGGAGCTGTGGACGGTGCTCGGCGCGCACCCGAGGACCCACCAGGGCGTGACCGGCACCAGCTTCTCCGTGTGGGCGCCGAACGCGCGCGGGGTGCGGGTGGCGGGCTCCTTCAACTTCTGGGACGGCACCGGGTACCCGATGCGCTCGCTCGGCTCCTCCGGGGTGTGGGAGCTGTTCGCGCCGGGGGTCGGCGAGGGCGAGCTGTACAAGTTCGACATCGTCCGCCCCGACGGCTCGCACACCCTGCGCGCGGATCCGATGGCCCGGCGCACGGAGGTCCCGCCGGCGACCTCGTCGATCGTGCACGCCTCGCGGCACGAGTGGGGCGACGAGGAGTGGCTGGCCGGGCGGGCCGAACTCCCCGTGCACGAGTCCCCGTTCTCCGTGTACGAGGTCCATCTCGCGTCCTGGCGCCCCGGACTGACTTACCGTCAGCTGGCCGACCAGCTCCCCGCCTACGTCAGGGACCTCGGCTTCACGCACGTCGAGCTGATGCCGGTCGCCGAGCATCCCTTCGGCGGTTCCTGGGGCTACCAGGTCACCGGTTTCTACGCGCCCACGGCCCGGCTCGGCACCCCGGACGACTTCAAGTACCTGGTCGACGCCCTGCACCGGGCCGGGGTCGGCGTCCTGATGGACTGGGTGCCGGCGCACTTCCCGCGCGACGACTGGGCGTTGGCGGAGTTCGACGGCAAGCCCCTCTACGAGCACGAGGACCCGCTGCGCGCCGCGCACCCCGACTGGGGGACGCTGGAGTTCGACTTCGGGCGGCGCGAGGTGCGCAACTTCCTCGTCGCCAACGCCACTTACTGGTGCGAGGAGTTCCATATCGACGGTCTGCGGGTGGACGCCGTCGCCTCGATGCTGTACCTCGACTACTCGCGCGAGCCCGGCCAGTGGACTCCGAACGAGCACGGCGGGCGGGAGAACCTGGACGCGGTGGCGTTCCTCCAGGAGATGAACGCGACCGTGTACCGGCGCAGTCCGGGGGTGGTGACGGTCGCCGAGGAGTCGACGGCCTGGGACGGGGTGACCCGGCCGACCGACAGCGGCGGACTGGGCTTCGGCCTGAAGTGGAACATGGGCTGGATGCACGACTCGCTGGAGTACATGGGCCACGAGCCGGTGCACCGCCGCTACCACCACCACGAGATGACCTTCTCGATGGTGTACGCGTACAGCGAGAACTACGTGCTGCCCATATCCCACGACGAGGTCGTCCACGGCAAACGCTCGCTCGTGTCGAAGATGCCGGGCGACTGGTGGCAGCAGCGCGCGAACCTGCGGGCCTACCTGGCCTTCATGTGGGCGCACCCGGGCAAGCAGCTCCTCTTCATGGGGCAGGAGTTCGCCCAGGGCGCGGAGTGGTCCGAGGTACACGGCCCGGACTGGTGGCTGCTGGACCCGGCCTACGGCGCGGAGGCCGACCACCGGGGCGTGCGCGATCTCGTCCGCGACCTCAACACCGTCTACCGGGCCACCCCCGCCCTCTGGCAGCGGGACATCGACCCGGCCGGCTTCCAGTGGGTGGTGGGCGACGCGGCCGAGGACAACGTCTTCGCGTTCCTGCGGTACGACGCCGAGGGCGTCCCGCTGCTGACCGTGTCCAACCTCTCCCCGGTCGTCCGCGACGACTACCGGCTCGGCGTCCCGGACGACATACCGGCCTGGCACGAGACCCTCAACACGGACGCCGAACGCTACGGCGGCAGCGGCGTCGCCCAGCCGGACCCGGTCAAACCGGAACCACAGGGCTGGCACGGCCGCCCGGCCAGCATCCGCCTGGCCCTGCCACCACTCGCCACGATATGGCTGCGACCGGCCTAGCCCTCCCGTTCACCACCTGTTCGTCCTGCTGTTCGTCCTGCTATTCGTCCTGCTTCGCTCCGAACATCAGCCGGCGCAGTGCCGCCAGCAGGCCACGGGCCTGTCCCTCGCCCTGCTGGGCGGTCCGGGTGAGTTCCGGCCGGGGGCGGTGGAGGACGGGGGCGTCGTGGGCGAGTTCGTAGCGGACGGGGAGGACCTTCAGGCCCCGGACCACCGGGCCCGCGCGCCAGGGCAGCTGATCGGGCGGGAGGGTGAGCTCGGCCTGGGTGAAGTGCTCGAAGATCCGGCCCACGGCGGTGGTGACGATGAGGGAGCCGAGTTCGCGGGCCGCGCTGGGGCACTGGTGGGAGCCCGCGCCCCAGCCGAGATGGGCGCGGGTGGAGACGGCGGAGCCGACCATGTGGGAGGAACTGATCGCCAGCAGGTCCTGGTGGGCGGCGGCAGCGGAGGGCGAGACGGCGTCCCCGGCGCGAATCCAGAACTCACCGAGCCGGACGTCCCGTGCGGCGAAGCGGAAGCACATGTTGGCGCCGGGCGGATTGACCAGGGCCGTCCGGTTGACCGTCTCGCCCAGCTGCCCCGCCGACAGGCTGCGGCGCACCGTGGCGTTGCCGCGCAACACCTCAAGCAGGGTGTTGAGGATCATGTTGCCGGTGATGTCGTTGAGGTAGACGGCGTTCATGAACAGCTCCCGGCCGAGCTGTTCGTCGTCGAGGGAGGGGTCGGCGAGCATCAGGTACGAGGTGAGGTCGTCGCCGGGGCGGGCCCTGCGGTGGGCGGCGAGCCGGGTGAAGGCGGCGAGCGCCCGGCCGGTGGCGGGGCCGGCGTCGGGGCCGCCGTCCAGCATCCGCCACAGGTCCATGACCAGCTCGTCGCCGAGGTCGACGGGACAGCCGAAGAGCTTGGTGGTGACCATCAGCAGCAGCGGCCGGGTGTACTGGGCGCTCAGGTCGGCGAAGCCGGTGCGGCCCGACTCGGCGGCGAGCAGGGCGACCAGTTCGTCGGCGCAGCGGGCGACGGCGGTGCGCAGTTCCCAGCCCTCGGGGCTCTTGGAGTCCTGGAAGGGGCGCAGGGCGGTGTGGTGGGTGCGGCGGGCGGCGCGGTGCTCCTCGCCGTCCATGAACATCATCTGGCGCACCTCGTAGCCCGCGAGGAGCGGCCAGTCCGACGGCAGTTCGCCCTGGGCGCGGGCCCGCCAGTGCCGTACGTCGCGCCGCCACTGCTGCTCGTTCCGCAGGACCTCCAGGACCTCCCGGTAGTCGAGAACGAGCCACACCGGTACGCCCATGAGGCCGACCGGCGCCACGGGGCCGTAGGTGCCGCGCAGCCGTCGGTACACGGCGCCGGGGTCGGCGTCGAACTCCGCGGTGAGCAGCGGCTGGACGGGCAGCGACCCGAGGCGGGGGCTGTCGGCCGGCGCGGGGGCGGGGGGCAGGGCTTCCATACCGCCACGATTACCGCACCGGCCGTACACACGCAGTGATCACGGCACGAACTGTTACATCATGGTGATCCAGCGTTACGCCAGGGCCGTCACCAGCGCCTTCGGCAGCTCCTTGGTATGAACCACTCCGAGGTGCTGGGTGGCCCGGGTGAGGGCGACGTACAGATCGCTGGTGCCGTAGTCGGCGGGCTCGACGACGAGCACCGAGTCGAACTCCAGACCCTTGGCCTGGCGCGGGTCGAGGAGGACGACCGTACGGGTCAGGTCGGGCTCGGCGCCCGCCGTCACCCCGTCGAGGCGGGCGGCGAGCGCGCGGTGCAGGGCGCGCGGGGCGATGACGGCCAGTCGGCCCTCGGCGGGGGTGAGTTCGGCCACGGCGCCGGCAACGGCCGCCGGCAGGTCGTCGGTGGCGCGGGCCCAGGGCCGTTCGCCGGTGGAGCGGACGGAGGTCGGCGGGTCGAAGTCCGGCTGCTCCGCGCGGACGACGGCTGCCGCGAGCTCCATGATCTCGGCGGGGGTGCGGTAGTTGACGCCGAGGCGGGTGTGCTCCCAGCGGTCCTCGACATAGGGCTGGAGGATGTCCGCCCAGGATCCGACGCCGGCCGCCTCCGCGGTCTGGGCGGGGTCGCCGACCAGGGTCATGGAACGGGTGGGGCTGCGCCGCATCAGCAGCCGCCAGGCCATCGGGGACAGCTCCTGCGCCTCGTCGACGATGATGTGTCCGAACGCCCAGGTCCGGTCGGCGGCGGCGCGTTCGGCGGCGCTGCGGTGGTCGTCCTCCTCGTGCCGCTCGGCGAAGCGTTCGGCGTCGATGATGTCGTGCGCGGACAGGATCTCCGAGTCCTCTTCGTTCTTGTCCTCGAACTCGTAGGTGCGCGAGGCGTACGACACGTCGAGCACGCCCTGCGCGTAGGCGACCTGGGTCTCCCGCTCCTGCTCGGCCCTTGCCCGCACCAACCGGTCGTCCTCGCCGAGGAGTTCGGCTGCCTCGTCGAGCAGCGGGACGTCGGCGACGGTCCAATGACGGGTCACCGGGCGGCGGATGACGGCCGCGTCCGCGTCGTCGACGTACCCCTCGGGCTCGGCGAGGAAGTCGGCGATCAGCCGGCGCGGGGTGATCCTGGGCCACAACTGGTCGATGGCGGACCAGACTTCGGGGTTCTCGGCGAGGTCGTCGCGAATCTGGGTGATGTCGCTCGGGTCGAGGAGGCTGGAGCCGTCGAAGGGGTCGGTGCCGACGCGCTCGGCGTACAGCTCGGTGAGCGTGTTGAGGACATGGCCCTCGAAGTGCTCGCGGGACGCGTTGTGCGGCAGCTGCACGGCCCGGGTGCGCTCGCGGGCGACGCCGACGAGACCCTCGTCGAGCATCAGGATCTCGCGGTCGTGCTCGATCGCGATCACCGGGTCGGGCAGCGTCTGCCGGTCGCGTACGACGGCGGCGAGGACGTCGGCCATGTCGGCGCGGCCCTTCACGGCGGCGGCCTCGGGGGTGTCGGCCGCCGTCGCCTTCACGCCCGGGTACAGCTCGCCGACGGTCGCGAGGAGTACGCCCGTCTCGCCGAGCGAGGGCAGCACCTCGCCGATGTAGCCGAGGAAGGCGGGGTTGGGGCCGACGATCAGCACGGCGCGCTTGGCGAGGAGTTCACGGTGTTCGTAGAGGAGGTAGGCCGCGCGGTGCAGGGCGACGGCCGTCTTGCCGGTGCCGGGGCCGCCCTCGACGACCAGCACCCCTCGGTGGGGTGCCCGGATGATCTCGTCCTGCTCGGCCTGGATGGTCTGCACGATGTCGTTCATGCGGCCGGTGCGCGCGGAGTTCAGCGCGGCGAGCAGCACGGCGTCGCCGGTCGGGTCCTCGTGGCCGGTGCGCTCCTGGTCGCCGAGGTCGAGGATCTCGTCGTGCAGGGCGGTGACCCGGCGGTCCTCGGTGGTGAGGTGCCGGCGGCGGCGCAGGCCCATCGGGGTGTGTCCGGTGGCCAGGTAGAACGGCCGGGCGACCTCCGCGCGCCAGTCGATCAGGATCGGGGTGCGCTCGGCGTCGTCGGTGCGCAGACCGATCCGGCCGATGTGGTGGCTGACGCCGGAGGTGAGGTCGACCCGGCCGAAGCAGAGGGAGCCGTCCACGGCGTTCAGCGCGGCCAGCAGGCCCGAGCGCTCGGCGACGAGGATGTCCCGCTCCAGCCGCGCCTGCATGGGCGTGTTCCCCTGGGACAGGGCATCCGTGACACCGGCCTCGGTGTCGCCGCGCAGGGCGTCCACGCGCGTGTACAGGCCGTCGATGAATTCCTGCTCGCGCCGCATTTCATCATCTGGAAAGGGCGTGTTTGACAATTTCACTCCCGCGCCGATATACTGTGCTCAGTGAGCTTCTTTGCGATTCAATTCTCTTGAAGTCGCGAACCATTAAATATACGTAGAGAAACCCCCCGGGCGCAATTGCCCGGGGGGTTTCTCCGTAAGGGGCCGGATCAGAGCACGTCGGAAAGCTCCTCCAACAGCCGCCGCTTCGGCCGGGCCCCCACCATCGCCTTCACCGGCTCACCGGCGCGGAAGACCATGAAGGTCGGCATCGACAGCACCTTGTAGGCGTTGGTCGTCTCCGGGTTCTGGTCCACGTTCAGCTGCACCACCTTCAGCCGGTCGCCCTCCTCGAAGGCGAGCGCCTTCAGCACCGGCGCCATCTGCCGGCACGGCGGACACCAGTCGGCGGTGAACTCCACCAGCACTGGCAGATCCGCCCCCAGCACCTCCGACGCGAAGTCGCCGTCCGTCACTTCGATCACAGTTCTCGCCCTCCCAGTTCGCACAACGGTGGTTCGCCCCCGGCGGTCGCGAGCCGCACGCCGATCCGCGCCCTGATCGACTGCAACTCCCCGATCAGGGAGTCGAGCTCGTCCAGCTTGCGCCGGTAGACGTCGAGCGAGGCGGGACAGGTGTCGCCCTCGGGGTGACCCGCCCGCAGACACTCCACGAACGGCCGCGTCTCCTCCAGGTCGAACCCGAAGTCCTGGAGCGTCCTGATCTGCCGCAGCAGCTTCAGATCGCCCTCGTCGTACGTCCGGTGTCCGTTCTCACCGCGCCGCGCGGGCAGCAGCCCCCGCGACTCGTAGTACCGCAGCGCCCGCGTCGTGGTCCCGGCCCGTGCGGCCAGCTCGCCGATTCGCATACCTACGAACGTACGGCTTGACGTCGACGTCAAGGCAAGGCGGCGACCGCGACTCCCGCCGACTCCTCCACCTCGAGGAGCGACGCGCTCCTGCGCTCCGCCTCGAAGGCGCGGTGGCCGCCGCGCAGCCCGAACAGCCGCTTGGCCAGCAGGATGTAGAGCACGGCGAGGATGTTGAGCACCAGCGTGCCGATCTTCAACCAGCTGATGTGCTCGGTGAGTTCGTAGACCTCCAGGGGGAGGAAGGCGGCCGTCGCCACCACCGTCAGATACTCCGCCCAGCGCTTGGCGTACCACAGGCCCACCGCCTCGACCAGCTCGATCAGCGCGTAGGCGAGGAGCAGCCCGGCGACCAGGACGAGGGTGGAGTGCTCGTACCCGAACGTCTTCTGGATGCTGCCGACGACCGGTGAGTGGTCGAGGTCGTAGTGGAAGTGCCTGAACACCGGGCGGAACACGTCGAGGTACTCGTCGAAGAGGCGGCGCACCGCGTCCTGCGAGTTGCTGAACTTCCACACGGCCGCCGCGACGAGCACGATGAACACACCGCGCACGGCCCGTTCGATCGCCAGGAAGCGCAGGACGAACAGATCCCGCAGCACCTTGCCGCGCGGTACCAGCGGGGCGTCGGCGGCGGCCCCCGAGCCGTGCGGTTCGCCGAGCACGAAGTCACCGCAGCGCAGACAGCGCCAGACCTCGCCGAGCGCGGTGTCCGCCCGCAGCGGCGTCCGCAGCCGCGGGTCGTCCGGCGCGTAGGTCACATGTCCTCGGCGGGCGCACGTCCGCCGGTCCCAGTCGATCTTCATCCCCCGTGCCTCCAGCTCCGTTCGACCGGCGCGGGACGCTAGCGGACTCGGGTAAGAGGCTGGTGAGGAAGACCCGCCGGCGGCAAAAGAACCGGGCGGCCGAGCCACGGGGGAGTGCTCGGCCGCCCGGAGAAGGGGGGCTGGTGTCCGGATGCCCGGTCCCGGTTCAGGAGGGACCGGGCACCCGGAGTGGGTGGGGGCCGTCAGGCCTTGGCGAGTTCCTTCTCGCCGTCCTCGCGCTGCTCGGGGACGTCGCCGGCCGCGCCGTCGTCGTCCTTGTCCAGGAGGGTCTTCTCGTCGAAGGGCAGGCCGCCCGCGAGCACGAGTTCGACGCGCTCCTTGTCGATCTCCTTGGTCCAGGTACCGATCAGGACCGTGGCGACGGCGTTGCCCGCGAAGTTGGTCAGGGCGCGCGCCTCGCTCATGAAGCGGTCGATGCCGACGATCAGACCGATGCCGTCGACCAGGGCGGGCTTGTGCGACTGCAGACCGCCGGCCAGGGTCGCCATACCGGCGCCGGTGACACCGGCGGCGCCCTTGGAGGCGACGAAGAGGAAGAGCAGCAGCGGGATCTGCTCGCCGATCGACATCGGGGTGCCCATTGCGTCGGCGATGAACAGCGAGGCCATGGTCATGTAGATCATGGTGCCGTCGAGGTTGAAGGAGTAGCCGGTCGGGATGGTGATGCCGACCACCGGCTTGCTGACGCCCAGGTGCTCCATCTTCGCGATGACCCGCGGCAGCGCGGACTCGGAGGAGGAGGTCGACAGGATCAGCAGGAACTCACGGCTCAGGTACTTGAAGAGCGTGAGGATGTTCATGCCGGCCACGATCCGCAGCAGCGCGCCGAGCACGAGGAAGACGAACAGGAAGCACGTGACATAGAAGCCGAGCATCAGGACGGCGAGGCTCTTGAGCGCGTCCAGGCCCGCGGAGCCGACCACGGCGGCCATGGCGCCGAAGGCACCGACCGGGGCGGCCCACATCACCATGGCGAGGATGCGGAAGACGAGCCGCTGGATGTGCTCGACACCCCGCAGGATCGGCTGGCCGGTGGAGCCCATGGCCTGGAGCGCGAAGCCGGCCAGGAGGGCGATGAGCAGGGTCTGCAGGACCTCGCCCTCGGTGAAGGCGGACACCATCGTGGCCGGGATGATCCCCAGCAGGAACTCCGTGGTGTCCTTCGCCTCGGCGTTGACCTGGGCGTGTCCGGCGTCCTTGATCGCGTCGGTCACCGCGAGACCGGTGCCCGGCTCCAGGATGTTGCCGACGACCAGGCCGATGCCGAGCGCGACCAGCGACATGATCGTGAAGTAGAGCAGGGCGATGCCGCCGACCGCGCCGACCTTGGCGGCCTTCCGTACCGAGCCGATACCCAGGACGATCGTGCAGAAGATGATCGGCGAGATCATCATCTTGATCAGGTTGACGAAGCCGGTACCGATCGGCTTCAGCTCGACGGCGAAGTCGGGGGCGATCAGACCCACGGCGATGCCGATGGCGACCGCGACGATCACCGCGATGTACAGGTAGTGGGTGCGGTCCCGTTTCACTGCGGGTGCGGTATCGGGGGTGCTGGCGGCCACGGCTGCCCTCCTTGACGTCTTCGTCGGCATCACACCGGCGTGCGGCTCACGTCCGGGGAGATATGGGGAATGCGGTGACTATCTCCCGGCCTGTGAGGGCGGTCACCCTTCCGTTCATTTAGTTCACGCTTAACGCGGAGGGCACACTGACGACATGCGTCTCCCCATCCGTGTGCCGCGGCCCCGCAGCCTGGCCGGCCAGCTCTTCGCCATGCAGGCGGTGCTGATAGCGGTCGTCGTCGCCGGGTACTCGCTGTTCACCTACGTCAGTGACCGCAGCCAGGCCGAGGACGCGGCCGGCCGGCAGGCCACGGCGGTGGCCCGCTCGGTGGCCGACTCCCCGTCCGTGCTGGCGGCGATCGGCACCGCGAACCCGACAGCCGAGCTCCAGCCGTACTCGTTGCTGATCATGAAGGACACCGGGGTCGACTTCGTCACGATCATGAACCCGCGGGGCATCCGCTGGACGCACCCGGTGGAGAGCGAGATCGGCCAGAAGTTCCTCGGGCACTTCGCGCGCGCCCTGAAAGGCGAGTCGTTCACCGAGACCTACACCGGCACCCTGGGCGCGTCGGTCCGCGCGGTCACGCCGATCGAGACTCCGGACGGCCGGGTCGTCGGCGTGGTCAGCGCGGGCATCAAGGTCGCGGCGATCAGCAAGCGGGTGCAGGACCAGGTCACGGCCCTGTTCGCGGTGGCGGCCGGCGCGCTGGCACTGGGCGCGGTGGGCACGTACGTCATCAACGCACGCCTACGACGTCACACCCACGGTATGAACGCCGCCGAGCTCAGCCATATGCACGACTACCACCAGGCGGCGTTGCACGCGGTGCGCGAGGGGCTGCTGATGCTGGACGGGCAGTACAGGGTGGCGCTGATGAACGACGGCGGCCGGGAGCTGCTGGGCGTCTCCGGAGAGGTCGTCGGCTCCTCGGTGGCGGACCTCGGTCTCCCGGCCCCTCTGACCGGCGCGCTGCTGGCCTCCGAGTCCCGGGTCGACGAGGTGCACCTCACGGCGGAACGCGTCCTGGTGGTGAACACCTCACCGGTGTCGGGCGGCGAGCGCCGGGGCACGGTGGTGACCCTGCGCGACGTCACCGAGCTCCAGTCCCTGATGGGCGAGCTGAACTCGGAGCGCGGCTTCACCCAGGCCCTGCGCTCCCAGGCGCACGAGGCCGCCAACCGCCTGCACACGGTCGTGTCCCTGATCGAACTGGGCCGCGCGGACGAGGCGGTCGAGTTCGCCACGGCCGAACTGGAACTGGCCCAGGCGCTGACGGACCAGGTGGTCGCGGCGGTGAACGAGCCGGTCCTCGCCGCCCTCCTGCTGGGCAAGACGGCCCAGGCGAACGAGCGGGGCGTGGAACTCGTGGTGTCGGAGGACAGCGGCCTGGACGACGGCCTCCTCCCGCCGTCCCTCCCGCCCCGGGATCTGGTCACCATGCTCGGCAACCTCATCGACAACGCGGTGGACGCGGCGCAGGGCAGTGTCCGGGCACGGGTCACGGTGACCGCCCGCACGCAGGGCGAGAAGCTGCTGCTGCGGGTGGCGGACACGGGGGCGGGGGTGGATCCCGCGCACGCCTCGCACGTCTTCGAACGCGGCTTCTCGACCAAACCGGCCGGCCCCGGGGGCCGTGGCCTGGGTCTCGCCCTGGTCCGCCAGGCCGTCCAGCGCCACGAGGGCACGCTGTCAGTGGCGGAGGCCGAGGGCGGCGGGGCCGAGTTCGTGGTACGGCTGCCATTGCGGGCAACGGCGGTATCGAGAGGCTCGAGAGGCTAGGGACATGGCGGAAGTGTCGGGCTCAGGCCCGGGCGAAGAGCCGATCAGAGTGCTGGTCGTCGAGGACGATCCGGTGGCCGCGGACGCCCATGTGCTGTACGTCGGCCGGGTACCGGGCTTCGTCGCGGTCGGAAAGGCGCACACGGGCGCGGAGGCGCGGCGCCTGCTGGACCGTACGCACGTGGACCTGCTCCTCCTCGACCTGCACCTGCCGGACGGCCACGGCCTGCAACTGGCCCGTTCCCTACGGGCGGCGGGCTACCACGCCGATGTGATAGCGGTCACCTCGGCACGGGATCTGACGGTGGTCCGGGAGGGCGTCTCGCTCGGTGTCGTCCAGTACGTCCTGAAACCGTTCACCTTCGCGACGCTCCGGGACCGACTGGTGCGGTACGCGGAGTTCCGGGGCGCGGCCGGCGAGGCGAGCGGCCAGGACGAGGTGGACCGCGCCCTGGCGGCGTTGCGCGCACCCGGGCCCGCGGCACTCCCGAAGGGCCTCAGCGGACCGACGCTGGAGCGGGTCACGGAGGCGGTGCGGGAGACGGAGACCGGCCTCACCGCGGCGGGGGTCGCCGAGGCGGTGGGCATCTCCCGGATCACCGCCCGCCGCTACCTGGAGCATCTGGTGGAGGCGGGGCGGGCGGAGCGGAAACCGCTGTACGGGCAGGTGGGGAGGCCGGAGCTGGTGTACCGGTGGGTGCGGTCCAGCTCGCGGTAACGGGCCTTCACCGCTTCCGGAACGGCTCCACCCCCACCACCCGTCGCACCTTCACCGGTTCGATCAGCAGCATCACCCGTCGCTCGCCCTCCAGCAGCCACGGGTACTTCGGCTCCCCGATGTACTTCTGCGTCAGGCGGTCCATCGCGCGCTCCGCCTCCTCGCCCTCCACGAACCGCACCACCCGTCCCCGGATCTCCACCCGGTCGTAGGGGTTGTCGGTGTCGTGGTGGGAGAGGGACACCCAGGGGTTGGCCCGCAGATTGCGTTCCTTCACGCGGCCGATCGACGTGTTGACCATGACGTACTCACCCTCCAGGTCCGCCCACATCGGCGAGACCTGGGGCGCTCCGTCCGGCCCCACCGTCGCGAGGTGCCAGAAGTTCGGCGCGAGCACCCGCTCCCGTACCTGACCGTCGAGCGTGCCGTTCACCTCGTAGAGACCGTCCATGGTGCGACGCTCCCCCGAATGCGGGACTAGAAAACGGATTCCGCCTCATCCATGCGGTCCTTCGGCACCCGCTTCAGCTCGGTGACCGCTTCCGCCAGCGGCACCATCACCACGTCCGTCCCGCGCAGCGCGGTCATCCTGCCGAACTCCCCGCGGTGCGCCGCCTCCACCGCGTGCCATCCGAAGCGGGTGGCGAGGACACGGTCGTACGCCGTCGGGACGCCGCCGCGCTGGATGTGCCCGAGGATGACCGGCCGGGCCTCCTTGCCGAGCCGCTTCTCCAGCTCGTACGCCAGCGCCGTACCGATGCCCTGGAAGCGCTCGTGGCCGAACTTGTCGATGGCGCCCTTGCCGTAGTCCATCGTGTCGTCGGCGGGATGAGCGCCCTCCGCCACGCACACGACGGCGAACTTCTTGCCGCGCGCGAACCGCTCCTCGACCATCTTGACCAGGTCGGCGGGGTCGAAGGGGCGCTCGGGCAGGCAGATGCCGTGCGCGCCCGCCGCCATCCCGGACTCCAGGGCGATCCAGCCCGCGTGCCGGCCCATGACCTCCACCACCATCACGCGCTGGTGCGACTCGGCGGTCGTCTTCAGGCGGTCCATCGCCTCCGTGGCCACGCCCACCGCGGTGTCGAAGCCGAACGTCCGGTCCGTCGACGAGATGTCGTTGTCGATCGTCTTCGGGACGCCGACCACCGGCAGCCCGGCGTCCGACAGCATCCGCGCCGCCGTCAGCGTGCCCTCGCCGCCGATCGGGATCAGCGCGTCGATGCCGAAGTCGTGGATCATGTCGGAAGCGCTCTCGCAGGCCTCGCGCAGCCGGTCGCGCTCCAGCCGGGACGAGCCGAGGATGGTGCCGCCGCGGGCCAGGATGCCGCTCACCGCGTTGAGGTCGAGCGAGCGGTAGCGGCCGTCGAGAAGACCGGCGTAACCGTCCTCGAAGCCGATGACCTCGTCGCCGTAGTTGTCGACAGCGCGGTGGACCACCGACCGGATCACTGCGTTCAGGCCGGGGCAGTCGCCACCTGCGGTGAGAACTCCGATGCGCATGGTGCTGTGTCTCCTGCTCGCTGTGGGTACCGGTGAGCCGACATCGATTCTTCCATGCCGCCGCGCGGACTGTGCCGTGGCAGATCTTGACAGGTCCAGACAGGTCCAGACAGATCCTGACAGGCGCCTTATCCGCGCGCACAGGTATTGTCAAGGCGATTTGTGAGACGAGACGAAACGGAGAGCGCGCGTGGCCCGCAGCGTGTACATCACCAGTATCGACCGCGGCGACGGCCGCCAGGTCGTCGAGCTGGGGGTCATGGAGCTTCTGACCCGGCAGGTCGACCGGGTCGGGGTCTTCCGCCCCCTCGTCCACGACGGCCCCGACCGGCTGTTCGAGCTGCTGCGCGCCCGCTACCGGCTGGCCCAGGACCCGGCGACGGTCTACGGCATGGACTACCACGAGGCGTCCGCGCTCCAGGCCGAGCAGGGCGCCGACGAACTCGTCTCCACCCTCGTCGACCGCTTCCACCTCGTCGCCCGCGACTACGACGTCGTCCTCGTCCTGGGGACGGACTACGCCGACACGCAGTTCCCCGACGAACTCGCCCTCAACGCCCGGCTCGCCAACGAGTTCGGCGCCTCGGTGATCCCCGTGGTCGGCGGCCGCAAGCAGACCGCGGAGTCGGTGCTCGCCGAGACCCGCAACGCCTACCGTGCCTACGCGGCCCTCGGCTGCGAGGTCATCGCCATGGTGGCGAACCGGGTCGTCCCCGAGGACCGCCAGGAGATAGCCGAGCGGCTCGCCACCCGCCTCCCGGTGCCCTGCTACGTCCTGCCCGACGAGCCCGCGCTCTCCGCCCCCACCGTCGCCCAGGTCACCCACGCCCTCGGCGCGAGGGTGCTGCTCGGCGACGACTCGGGCCTGGCCCGGGACGTCCTCGGCTTCGTCTTCGGCGGCGCGATGCTGCCGAACTTCCTGAACGCCCTCACCCCCGGCTGCCTGGTCGTCACCCCGGGCGACCGCGCCGACCTGGTCGTCGGCTCGCTCGCCGCGCACAGCGCCGGCACCCCGCCGATCGCCGGCGTCCTGCTCACCCTCGACGAGATCCCGAGCGACGCGATCCTCACCCTCGCCGCCCGCCTCGCCCCCGGTACGCCGGTCGTCTCGGTGCCCGGCAACAGCTTCCTCACGGCCGAGCAGCTGTTCTCCCTGGAGGGCAAGCTCAACGCGGCCACCCCGCGCAAGGCGGAGACCGCGCTCGGCCTGTTCGAGCGGCACGTCGACTCCGCCGATCTGCTGCGCCGGGTCTCCGCCCCCAGCAGCGACCGCGTCACGCCGATGATGTTCGAGCACAAGCTCCTGGACCGGGCCCGGGCCGACAAGCGCCGGGTCGTGCTGCCGGAGGGCACCGAGGAGCGCGTGCTGCACGCCGCCGAGGTGCTGCTGCGCCGCGGCGTCTGCGACCTGACCCTCCTCGGGCCGGTGGACCAGATCCGCAAGAAGGCCGCCGACCTCGGCATCGACCTCGGTGACGCCCAGCTGATCGACCCCGCCGTCTCCGAACTGCGCGACTCCTTCGCCGAGAAGTACGCCGCACTGCGCGCCCACAAGGGCGTCACCGTGGAGCTGGCGTACGACGTCGTCTCGGACGTGAACTACTTCGGCACCCTGATGGTGCAGGAGGGCCTCGCCGACGGCATGGTGTCCGGGTCGGTGCACTCCACGGCCGCCACCATCCGGCCCGCCTTCGAGATCATCAAGACGAGGGGGGCCGCGCGCAGCGCGTCGGGCAGGGTGGTGGCGGGAGACGGGAGGGCCAAGCCGGACGCTGACATCGTCTCGTCCGTCTTCTTCATGTGCCTCGCCGACAAGGTCCTCGTCTACGGCGACTGCGCCGTGAACCCCGACCCGGACGCCGGGCAACTCGCCGACATCGCCGTCCAGTCGGCCGCCACCGCCGCCCAGTTCGGCGTGGAGCCGAGGATCGCGATGCTGTCGTACTCGACGGGTACCTCCGGGTCGGGCGCCGACGTCGACAAGGTGCGCGAGGCCACCGATCTGGTGCGCGCCCGTCGCCCCGACCTCAGGATCGAGGGGCCGATCCAGTACGACGCGGCGGTCGAGCCGACCGTGGCCGCGACCAAGCTGCCGGACTCCGAAGTCGCGGGCCAGGCCAGCGTGTTGATCTTCCCGGACCTCAACACCGGCAACAACACCTACAAGGCCGTGCAGCGTTCGGCAGGCGCTATCGCCGTCGGACCGGTGCTCCAGGGTCTGCGCAAGCCCGTCAACGACCTGTCCCGGGGCGCCCTGGTCCAGGACATCGTCAACACCGTCGCCATCACGGCGATCCAGGCCCAGAGCCCGGCCCTCGAAGAGAAGGCAATCACCCAGTGACCGCCACCCGCGTCCTCGTCCTCAACTCCGGCTCCTCGTCGGTGAAGTACCAGCTGCTCGACATGAGCGACAGCGGCCGGCTGGCGGTCGGTCTCGTCGAGCGCATCGGTGAGCAGACCTCCCGGCTGAAGCACACACCGGTGGCCACCGGCGGGGAGTCACGCGAGTGGACCGGCCCCATCGCCGACCACGACGCCGCGCTGAAGGCCGTGGCGGAGGAGCTGGCGAAGGACGGGCTCGGCCTGGACTCGCCGGAACTGGCCGCCATCGGACACCGTGTCGTGCACGGCGGACAGAGCTTCACCCGGCCGACCGTCGTCGACGACGCCGTCCTCGCCGAGATCGAACGGCTGATCCCGGTCGCGCCGCTGCACAACCCCGCCAACCTCACCGGGATCCGCACCGCGCAGGCGCTGCGGCCCGACCTCCCCCAGGTCGCCGTCTTCGACACCGCCTTCCACACGACGATGCCGGAGGCCGCCGCCCGCTACGCGATCGACGTGGAGACGGCCGACGCGCACCGGATCCGGCGGTACGGCTTCCACGGGACGTCGCACGCGTACGTCTCCCGGGCGACGGCGAAGCTGCTGGGAAAGACACCGGAAGAGGTGAACGTGATCGTGCTGCACCTCGGCAACGGCGCGTCCGCTTCCGCCGTGCGCGGCGGCCGGTGCGTGGACACCTCGATGGGCCTGACCCCGCTGGAAGGTCTGGTGATGGGCACCCGGTCCGGGGACCTGGACCCCGCCGTCATCTTCCATTTGGCACGAGTTGGCGAAATGTCCATCGATGAAATCGACACTCTTCTCAACAAGAAGAGCGGACTCATCGGACTGTGCGGCGACAACGACATGCGGGAGATCCGGCGGCGGATCGACGAGGGCGACGCACAGGCGAAGCTCGCCTTCGAGATCTACATTCACCGTCTGCGGAAGTACATCGGCGCCTATTACGCCGTTCTCGGGCGGGTGGACGCGGTCGCGTTCACCGCCGGGGTCGGGGAGAACGCGGCCGAGGTGCGGGCGGCGGCCGTCGCGGACCTGGAGAGTCTGGGCCTCGCGGTGGACGGCGGGCTCAACGCCGTACGCGGCGACGAGCCGCGGCTGATCTCGCCCCCGGACGCGCGGGTCGCGGTCGCCGTGGTGCCCACGGACGAGGAACTGGAGATCGCCGCGCAGACCTACGCATTGGTCGGGCGGCATTGATATGCGACTCCGCCGGATGGCAACTGAGCCGGAAAGCAACTGAGCACCAACCCGCCCATTTGTATCTTCCGCCAGACGGAATATTCCGTAGCGAAACAAACCGATAGGATCGCCCCATGCGCCGTTCCAAAATCGTCTGTACTCTCGGCCCCGCGGTCGACTCCCACGAGCAACTCGTCGCGCTGATCGAAGCCGGCATGAACGTGTCCCGCTTCAACTTCAGCCACGGCACGCACGCCGAGCACCAGGGCCGGTACGACCGGGTCCGGGCCGCCGCCAAGGAGACCGGCCGGGCCATCGGGGTCCTCGCCGACCTGCAGGGCCCGAAGATCCGTCTGGAGACCTTCGCCGAGGGGCCGGTGGAGCTGGTGCGCGGTGACGAGTTCACCATCACCACCGAGGACGTCCCGGGCGACAAGACGATCTGCGGGACGACGTACAAGGGCCTGCCCGGCGATGTCTCGCCCGGCGACCAGATCCTCATCAACGACGGCAACGTCGAGCTGAAGGTGCTGGAGGTCGAGGGCCCGCGGGTGCGGACGATCGTCGTCGAGGGCGGTGTCATCTCCGACCACAAGGGCATCAACCTGCCCGGCGCGGCGGTGAATGTCCCCGCCCTGTCCGAGAAGGACATCGAGGACCTCCGCTTCGCGCTGCGGATGGGCTGCGACCTGGTCGCGCTGTCCTTCGTCCGGGACGCCAAGGACGTCGACGACGTCCACCGGGTCATGGACGAGGAGGGCCGCCGGGTCCCCGTCATCGCCAAGGTGGAGAAGCCGCAGGCGGTGGAGAACATGGAGGCCGTCGTGATGGCCTTCGACGGTGTCATGGTCGCCCGTGGCGACCTGGCCGTCGAGTACCCCCTCGAGCGGGTCCCCATGGTCCAGAAGCGCCTGATCGAGCTGTGCCGGCGCAACGCCAAGCCGGTGATCGTGGCGACCCAGATGATGGAGTCGATGATCACCAACTCGCGCCCGACCCGCGCCGAGGCCTCCGACGTGGCCAACGCGATCCTGGACGGAGCGGACGCGGTCATGCTGTCCGCGGAGTCCTCGGTCGGCGCGTACCCCGTCGAGACGGTCAAGACGATGTCGAAGATCGTCACCGCCGCCGAGGAGGAGCTGCTCAGCAAGGGCCTGCTGCCCCTCGTCCCCGGCAAGAAGCCGCGTACGCAGGGCGGTTCGATCGCCCGCGCCGCCTGCGAGATCGCCGACTTCCTCGGCGGCCGGGGCCTGGTGGCCTTCACCCAGTCCGGCGACACGGCCCGCCGTCTCTCCCGCTACCGCGCGCAGCAGCCGATCATCGCCTTCACGACGGACGAGAACACCCGCAACCAGCTGTCCCTCAGCTGGGGCGTCGAGTCGCACGTGGTCCCGTTCGTCAACAGCACCGACGAAATGGTCGACATGGTCGACCAGGAGATCGCCAAGATCAGCCGCTTCAACCCGGGCGAGATCGTCATCATCACCGCCGGCTCACCCCCCGGCGTCCCCGGCACCACGAACATGCTCCGCGTCCACCACATCGGCGAGGCAAGCCGCGACTGACCCGACCGCGGTACGACAGTGAGGGCGCCCTCTGTGACAGGGGGCGCCCTGGGGGTGCACTGAGTACCGGCTCATCGCGCTCAAGGTGGTGCACTTCCGATATCGACTGTCGCGATTTTTGATATCGTGTCGATTGTCGTGGAGCCCCGGAGCCGAGGAGGACGTATGACTCGAACCGTCATCGATGTCGACGACGAAATGCTTGCCGAGGCAGCGGCGATCTTCGGTACCACGACCAAGGTCGCTACGGTCAACGCCGCTCTGGAGGACGCGATCAAACGTAGGAAACGCGCGTCGTTCCTGGGCTGGCTCGCCGAAGGCGGACTGCCCGATCTGACCGGCCCGGTCGAGATCCCGGAGAGCGCGGGCGACCCGCATCAGGCCGCATGAGCGGCCGTTACCTCATCGACAACTCCGCGCTTGCCCGTTACCCGAAACCGGCGGTGCGTGCCGTGATCGATCCTCTTCACAACGCGGGTCTGCTCGCAGTCTGCGGTGCCGTCGAACTTGAGATTCTGCACAGCGCCCGTTCCAAGGCGGACGCGGAGCGGATCCGCGACGAGATGCGTGGATTCGACTGGCTGCCGACGCCCGACGAGGCGTGGGACCGCGCGCTGGCTGTGCAGACGCAGCTCATCTCGGTCGGCAACTGGAAGGCCCTGTCGGTCTCGGACCTGGTCATCGCGGCGACCGCCGAGCGCCATGGCGCGACGGTGCTGCACTACGACGGTGACTACGACATGATCGCGAGCGTGACGGGGCAGCCGACCCACTGGGTGGTCCCGGCGGGTACCGCCGACTGACGCCCCAAGGTTGTTCCCAGGCTCGCCGTGCCCGTCGCAGCGCGTGCGCTCGCGGTGGCCCGCACCGCCGAAGTCCCTGAAGTAGGCCCGGGGCGTGACCCGTCCCGGACCCTCTTCACCGTTCCCGGATCGGCCTACGCAGCCGTCGTCCCCGTCCGTACAGCAGGACGCCAGACCGAGTGTCGGCTCCGCCGGAGAACCGGCACATACCTCATCCGTGGCCCGCGCTCTCTCGGCTGTACCCGTTGCATGTCCAGCCCGGCGGCACCCAACTGCACCAACAAGGGCAGGAACGGACCTGTGGTCTGCGGCCTGGCCTGCCGCAGCCGCGACATGTCATGCGAGACGCCGGCCATCGCCCTCCGGGCGGTTCGCCACCATGTATTCGACGCGGGCGCGGCGGTAGCGGGCGTGCCCCGTGTCCCGGGCATGCCGGCGCTGCCACTCCTCCACGTCGGCGGGGTGTTGCCGGGGGCCGGACCCGGCCAGGCAGTCCGTGCACGACGTCTCGTACTCCGTCTCGGCTTCGGCGTCGTCCGGGATGCCCAACAGTGCCGCGTGGTAACGGCGTTGATGGCGGCGAAGCAGTACGTTCGCGTCGGTCTCGGCGCTACCGTCGTGCCGGGCACGGGCCTCGTCGCGGAGGATCGCCAGGTCGGCACAGGCGGCACAGTCCCTGACGGGGGAGGGGGGCCGGCTGATGTCGTCGTACATCACCCGTGCCCTCGACAGCGCTGCGACGGAACGGGAGTTGGCCTCCCGCACCTCGGCACTGAGTCGTTCATTCATGCACACTTTCCTCACTCTGGGTGCATAAAGCGTCGCTCACCGGCACCCTGGGTATCAACGCCCGACGCGTGCCACCGGCACCTGTCACGGAGAGGGACGCCCTGTGACCACCAACGCGGTCCTGTTCGGAGAACTGCTGCGCCACTTCCGGGAAGGCGCGCTGATGACACAGGAGGCCCTGGCGAGGGGAATCCCCTGCGACCGGTCACTGGTGGCAAGGGTGGAGGCGGGCACCCGGGTCCCGCAGGAGCCGTTCGCGAAGAAGTGCGACGAAGTGCTGGGCACGGGTGGGGCGTTGGGCCGGCTGTGGGGGCGGGTGGACTGGTATGCGCAGGTGGAGCATCCGGATTGGTTCAAGCAGCGGGCGGAGATGGACGCGGAGGCCGTATCCCTGCGGGAGTATCAAGAGCGTGTGGTGCCGGGCCTGTTGCAGACGCCCGAGTACGCGCACGCTCTGTTCTCGCGTGTCGCAAGCGGCCATGAGGTGGAGGAGCGCGTACGAGCCCGGTTGAGCCGACAACAGCGATTCCTCGCGGAGGACGGGCCGTTGTACATCGGCGTCCTGGACGAGAGCTGCCTGCGCAACGTCGTAGGAAGCGCGGAGATCATGCGGGCTCAGTGTGCGCACTTGCTGAGCGTCGGACGACGTCCGAACATCCGTATCCAAGTAGCCCCTGCGGCCTACCCCGAACTCCTGCGCCCCAACGTGTCCATGTCGCTGATCGAACTGCCCGACGGGCACCGATGGGTGTACTCGGAGTCGGTCGACCGTGGCCATTTCAGCGACGATCCGACCATCTTCCTGAGCCATGGCCACGCCTATGATGTGCTCAGGGCGGACGCTCTGTCGGCCCGCGAGTCCGTCGTTCTGATCGGCGACGTGATGGAGGGGTACGGACAGCATGGACAGGCACGAACTCAGCGCGACGACCTGGGTCAAGAGCAGCTACAGCGGCGAGAACGGCGGCAACTGCCTCGAAATCGCCCCCGAGTTCACCTCCGCCGTCCCCGTGCGTGACAGCAAGCGCCCCGACGGCCCGATGGTCGTCGTCCACCGGGCCGCATGGTCCGCCTTCCTTACGGGGCTGCGCCACTCCGCGTAGCGCCCGCACGGGCTACACCCCCGCTGGTCAGTTCCGGGTGCTCCGGCTTCTCCGCTCGCCGGGCCGGGTCCCAGGAGGGGTCCTCGGCCCGTGGCTCGAAGGTAAGAGTGATCACGTGCTTTCCCGTTGTCGTTCGGGGCTGGCCTACGCCTCCGCCGCTGCCGCCTCGGCGATACCAAGGGCCAAGGTGTCGAAGAACCTGCCGTCGGACAGGAACAGGGTGGCGGCGGCGGTCAAGGCGCTGTGCAGTGTGTGCAACTCGCCGACTGTTATACGGAGTTCGATAGAGTACTCGCGTTCCTCCGCCAGGCGTTCGACGAGGCTGCCCACGGCCTCCGGGGAGGCGCCCAGTCGTACCCGCCAGGGTGGCGGGCCCCGACCCGCTGTTCGGGAGGACGGTCAGTATCACCGCCGGCTCACCCCCGGCGTCCCCGGCACCACGAACATGCTCCGCGTCCACCACATCGGCGAGTCAACCCGCGACTGACACCGCGTCGACGACACTGAGGGCGCCCCCTGCGACGGCGCCCTCAGCGCTGTGACAGGGGGCGGTCAGTCGGTCAGGTCGGACCAGATGTTCAGGTTTCCATCCTCGACGACCAGCTCGTGGTAACCGAACCTCTCACCGAGCGCACAGAACCTGTAGAGACGGCCCTCGTCGATCTCCACGAAGTACGCCTTCAGGACCCGCAGGAAAAGCCGGAACCCCAGATCGGCGTCGGCGTCGGCGACGATCCGCTCCAGTGCCGGTACGACGTCCGGCAGTGGAGCGGCGTAGAGGCTGGTCACGGTCGCCTCGGCCAGGGCCGACGCGACCTCGCGGATCTCCGCCAGGACAGCACTACTCAGCTCCGGGTCCGTCACGGGCTCCGGAGCGGCCGGTACGAAGGAGGAGTCCCCCGCGCGGATCTCCGCGAGGGACACCTCCGCGATCCGCCGCAGCCAGCCACGGCCGTCGAAACCGTGGGCGACCAGGTCGAAGTACCCACGCGTCGCGGCCAGCCACAGGGTGACGATCGCCTCGTCGGGCAGCGGAGACTCCAGCAGCCGCTGAACGTCCTCCAGAAGCTGCCGGGCGTACGCGCCGTCGTACTCACCGGCCACCGCCGCGACGAGACGGACAGCTTCGGCCTCGCCCGGGAGCGGCGTGGGGTAGCGGAAGAACGACGTGAGACCGCTGAGTCCGAAGTCGATGCCGAACTCGTCATGCCGCTTGGCCATGATCACTGCCTCACTCCGGATACGCGGTATAGACAACGAACTTCTGCGGATGATTCTTGACGTACTTCAGCTGGATCACCACGGTCCGTGCAGCAGGACGCCAGACCGAGTGTCGGCTTCACCGGAGAACCGGCACAAATCTCATCCGTGGCCCGCGCTAGCAAGGGCAGGAACGGACCTGTGGTCTGCGGCCTGGCCTGCCGCAGCCGCGACATGTCATGCGAGACGCCGGCCATCGCCCTCCGGGCGGTTCGCCACCATGTATTCGACGCGGGCGCGGCGGTAGCGGGCGTGCCCCGTGTCCCGGGCATGCCGACGCTGCCACTCCTCCACGTCGGCGGGGTGTTGCCGGGGGCCGGACCCGGCCAGGCAGTCCGTGCACGACGTCTCGTACTCCGTCTCGGCTTCGGTGTCGTCCGGGATGCCCAACAGTACCGCGTGGTAACGGCGTTGATGGCGGCGAAGCAGTACGTTCGCGTCGGTCTCGGCGCTACCGTCGTGCCGGGCACGGGCCTCGTCGCGGAGGATCGCCAGGTCGGCACAGGCGGCACAGTCCCTGACGGGGGAGGGGGGCCGGCTGATGTCGTCGTACATCACCCGTGCCCTCGACAGCGCTGCGACGGAACGGGAGTTGGCCTCCCGCACCTCGGCACTGAGTCGTTCATTCATGCACACTTTCCTCACTCTGGGTGCATAAAGCGTCGCTCACCGGCACCCTGGGTATCAACGCCCGACGCGTGCCACCGGCACCTGTCACGGAGAGGGACGCCCTGTGACCACCAACGCGGTCCTGTTCGGAGAACTGCTGCGCCACTTCCGGGAAGGCGCGCTGATGACACAGGAGGCCCTGGCGAGGGGGATCCCCTGCGACCGGTCACTGGTGGCAAGGGTGGAGGCGGGCACCCGGGTCCCGCAGGAGGCGTTCGCGAAGAAGTGCGACGAAGTGCTGGGCACGGGTGGGGCGTTGGGCCGGTTGTGGGGCCGCGTCGACTGGTATGCGCAGGTGGAGCATCCGGATTGGTTCGAACGCAGGGCACAGATGGACGCGGAGGCGGTGGCCCTGCGGGCCTATCAGGCGCAGGTCGTCCCCGGCCTGTTGCAGACTCCGAACTATGCGGCGGCGCTGTTCGCCCGCCGTCTTCCGCAGGCCCGCGATGTGGAGGAGCGCGTCCGGGCTCGGCTCAGTCGCCAACAGCGTTTCTACGCCAAGGACGGGCCGTACTACTTCGTCGTGCTGGACGAGAACTGCCTGCGCCACGTCGTGGGAGGACCCGAGGTCATGCGGGAACAGTGTGCGCATCTGCTGAGGGTGGGGAAGTTCCCCAACATCCGTATCCAGGTGGCCCCGTTGGGCCGCCCGGAAATCGACCGGCCCGACACCTCGCTGTCGTTGATCAGGCTGCCCGACGGGCACGAGTGGGTCTACTCCGAGTCTCTGGACCATGGCCACTTCAGCGACGATCCGACCGTCTTCCTGGCTCACAGCCAGACCTATGATGTGCTCAGGGCCGACGCGCTGTCAGCCCCCGAGTCCGCCGCACTGATCAGCGACGTGATGGAAGGGTACGAGCACCATGAGCCAGCACGAACCAAGCGCGGAGTCCTGGATCAGGAGCAGCTACAGCGGCGCCAATGGCGGGGACTGCATCGAAATAAGCCCCCATTCCCCCGCCGCCGTCCCCGTGCGTGACAGTAAGCGCCCCGACGGCCCGATGGTCGTCGTCCACCGGGCCGCATGGTCCGCCTTCCTTACGGGGCTGCGCCACTCCGCGTAGCGCCCACGCGGGCTACGCCACCGGTGGTGCCCCCACCGTCTCCCGCAACCACTCATGGTCGCGGAGTTCCGGGTGGGCCGTGGTGATCAGCCGCACCGCCTCGGACTTGGCGCGGGCGGTCAGCTCCCGCAACTCGGTCCAGGTCAGCTTGGCTACGGCCGGTGGCCACTCCGTCGTGAGGGTGACGGAGTCCCCCTCACGACTGAAGGCGTACACGTGCTGGGTCAGACTGGCCTCGACCGCGATGGCGCTCTCGGTCTCCAGAGTCGTCGTCGCGTACTGGAGCATCAGCGCCAAGTCGACTACCGGTAGGCCCGGCAGGTCCACACTGAGGTCCACACCGTGGACGACAAGCCGCAGATCTGCCTGGAAGAGTTCCAAACAGAAATCCGAGTTGGTCAGCTCGGGGTGCTCCGGTCGGTCCGATTTCTCCGCTCGCCAGGCCGGGTCCCACGAGGGGTCCTCGGCCCGTGGCTCGAAGGTGAAAGTGATCACGTGCTTTCCCGTTGTCGTTCGGGGCTGGCCTGCGCCTCCGCCGCCGCCTCGGTGATGCCGAGGGCCAGCGCATCGAAGTTCTCCCGGTAGAAGGTCGTCTGCCGGTGGAACTCCTCCTCCGATGACCTGCCGTCGGACAGGAACAGGGTGGCGGCGGCGGTCAAGGCGCTGTGCAGTGTGTGCAACTCGCCGACCGTCAGCCGGAGTTCGATTGAACACTCCCGTTCTCCCCCCAGGCGTTCGACGAGCGTGCCCACGGCCTCCGGGGAGGCGCCCAGTCGTACCGCCAGGGTGGCGGGCCCCGTCCCGCTGTTCAGGAGGACCGTCAGCGCCCGGTGCGCGGCCTCGGCCTGGGACGGGGCCAGCCGGGCGAGGAACGCGTCGCCGTCACGGGTGATCCGGAGCCGGCTTCTCATGAGGTCACCTTCACGGCGTCGGCGAGGTCGCGTGCCAGTGCGTCGAAGTTCTCCCGGAAGTAGCCCAGCCGGATACGGAAGGGCTCCTGCAAGAATCCGCCGTGGGACAGGAACCGGGTGGCGGCGGCGGTCAAGGCGCTGTGCAGTGTGTGCAACTCGCCCATCGTGAGCCGAAGTTCGGGGCATGCCTCCCCGTTCTCGGTCGTCAGTCGGTCCGCGAGCGCGTCGACGGCCTCGCGCGTGGTCCCGAGAGAGACCGCGATGGCGGTCTCGGACCCTGCGTACCGGTCGCGCAGAAAGGCCAGCGCCTCCACACAGGCCAGCGCCTGCCCCCGTGGTGAAGCGGGCGAGGTACGCCTCGCCGTCACGGGTGAGCCTGACTCCGACTCTCATACCGTCACCTCCTTGTTCTGCCCCAGCCGCTCCGAACGGCCGCTACTTCTTCGCGGGGTGGAATGGGCCCGGGGTCGGCCCCGGGCCCATTCCGCTACTTCCTATGCCCCCACCGTCTCCCGCAACCACTCATGGTCGCGGAGTTCCGGGTGGGCCGCGGTGATCAGCCGCACCGCCTCGGACTTGGCGCGGGCGGTCAGCTCCAGCAGTTCGTCCCAGGTCAGTTCTGCCACGTGCGGTGCGTAGTCCGTCGTGAGGGTGACGGCCTTCGCACCCCGACTGAGGGAGAACACGTGCTGGTACGTGGTCTCGACCGCGATGTCACTCCCGGTCTCCAGCTCTCGCGTCGCGTATTCCAACATCAGCGCGAAGTCGACCACCGGCACTCCCGCCAGGCGCAAGCTGAGGTCCACACCATGGATGACGAGTTGTACGTCCGCATTGAAGAAAAGAACGCAGAAGTCCGAGCCCATCAGGTCCGGATGCTGGGGACGATTCAGGTTCTCGGGTCGCCAGTCGGGGGACCAGGAGACGTCATCGGCCAGAGGCTCGAGAGCGAAGGCAATCATCTCTTCCTTCCTTTCACCAGATGTTCGCGGGCATCGCGGTCTGGAGGTTGCCGTTCTCGTCCGAGCGAGAAGAAGGCACGACGAATCGTCGGCCGAGGCCGGTCGGTGGTCATGCCGACAGGCGTGCCGGAGCGCCGACCCCCACGTACGACTGTGCCCCGCCAGGTCGACACCCGGCGGGGCACAGTCTGTTGCGGCTCCCGGAAAGGTCTGTGGGCGGCTCAGCTGGTGTATTGGCTCATGCCGGGGATGGTCAGCGTGCCGCCGAACTGGCCGGCCTGCTGGACCTTGACGTTGGTGAAGTAGATCCAGGGGATGTTCAGCGGCGGAGGGCTGTCCGGGGTGAACGTGAGAGGTATCAGGCCGAGCAGATTGCCGGAGATGCTCTCGGTGTACATGACCGTGGGACCGCCGGTGATCGTGGACTCCGTGCCCTTGCCCGCCTGGACGTGGTAGGTCTTGCCCGCGTCCTTGTCGATCACGGTCTGGTGCAGGTCGACGATCTTCGTCCCGTCGGATATGACGTACTTCAGGACCTTCTTGATCTTGCCACTGGCGGTCTTGACCTTGACGATGCCCTGGTAGTCGGCGCCGTTGAGGGTGAGCGACGTGGCGTTCAGGTACCAGGGGTCGTCGGGCAGCGGGATCTTGTTGTCGATGCCGCTCTCGTCGTCCGTGGCGACGGCCGGGCAGTCGTCGACGTCCGTGGTCGCGGAGGCGGAGGGGCTCGGAGAGGCGGAGGACGTGGCCTGGTCGGTCGCCGCGTCGGTGGTGTCCTTGGCCGCCTCCGTGGCGTCCTTCTCCGTGCCGTCCAGGGCCTTGCTCAGGGCGTCGGTGGTGTCCTTGGCCGCGTCGCCCCTGTCCGAGGAACCGGAGGAACCCGAGTCCGCGGCGGAATCCCCGCTGTCGGCGGAGGCGGACGCGGAGGCCGAGGCGCTCGCGCTGGGCGAGGGGCTCGCACCGGCGGTCGACTCGTCGCCGGAGTTGTCCCCGTCGAAGAGGTCCGTGATGGCGTCGCCGATGGTGTCCAGGACGTTCTTGCTCGTCTCGGAGGCCGAGGGGCTGGCGGTCGCGGTGTCACCGGAGGACGACGTCGACTCCTCGTCCGAGGTCGAAGCCGCGGAGGACGCGGACGGCGAGGGCTCGGTCTTGTCGTCGGAACCTGAATCCGACGAGCCCGACGAGCCCGACGAGCCCGACGAGGACGAAGAGTCGTCCGAACCGCTCGTGGAGTCCGCCGAGTCGTCCTTGGAGCCGGCCGTGGAGTCGTCCTTCGACCCGGTCGAGGACGCGGAGGCAGACGGCGAGGCCGACTCGGACGCGTCGTCCGTCATGGCGTCGACGCAGGCCTTGTACTCGTCCGCCGTCAGGGACTTGGACGTCGGCTGGTCGTCGGCTCGCGCGAGCGTCGGCGTGAAGCCCATCCCCATGAGGACCGCCGACGGCATCGCCGCCAGGGCTATCGCCTTCCCGGCCGGCACATGCAGCCTCGCGAGCAACGGTTTCCTGGGCGCCGCGTGACGTGGCCCGGTTCTCGCACGGGACGCGTCCACGTCCGTCCCGTGGGTCACCTCGTCAGCCGACACTGTGCCTCCCGTTCGCCCCGTTCCCCGGGCTCGTAACTGACAGATCGTGCGGCTCTTCCGCCCCGGGCTCGACCCTGGAGAGGTCCGTCCCGTGCACGGCGTCGTAGCGGTCCGCCCCGGCGTCGGACTTGGTGAGGTCCGTGGTCGCGCTCTCGGGCTCGCCGCCCGCTCCGTCACCGGACTCCTGCACGGCCTGCGGGTCCGGCGGCGTGCCCGGCACCCACGAGACGGCCAACGCGCCGCCGATCATCCCGAACAGGAAGCCGACGATGAAGCCGCCGAAGTTGGAGACGGGGAGGGAGACCAGTGCCAGCAGGATCGCGGCGACGCCCGCGAAGGTACGGATGTGCTTCTGGAACCAGATGCTGATGCCCAGGACGACGAGCAGGACTCCGATGATCAGTGATCCCGCGCCGGCCGTCGTGGCCATGCGGATCGTCAGCTGACCGATCGTGAGGTGCGCGTACGGGAAGTACATGATCGGGACACCGCCGATCATGACGAACAGACCGGCCCAGAACGGCCTCGTACCCCGCCAGGCGCGGAACTGCAGCCTCCAGCGGGTGAACAGACTGGCTGCGGCAGGAGTCTCGGCGCTCATGGAAAACAGCTCCCTGGTGCGGTTTTGCTGTGGTAAGAGGGTCCTTCGCCGGCGCATGGGGGTCGCATGCGAAGACCCCGGTCGGAGAGATGCGGGCGGGGGCGCCTCACGGCCTCCCCCGCCCAGTCACCGAGTGCCTAGTAGCACGGGTTGGAGCCCGTGGAGAGCGACATGCTCAGACCAGGCAGCGTGAAGGTTCCGGCGGTGGTGGCCCACGCCGTCTGCTTCACTCCGTACAGGTCCACCGAATCGGCCTGCTGGCCGAAGCCGTAGGGGTTGGCCTGCTCCTTGCCGCCCTTCATGGGCGGGTTGGTCATCGAACCGGCCTGGACGCCGATGTCGATGCCGTTGAACACAGCCTTTTCGGCTTCGAGGTTCTCGACGTCGATGTAAAGGTTGTGGGCGCTGACCTGCTTCTGCTTGTCGTCGCTGTTACCCGCCTTGAGGGTCAGGGTGACAGAACCGAATATCGGGATGTTCGGCGTGACGACCGACTGGCACATGTTCTGGATGGTGGCATCGCTGAACGCCGACACCGCGACCGGGTGCAGCGAGTCCTTGCCGTCCAGCGTCTTACCCGTGTCGAGGGCGCCGTACTGCGAGAAGCCCTCGCCGTGGATGTAGTCGGCTTTGACCTTGAACGACTGCCCCGACACGCTGAACGAAGCGGCGAGCGCGCCCTGCGCGAGGGCGACACCTATACATGCCGTGGCGGCGACGCTGGGCACCATCACCACAGCGAACCGCTTCCATCTGGTCCCGCCACGCACCTGGGACTCCATATTTCCTCCTTCTCGGACGTACATCTCCTGACCCGGACCGCCCCGCGTAAGCGGCGGCTCGACCGGGCAGGGATGGGAGAAGTGCTACGTCCTCGGGAAGGGGAGCGCCCGTCTCTCAGGCGCGAACCGCGCACCGATCACCGGCGATCACCCCCGAGCGACTACCACTGGTCGCGCCTGACACGCATCACGCACAACCCTGCCGGACAGGCTCCACCGAACGGCGAAGACCCCCCTGCCCAAGGACCGACGCCATGAGACGCCGACCCTGCTCGGTGGGGACCCAGGAAAACCCGTTGACCCAACCGGCTGTCGGGGTACGGGAATGGACCGAGCGTGGCCGATCGTGGTGCATTCTCGCCGCCCGCACAAGGGGGTTCGTTACTGGCTAGTAACGGGTGGATAACCGAAGGACGACCCAGAGATCTCGGGTGGCGACGCAGGGTGTCAACGGACCCCGGAACAAAGACGTTGATCAACGGACAGAACCCGACAAGCCAACTGCCTCGTCTTACTTCCAGTAACAGCGGCCGCGATTACCAAGATTTGGTAAAGCGCGGCCGCATGGGGCCTGTCTCGGCAGAACTTTCACTCGGGAACCACACGCCCCCGACGTTTAGCGACTGGTCAGCACCACGGGTCAGAACAGCGCCCGAGCCAGGGCGCGCCGGGCGGCCGCCACCCGCGGGTCGTCCGGCCCCACGACCTCGAACAGCTCGAGCAGCCGCAGCCGTACGGCGTCCCGGTCGTCGCCGGCCGCGCGGCGCACGGTGTCGATGAGCCGCCCGAAGGCGTCCTCCACATGACCACCCACCAGATCCAGGTCGGCGGCGGCGATCTGCGCCCCGGCGTCCTCCGGCTTGTCGGCCGCGTCCTTGCGCACCTGCTGCGGGTCCATGTCGCCCACCCGCTGGAGCAACTCGGCCTGCGCGAGCCCGAGCTTCGCCTCCGTGTTCGCCGGGTCATCGGCGAGCACGTTGCTGTACGCCTGCACCGCACCGCCGAAGTCACCGGCGTCCAGAGCCTGTACGGCGGCTTCGAGGAGCCCGTCGTACGGACCGGACGGAGCCTCGGCGTCGGCCGGCTGCCCACCCTGCCCCTCTCCCGGCTCGGCGTCGGGGTCGACGGTCAGGCCGGTCAGGCCGAAGCGCTGCTCGGCGACCTCGACCAACTGGTCGAGGGTCTGCCGGATCTGTGCCTCCGCCGCCGCACCCTGGAAGAGCGGCAGCGCCTGCCCCGCGACGACCGCGAAGACGGCCGGGATGCCCTGCACCCCGAACTGCTGCATCAGCATCTGGTTGGCGTCGACGTCGATCTTGGCGAGCAGGAAGCGGCCGTTGTACTCGACGGCGAGCCGCTCCAGGACCGGGCTCAGCTGCTTGCAGGGCTGGCACCACTCGGCCCAGAAGTCGATGACGACCGGCACCTCGGCGGAGCGCTGCAGTACCTCCCGCTCGAACCCCGCCTCATCGACGTCGATGACGAGATCGGCCGGGGAGACGGCCCCCGCGCCGCCCTGCCGGGCCGATTCGGCGCGCGCCTGCTCCGCCTTCGCCTTGGCCTCCTGGGCCGCCTTCACCGCGGCGAGGTCGACGACTCCGCTCATGGACATGTTCCGTGGCTGCATGCGTCTATCCTCCCCCGTCCGCGCGCGTACGTGAAAAGCGATCCGAATCCCGTCCGAATCCGATCCGAAAGCATTCCTCTTGGGTTCTGCCCAGGCGCCGGGGTCCCCACCCCACACCCTGCGGTCGCGACCCGCGCACGTCCGATACGCGCTGCCGCCCCCACGCTTTCGCTACGAGTCGTAGCGTAATGGCACGGGGTGCCTCCGCAACAGGGGTCCTCGGTGATCTCCCTCACGCGGTACGGGCGGCGGCACCCCGGTGAACGGCGGTTATGGTCGTGCGATGCAGAGCCGCTCCCCCGCCGTGCGCACCGGCCGGCCGCGCAGCGCCGCCGCGGACGCCGCGATCCTGGCGGCGACGCGGGAGGCGCTGGTCGAGCTCGGCTGGTCGAAACTCACCCTCGGCGACGTGGCGACCCGCGCCGGGGTCGCGAAGACCACCCTCTACCGCCGCTGGGCCGGCAAGAACGAACTCGTCGTCGACGCCGTCGCCGAACTCTTCGACGAACTCGAACTCCCCGACCGCGGCAGCCTGGCCGCCGACATCGAGGGCGTGGTCCTGCAGTTCGCGGCGATCCTGGCGCGCCCGGAGGCGAGAAGCGGCCTCATGGCCGTCGTCTCCGAGTCCACCCGTGACGACGCCCTGAGGGAACGTATCCGCACCTCCGTCGTCGACCCGCAGAAGGATCTCGTCCTGGAGGGCCGCGCCCGCGCCCAGGCCCGTGGCGAACTCCCCCCGGAGACCGACCCCGAGGAGGCCGCCCGCACGGCCGACCTCATCTTCGACGTCGTCGCGGGCGCGGTGGTCCACCGCACCCTGGTCAGCGCGGAACCGGCGGACGAGGAGTGGGTACGCGGCTTCACCCGGGTTCTGCTGCTGGGGCTCGTGGGCGCGGCCTAGAAGCCCGGCGGCACCTGTCCTAGAAGCCCGGCGGCTCCGTGTACACGCCCCACTCGTCCCGCAACGCGTCGCAGATCTCGCCCAGGGTGGCCTCCGCGCGTACGGCGGTCAGCATGGGCTCGATCATGTTCGAGCCGGTGCGGGCGGCGGCGAGCATGCCGTCGAGGGCCGTGCGGACGCCGGCGGCGTCGCGGGCGGTCCTGCGGGCGCCCAGCGCCCGGACCTGGTCCCGTTCCACCTCGTGGCCGACGCGCAGGATCTCCAGGTCCCCGGTGACGGAACCCTGGTGGCAGTTCACGCCCACGATCCGCTTCTCGCCCTTCTCCAGGGACTGCTGGTAGCGGAAGGCCGACTCGGCGATCTCGCCGGTGAACCAGCCGTCCTCGATCCCGCGCAGGATGCCGGAGGTCATCGGCCCGACGGGGTGCCGGCCGTCGGGGTGGGCGCGCAGGCCGCGCTCCCCGATCTGCTCGAAGACCCGCTCCGCGTCGGCCTCGAGCCGGTCCGTCAGCTGCTCGACGTACCACGAACCGCCCAGCGGATCGGCCACGCCCGCGACCCCGGTCTCCTCCATCAGCACCTGCTGGGTGCGCAGCGCGATCTCGGCGGCCCGCTCGCTCGGCAGCGCGAGGGTCTCGTCCAGGGCGTTGGTGTGCAGGGAGTTGGTGCCGCCGAGGACCGCCGCGAGCGCCTCCACCGCCGTCCGCACCACGTTGTTGTACGGCTGTTGGGCGGTCAGCGAGACGCCGGCGGTCTGGGTGTGGAAGCGCAGCCACTGGGCCTTCTCGGACCGCGCGCCGTAGACGTCGCGCAGCCGGCGGGCCCAGATCCTGCGCGCCGCACGGAACTTGGCGATCTCCTCGAAGAAATCGACGTGCGCGTCGAAGAAGAAGGAGAGGCCGGGCGCGAAGACGTCCACGTCCAGGCCCCGGGACAGGCCGAGTTCGACGTACCCGAAGCCGTCCGCGAGCGTGTACGCCAACTCCTGCGCGGCCGTCGCACCCGCCTCGCGGATGTGGTAGCCGGAGACCGACAGCGGCTTGTAGGCGGGGACGCGGGTCGTGCAGTACTCCATCAGGTCGCCGATGAGGCGCAGATGCGGCTCGGGCGGGAAGAGCCACTCCTTCTGCGCGATGTACTCCTTGAAGATGTCGGTCTGGAGCGTGCCGTTGAGGACCGCCGGGTCGACGCCCTGGCGCTCGGCGGCGACCAGGTACATACAGAAGACGGGGACGGCCGGTCCGCTGATCGTCATGGAGGTCGTCACCTCCCCCAGCGGGATGTCCGCGAACAGGACCTCCATGTCGGCCGCCGAGTCGATGGCGACCCCGCAGTGGCCGACCTCGCCCAGCGAGCGCGGGTCGTCGGAGTCGCGGCCCATGAGCGTCGGCATGTCGAAGGCCACGGAGAGGCCACCGCCGCCGTTCGCCAGGATCTTCCGGTAACGCTCGTTGGTCTGCTCGGCGTTGCCGAAGCCGGCGAACTGCCGGATGGTCCAGGTGCGGCCCCGGTAGCCGGTCGCGTACAGGCCGCGGGTGAAGGGGTACTCGCCCGGCCAGCCGATCCGCTCGAAGCCGGTGTAGGTGTCGCCCGGGCGAGGGCCGTAGACCGGGTCCACGGGATCCCCGGAGAGCGTGGTGAAGTCCGCCTCACGCTTGCGCGAGGCGTCGTAGCGGGCCTGCCAGCGACGGCGGCCGTCCTCGATGGCGTCAGCGTCCGGACCGTCCATACCTTCGAATTTACTTGGACGTCCTAGTAAGCGCGAGCGGCGGACCGCCGCACACCATGCGTACGGCGGTCGGGGTCAGGCCTTCGCAGGGGCGGGCGCGACGTCCGCGACCTTCGCCTCCAGCTCGCGCGTGACCTTGCGCTCCACGAAGAAGGCGGCCGTCGGGACGGTCCCGGCGAGCAGTACCCACAGCTGCTTGCCGACCGGCCACTTCGCCTTGGAACCCAGGTCGAAGGCGAACACCAGGTACACGACGTACAGCCAGCCGTGCGCGATGCCCACCGCGCGCGTGAAGCCGTCGGCGCCGTCCAGATCGAGGACGTACTTGGCGATCACACCCAGGGTCAGCAGAACCAGCAGCACACCGGTGACGTAGGCCATGACGCGGTAGCGGGTCAGCACGCTCTTCTTCATGCCGTCGAGCGTAACCGCCCGTTCCGGCAGATCTTGGGGCGGGTCACTCCTCGTCGAAGTCCTGCGCCGCGACCCGCAGCGGCCGCAGCATCGCGAAGATCTCCCCGCACTCCTCCGCGTCGTACACCCCGAGCCCGAAGTCCATCGCCATCAGGTCGCGGGTGGCCGCCTCCACGACCTCGCGGCCCTTGTCGGTGATGGAGGCGAGGGTGCCGCGGCCGTCGTTGGGGTTGGGGCGCTTGGCGACCAGACCGGACCTGACCAGGCGGTCGACGGTGTTCGTCACCGACGTGGGGTGCACCTGGAGCCGCTCGCCGATCTTCGACATGGTCAGCTCGCCCTCCTTGGAGAAGGTGAGCAGCACCAGCGCCTCGTAGCGGGCGAACGTCAGCCCGTACGGCTTGACCACCGAGTCGACCTCGGCGAGGAGGATCTGGTGCGCCCGCATGATCGAGGTGATCGCGGCCATGGACGGCACGCTGCCCCAGCGCTGCTTCCAGAGCTCGTCGGCGCGGGCGATGGGATCGAAGGGAAGACTGAGCGGCTTCGGCACGAAATCAGACCCTACCCGCCGGTCATATCCTGGTCAGCCCCGTCTCGGCTTTCGGTCCGCCGTGCTGCGGGGCGTCCCGGGGCGTACTCCTCGGCCGGCCGCCCCACGTGGTGAGGGCCCGGCTTCGGGGCGGTCCGCCGCGCCTCCCGCGCCAGCGCCGCGCAGCACGCCGTGCCCAGTACGCCCGCGCCGGTGACCGCCCCCGCCACGCCCACGGCCTCCGCCGCCACGCCCGCCAGGGCCATGCCGAGGCCCTGGGACGTCATCATCCCGGCGGTGAGCAGCGTCATGGCCCGTCCGCGCAGTTCCTCGGGCACGTCCCGGACGATCCACTGGTCCAGGCCCAGGGTGTACGCCGATCCGGCCCCGGCGAGCAGCAGCAGGAGGAGGGAGACGGGGAGTCCGGGGTGCAGGGCGTAACCGAGGTAGGGCAGGAGGGTGAGGCAGACGAGGGGGAGGGTGACGCGTTCGCGGGCGGCGGGGCGCAGACGGGCGCCCGCGAGGAGTTCGCCGGCGACCGTGCCGACGGGCAGCGCGCACATCAGCACGCCCAGGCCGACGGAGCCGGTGCCGAGGTCGTCGGCGTAGGGGGCCGCGAGCGCCTCGGGGGCGACCGCGAACATCGGCGGGATCCAGAACAGGAGCAGCAGGACCCGTACCCGCCGGTCCGCGAGGACCTGTCCGGCTCCCTGGAGGGAGTCGCGCACCAGGGTTGTGCCGGCTCCGGCGCGGGCGGGGCGGCGGCGGGTGCCCAGGCGCAGGACGGCGGCGGAACCCACGAAGGTGGTGACCGTGACGAGCAGGGCGTGGCGCGGGGTCACGGCGGCGAGGAGCAGGCCGCCGAGGCCGTAGCCGGCCAGGAGCGCGCTCTGGGAGACGATCCGCAGCAGGGAGCGGCCGAGGACGAACAGGTCGCCGTCGCCGAGGATGTCGGCGAGCGTGGCCATCCTGGTGCCCGCGAACACCGGCGAGACGACCGCGAGGCCGCAGCGCAGGGCGAGCAGGACGGCCAGGGGGGTGCCCGGCAGTGCCATCGGTGCGACGCACAGCGCGCACACCAGGTCGCAGGCCACCAGCACACGCCGGGCGGGGAAGCGGTCGGCGACGCCCGAGAGGAGGGTGCCGCCGACGACGTACGGCAGGAAACCCAGGGCGAAGGCCAGCGCGCTCATCAGCGGGGAGCCGGTGAGGTCGTAGACGAGGACGGACAGGGAGATCTCGGCGACGACCACGCCCAGCAGGGAGAGCGCGTGGGCGGCGAAGACGGCGCGGAACTCGGGGACGGCGAGGACGCGCGCGTACCCCGCGGAGCCCGCGGGCGTGACGACGTGTGACATGGGCAGCAGCGTGCTCGGGGGCGGGCGGGCGGCCTAGAGTTTCGGCTGCTGCCGAATGTCCTGGCGCTTCTTGGTGACAGGAGGGAGGGGAGCCGTGCCGTCGCGTCTGCACTTCGGGGAGGACGACTTCCTGCGCTGCCGCTTCGCCGTGTCCCCGCTGTGGGAGACGCAGGAGGTGGTGCGGATGCTCAAGCGCCCCGAGCGGCAGGGCTATCACGCGCGCTGGCTGCGCCGCAGGGGTGAGGCGGCGGCCGGCCTTGACCTCACGGACCTGTGGCTGCTGATGCCGTACCCGGGGTACTGCCCGGACTGGCTGTGCCCGCCGCCGATCGGTCCGGCCGCCGGGTTCGAGGAGGAGCTCGCGGCGGTGCGGGCGAGCGACCCGGAGTCGGCCCGCGCCGAGACGGCCCGGTCGCTCGCCGACACCCCGGGGGCGCTCGACTCCCCGCAGGGGCGCCGGTGGCTGCGGGATCCGGCGCGGATGGTCCGGGAGCTGGCGGACGCCCTGGAGGAGGTCTGGCACACCCTCCTCGCGCCCGACTGGCCCCGGCTGCGCACCCTGCTGGAGGCCGATGTCGCCTTCCACTCCCGGCGGCTGGCCGAGGTCGGGCTCGGCGGACTGCTGCCGGAGATCAGCCGGCGGTTCGACTGGCGGGCCGGGACGCTGACCGTCGAGCTCCGGGTCGAGCACGAGCGGCAGCTGGGCGGGCAGGGCCTGGTGATGGTGCCGAGCGTGTTCATCTGGCCGGACGTCGTCAGCTCCTACGAGCCTCCCTGGCAGCCGACGCTCGCCTATCCGGCGCGGGGCATCGGCGGCCTGTGGGCGGACCCCGCGGGGCGGGCGCCGGAGGTTCTCGTACGACTCCTCGGGCGGGGCCGGGCCGCCGTGCTGGCCGCGCTCGACGAACCCGCCACCACCAGCGCCCTCGCCCACCGGCTGGGGCTCGCCCCCTCGTCCGTCTCCGCCCATCTGACCCTCCTGCGCGACGCCGGACTGCTCACCGCGCGGCGCTACGGCCATCAGGTCCTGTACGAGCGGACCCCGCTGGCGCTGGCACTGCTGACGGGGGGTCAGTAGAGGCTGCGCAGACCCAGGACGTCTCCCTTGCCGAGGGTGCGGGCGGTGGTCGAGCAGACGTACGAGTTCGCGTACATGGTGAGGTTCTCGTGCCCGTCGCCCGAGTGGCCGAGGCCGAAGACATGGCCGGCCTCGTGGGTGGCGACGCTGCGGAGGTCGTAGGCGTTGTCGCAGGTGCCGGTGGGGTGGTCGGTGAAGGTGTAGTCGTGGATGTTGAAGCGGACGTCGGCCTCCATCAGTGCGTCCGGGCGGCCGGCGACCGGGCGGCTCCAGGAGCAGGTGGTGGCGACGGCGTCGCTGCTGAGGTCGCCGGCGTCCCAGACGCTGAGCCCGTCGCGGGCGGTGCAGCGGGCCTCCTGGTCGATGCCCGCCTCGTGGCCGGTGCCGGACAGGAACCTCGCCCGCGCCCTGATCGTGTCGTCGAGCCCGCAGTCGTTGCGGCCCTTGACGATGGCGGTGATGGCGTCCTCGAAGGCCCGGCGGACCTGGACGCGCGGCAGGTTGCCCGGCTGGGGGCCGTCGCCGACGAACCACTCGTACGTGCCGTACTCCTTGCGGTCGGCGGTGGTGTAGGCCGTGTCGGCGCAGGGGGCGGGGGCGTCGGCGCGGTTGCCGGGCGTCCTGGGGCGCGTGTCGTCGGCGGCGGCTTCATATGCGTAGGACACCGTGCCGTCGTCGGCGACCGTCAGGGTGAAGCCTTGGTGGGAGCCGTTCGCCGTGAGGGCGTCGACGCCGACCTTCGTGCCGGGCTCGGGGACGGTGAGGCCTGCGCCGGCGTGGGTGACGACGCGTCCGACCGCGCGGCAGTGGGTCACGGAGGTCCCGGCGGGCAGGTCCTCGACGGTCAGCTCGCCCGGCGCGAGCACGCACGCGTGCCGACCGGAACCCTCCGCACGCGCGTGTGCCGCGGACCCGGGTTCCGGGTGCGCCAGCAACGCCAGGGACGCCATCAGCAGGACGGCTGCCGAACAACGGCTCATCACACAGGACTTGATCGACACCGGGAGAGATTAGCCAACCCCCGGCGGCTCGAAACCCGCCCCCGGTCGCCCGATTGAGCGACCGCTCAAACGGGTGTACCGTCCCTTCCGAGGCGTTTGAGCGACCGCTCAAACCCTGGACGGACCTGGGGAATTCGCATGGGACTCCATGGAGAGGCGGGTGGCGAGGCGGGCGTCTGCGCCGGCCTCGGCGGCGTCCGGACCCCGGCCCAGGGACCCTTCCGGCGGCAACGGCGGGGCTCATGTTTCACCCGGATCGACCATCTGCCGCTCCTCCGCCCGCTGCGCAGCTGGGCGACGGCCTGGTCCCGCGACCGGCTGAGGGTGTGTCAGGAGCGGGGCATCACCCCGCAGCGGGCACTGGTCAACTGGCTGGCGGAGATCGCCGTACGCGCGGGTGTCGTCGCGTTCGCCGTCACCGGCTTCGGCCTGGAGTCGGGCCTGCGGCTCTTCGGGCCGTTCGCGGCGTCGCTCGCGTATCTGTGCCCGCTGCTGCTGAGCGTCGCGGTGTGCGTGGCACTGTTCAAGGCGCCCCTGGCCGGGACACCGGCGGCCCGCCGTGTTCCACGCGCCCCGGAGGGCCGGCGATGACCGGCCCGGACCAGAAGGACCCGCGATGACCGCCCTCGACACCAGGACCAGACTCCTGGAGGGCACCCTGCGCACGCTCACCGAGCAGGGCATCGCCAGGACGTCCGCGCGGACGGTGGCGGCGGCGGCCGGGGTCAACCAGGCGCTGGTCTTCTACCACTTCGGCTCGGTGGACGAACTGCTCGCGGCGGCCTGCCGGTACGGGGCGGAGCGCACGGTGTCGCGCTACCGCCCGCGCTTCGCCGCCGTCACCTCACTCACCGAGCTGCTCGCCCTGGGCCGGGAGATCCACGAGCAGGAGCGGGTCGGCGGGCATGTCGCGCTGCTCGGCCAGTTGCTGGCCGGCGCCCAGACCCACGCGGCGCTGGGCCCGGCCGCGGCGGCGGGCCTCGACCTGTGGATCGCGGAGATCGAACAGGTCCTCGACCGCGTCCTGACGGGCACGCCCTTCGGCGAGTTCACCGACCCGCCGGGGCTGGCCCGCGCGGTGGCGGCGTCCTTCGTGGGCATCGAGCTGTACGAGGGGGTCGACGCGTCCGGGGCCACAGCCGCGCTGGACGCCCTGGAGCGGCTGGGCCTGCTGGTCGCGGCCGTCGAGGAACTCGGGCCGGTGGCGCAGCGGGCGGTCCGCCAGTACCTGCGCCGGGCCTCGGGCCGCAGCTGAGCATCCATGCGTTCAGCGGGACCCGTACACCTATGAGCTCAGGTACCGCTCCACCGTCTCCACCTTCGAGGTGAGACCGTCGGTCACACCCGGGCGGATGTCCGCCTTGAGGACCAGGGAGACCCGCGGGGCGCGGGCCTCGACGGCGGCGACGGCGCGCCTGACGACATCCATGACCTCGTCCCACTCGCCCTCGACCGAGGTGAACATCGCGTCGGTGCGGTGGGGCAGGCCGGACTCGCGGACCACCCGGACGGCGTCGGCGACGTACTCCCCGACGTCCTCGCCCACGCCGAGCGGCGTGACGGAGAAGGCGACGATCACGCGTTCACGACCCCTTCCTTGCGGGCGCGGGAGGCGATCACCGCGGCCTCGGCCTCCCGGCGCAGCTTGCGCTCGGCGAAGAAGCCGCCGGTCGGCAGGACGGAGAGGACGAAGTAGAGGGCGCCGGTCTTCAGGGGCCACTTGGTGCGGTTCCAGGCGTCGGCCCAGAAGAGCACGTACAGGATGAACAGCACTCCGTGGACCATGCCCATCACGGGTACCGCGTTGAAGTCCGTGGTCCGCTTCAGCACCGAGCAGACGAGCAGCAGCAGGAAGGAGACGGCCTCGGGGGCGGAGACCAGGCGGAGGCGGCGGAGGGCGGATGCGGTCTTGAGGTCCACGGGTCACCTTCGGGGGGTTGGGACGAGCCGGCCGTTTGTGAACGATCGTTTGTGAACGCGAGCACAAGGGTTCGCCCATTGTGGCAAACGGCGGCCCTAGGGGTGCGCTCAGGGTCGTTGTCCACCTACGGGTGCTGTTCGGGGCGGGTGTCGGCCGGTTACCTTCTGTCGCGTGGCGATGTTCCGACTGCAAGGCAGCAAGGTCCTCGCCGTCGACATGACCGGCGACGCCGTGAAGGCGAAGAACGGCTCGATGGTCGCGTACGACGGACAGATGGCCTTCAAGAAGCTCAGTGGCGGCGGTGAGGGGATCCGGGGAATGGTGACCCGGCGGCTCACCGGCGAGCAGATGACCGTGATGGAGGTGAGGGGACAGGGCACGTGCTGGTTCGCCGACCGCGCCTCCGAGATCAATCTCGTGAGTCTCCAGGGGGACAAACTGTTCGTGGAGTCGAGCAATCTGCTCGCGACGGACTCGGGACTGCGGACCGGGACCAGCTTCACCGGCCTGCGCGGGGCCACCCAGGGCAACGGTCTGTTCACGACGACCGTCGAGGGTCACGGCCAGGCGGCGATCACCTCGGACGGTCCGGCCGTGGTGCTGCGGGTCAGCCCCCAGTACCCGCTGACCGTGGACCCGGGCGCGTACATCGCCCACCAGGGCAACGTCCGGCAGTCCTTCCAGTCGGGTGTGACCTTCCGCACGTTCATGGGTGAGGGCGGCGGCGAGGCCTTCCAGATCCGGTTCGAGGGGGACGGCCTGGTGTACGTCCAGCCGAGTGAGCGGAACACGATCGCGGGGGATGTGTGACATGCCCTTCCGTGAGATCAACTCCAAGATGGTCGAGGCGACCGTCGTACCGGGACAGCGCCTCTTCAGTCAGCGCGGCGCGATGCTCGCCTACCGCGGCGAGGTGTCCTTCACGCCCAATACGCAGGGCGGCCAGGGCGGTGTGATGTCCATGATCGGGCGGCGGCTGGCCAACGAGGACACGCCCCTGATGACGGTCGAGGGCAGCGGCACGGTCCTGTTCGGGCACGGCGGCCACCACGTCCAGGTCATCCAGCTCACCGGCGAGACCCTGTACGTGGAGGCGGACCGGCTGCTCGCCTTCGAGGGCACCCTCCAGCAGGGCACGATGTTCCTGGGCTCACAGGGCGGGGTCATGGGCATGGTCCGCGGCCAGATCAGCGGCCAGGGCCTGTTCACCACCACACTGAAGGGCCACGGGGCGGTCGCGGTGATGGCCCACGGCGGGGTCTTCGAGATCCCGATCACCCCGCAGCGCCCCGTCCATGTCGACCCGCAGGCCTACGTCGCCCACCACGGCGATGTGCGCAACAAGCTGTCGACCGCGCTGGGCTGGCGGGACATGGTGGGCCGGGGCTCCGGCGAGGGGTTCCAGCTGGAGCTCAGCGGCAGCGGTGCGGTGTTCGTCCAGGCGTCGGAGGAGAAGCTGTGAGCGGGTACGGAACCCCTGGCGGTCCCACGGTCTTCGACCCGATGACCCTCCCGGTCGACGACAACGTCAACAAGTACACCTTCTGCGTGGAGCTCAAGGGGAGCCAGTGGTTCCTACAGAAGGGGAAGATGATCGCCTACTACGGCTCGATCGACTTCAACGGCATCGGGCACGGCCGGCTGGACCGTCTGGTCCGCACGTCGTTCCATTCGCCTCTGCACGCGAGCGACTGGGTGGTGGCCGAGGGCTCGGGCAAGATGCTCCTCGCCGACCGGGCCTTCGATGTGAACTCGTACGACCTGGACAACGGGAATCTGACCATTCGCTCGGGCAATCTGCTCGCTTTTGAGCCAAGTCTGTCGCTCAAGCAGTCGATCGTGCCGGGATTTCTCACGTTGATCGGAACCGGGAAGTTCGTGGCCGCATCCAACGGGCCGGTGGTGTTCATGGAACCTCCCATCCGGGTGGATCCCCAGGCACTCGTCGGCTGGGCCGACTGCCCCTCCCCGTGCCATCACTACGACCACGGGTACATGACGGGCCTCATGGGCGGTCTACGTGCACTGACGGGCCTCGGCGGGGCATCCGGCGAGGAGCACCAGTTCGAGTTCGTGGGCGCCGGCACGGTGCTGCTGCAGTCCTCCGAGGTCCTCATGGCCGAACAGGCCACGGGGGCCGTTCCCCATGAGCCGGGAGTACCCGGCGGGGGTGGAATGCCCGGCACGCCGGGTGGGCATGGTGGACAGAGCGGGGTACCGCGCCTTCCCGGACAGCTGGGAGACCTCCAGCGTCGCTTCGGGCTGTGAGCGGTAGTCTGCGGAGTGTGACCTCGAACGCGTGCGCACCGTCACATAACCCTCGCTAGTTCGCCTTTCAACATTTTAGGTAGACTTCATTCATGGAGACCGAAACGGCCACGCGCTGGCTGACCGATGCGGAGCAGTGCGCCTGGCGCACCCACCTGGAGGTCAACAGGCTGTTGACGTACCAGCTTGAAAAGGATCTCCAGCCGTTCGGCCTGACGATGAACGACTACGAGATCCTGGTGAACCTCTCCGAGTCCGAGGACGTCCGGATGCGGATGAGCGACCTCGCGTCCGCCACCCTCCAGTCCAAGAGCCGTCTCTCGCACCAGATCACCCGGATGGAGAACGCGAACCTGGTGCGCCGTGAGAACTGCGAGTCCGACCGTCGGGGGCTCTACGCGGTGCTGACCGAGCACGGCATGGAGACGATGATGAAGGTCGCGCCCCATCATGTGGCATCCGTGCGGCGACACTTCATCGACCTCCTGGACCCCGAGGCCCTCACCGACCTCAGCGCGTCCCTGAAGCCCATCGCGGAGCACCTGCGCGGGCACCGGGGACGCCCGTAACCATCAGCGGACGACCGGCAGGCGGAACTCGAACAGGGCTCCGCCCGCCGGTGTCTCCCGGACCGTGAGCGTGCCACCGTGCCGGACGGCCACGTCACGGGCGATGGCCAGGCCCAGCCCGGCCCCGCCTCCGTCCCGGCTGCGGGCCGCGTCGAGCCGTACGAACCGCTCGAAGACGCGCTCCCGGTCCGCCTCGGGCACGCCCTCCCCGTCATCCGCGACCCCCACGACCAGCCACTCCCCCTCCCGCCGCACGGTCACCTCCACCGCCGAGCGGGCGTGCCGCTGGGCGTTGTCCAGCAGGTTGGCCAGCACCCGCCCCAGTTGCCCCCGCGATCCGGCCACTTCCCCGGGCCCGGCGGGCGGGGTCACGGTCACGCCCGCCCGCCCGGCCGCCTCCTCGCGCACCAGCGCCGCCAGGCCGATCCGCGTGCCCGGGGCCGGGCCCTCCCCCGCGTCCAGACGCGCGAGCAGCAGCAGATCGGCGGCGAGCCGCTGGAGCCGTACGGTGTCCTCGACCGCGCCCGGCACGTCCAGCAGCTCGGGATGGGCGACGCCCACCTCCAGTTGGGTGCGCAGGGAGGCGATGGGGCTGCGCAGTTCGTGGGAGGCGTCGGCGACGAACCGGCGCTGGCGTTCCACGGAGGTCTCCAGCGCGGCCAGGGTCTCGTTCGTGGTGCGGGCCAGCCGGGCGATCTCGTCATGGGTGTCCGGCTCGGGCACCCGGCGGGCGAGATCGGTGGAGGCGGTGATGGCGGCCATCTCCCGCCGGATCCCCTCGACCGGCCGCAGCGCCCGCCGGGTGACCCGCCAGGTCACACCCGCGACGACGGCGAGCAGCAGCGGGAAGCCGATCAGCATGACGGTGAGCGCGGTGCCCACGGCGCTCTGCTCGGCCTCCAGGGGCGCTCCGGCGTACACGGTGAGCAGGCCCTTCTCCGGGTCCCGGACCACGACGGCGGCGACCCGGTAGTCGGCCGTCTCACCGTCGACCGTCGCGGAGCCGCCGCCGTAGCGGGCCTCGTCGTCGATCTCGCCGGGATCGAGATCCTCCCCGGAGTCCCCGGAGTCCCCGGAGTCCCCGGCGTCCCGGGAGTCCCCGGCGTCCCGGGAGTCCCCGGCGTCCTCGGAGTCCTCGCCGGAGTCCGCGTCCGGCGTGCTGATCCGCTCCAGATCCTCGCTCGCCGCGACCGTCGTGCCCCGCGCGTCGACGATCCGCACCGGCCGCTCGTCGTCGTCCATCGAGGAGAGGTCCTCGTAGGGCGTCCCGACGGCGAGCTGGGCGGCGACGTCCCGCGCCGAACGCTCCGCCCGGGCATCCGCCTGACCGGTCAGGCTGGAGCGCAGGGAGAGCAGCACGGCCGTGCCTGCGGCGAGGAGGGCCACGGCGACGACGAGGGTGGCGCCGAGCGTCGCCCGGGCCCGCACGGAACCGAGCCGGCGTCTCACCGCCCCGCCTCCAGTCGGTACCCGGCGCCCCGCACGGTGCGGATCAGCCCCGCGCCCAGCTTGCGGCGCAGGGTGCTGACGTACACCTCGACGATGTTGGGGTCGCCGTCGTAGGCGAAGTCCCAGACGTGGTCGAGGATCTCGGCCTTCGACACCACCTCGCCCACCCGCAGGACGAGCTGTTCCAGGACGGCGAACTCCTTGGCGGTGAGTGTCACCTCGTCGTCCCGCAGGAAGACCCGCCTCGTGGCGGTGTCGACCCGCAGTTCCCCGAGGGTGTGCACGGGCGAGGCCCCGGCCCCCTGGCCGCGTCTGCGCAGCAGCGCCTTGATCCGGGCGACGAGGACGACGTACGAGAACGGCTTGGTGAGGTAGTCGTCGGCGCCCGTGTCCAGGCCCTCCGCCTCGTCGTACTCGCCGTCCTTGGCGGTGAGCATGAGGATCGGGACCTCGTTGCCCGCGGCGCGCAGGGTGGAACAGACGCGGTAGCCGTTCATGCCGGGCAGCATGATGTCGAGGATCAGCAGGTCGTACGGCGACTCGCCCGCCCTGTGCAGGCCCTCCAGGCCGTCATGGACGACGTCCACGGCGTACCCCTCGGCGGTCAGGCCCTTGGCCAGGGACAGGGCAAGGCGTTTCTCGTCCTCGACGATCAGCAGACGCATGGACACCAGGGTGCCAAACCGAACCTGAAGCGATCTTCAGGTGGCTTCAGCCTGCCTTCAGCTCCGCTCCGGCAGCGTGGTCCACGTCGAAAGCGACAGACCCCGAACCGGGAGGAACTCTCATGAAGCGCAAGCTCGTCACCGCCGCCGTCGCCGCGACCGTCCTGATCGGCGGGGGTGCGGCCGTCGCCTTCGCGGACGGCGAGGCGCGCACCGGCGCGACGCAGGTACGGTCCGCGGACACCGAGACCGGCGCCGGCGCCGGGGCGCAGGTGACCGCCGCTCAGCCGGCCTCCGCCGCCGAGATCATCGCGACCGCGCTGAAGCACACCCCGGGCACCGCCGTCGGCGCCGACCGGGAGGACGACGGCGACGACGCGGGCAGGTGGCACGTGGACGTCGTCAAGGGCGACGGCACCGCGTACACGGTCACCGTCTCCCCGGACACCGGCAAGGTCGTCGGCGCCCACCGCGACACGGACGACGACGGCGACGACACCGCCGACGGCCGCGAGGACCTCGCCGCGCTGAAGGGCACGAGCGTGGACGCCCGAGAGGCCGCGCTGGCCGTCGCCGCCAAGGGCGCGGTGACCGGCGTCGACCTGGACGACGAGCGCCGCACCACCGTCTGGAGCGTGGACACCGCGCGGGGCGGCGAGTGGACGGTCGACGCCCGCACGGGCAAGGTCACACAGGACCTGGACGACTGATCGGCCTGACGCGGTCGGCGTCGGGCGAGGGGTACGACATCGCTCGTACCCCTCGTGGCCGTCCCCGCTCCGCGCCGGGCCCTCCCGGCGACGGCCGCCGCCGTCAGCAGCACCGCCACCCCCGTCGCGCCGAAGCACAGCCCCACCGACAGTCGGCCGGCCAGGGCGCCGGCCGCCGCCGTGCCCGTCGTGGAACCCGCGTTGACGGCCGTGTTGACCCAGGCCCCGGCGCGTACCCGGGCCGCCGGGACCGCGGTCTCGTCGGCCATCAGGTAGGCGGTGGTGATGGCGGGCGAGACGAAGAAGCCGGCCGCCGCGCAGGCGAGGGCGAGCGTCCCGAGGTTCGGGGCCAGTCCCGCCCCGCACACGGCCAGGCCGAGCCCCGCCGTCAGCAGCGGCAGCCGTGCTCCGGCCGGCGCCCGCCAGTCGAGGGCGCCGTTGAGCAGTCCGCCGACGGCGCTGCCCGCGGACAGAGCGGCCATGACCCACGCGACGCCCGATCCGTCGTACCCGCGCCGCTCACTGAACGCCACGACCAGCAGCGCGACCGCGCCCAGGGCAAGCCCAACGCCCCCGACAGCAACCACCGGCCGCCCAAGCCCCCGCAGCCCGCCCACCTCGCGCCGCCGGGGCGCCCGCAACCCACCCTTGCCCAGCCGCCAGAACCCGCCCAGCCCACCACCCTCGCGCCGGAGCCCACCCGGGCCACCCCACTCACGCCGCAGCCCGCCCAGCCCACGTCCGTCCCGCCGCCAGAACCCCCACAGTCCGCGTCCGTCCCGCCGCCAGGGCCCCCACAGGCCACCCCCGTCCCGCCGCCAGGGCCCGCGCAGCCCACCACCCGTGCGGCGCAGCCCGACCAGGCCACCCCCGTCCCGCCGCCAGAACCCGCGCAGCCCACCATCCTCGCGCCGGAGCCCACCCGGGCTGCCTCCCTCGCGCCGCAGGCCGCCCGGGCCACCCCCCTCGCGCCGCCCCAGCCCCCGCGGGCCCCCTCGCTCTCGCCGCGCGCCGGCGGGCTTGCCCGGTGTTGCCTCTCGGATCGCCGGGGAGGACACGAAGCCGGTGACGCCCGTGGTCATGAGTGCCGCTCCCAGGACGATGCCGGCGGTCGGCGGTGCGAAGCCGATGAGGGTGCCGACCAGGAGGGGGCCGGTGACGAAGAGCAGTTCCTCGGCGACGCCGTCGAGGCTGTAGGCGCGCTGGAGGAGTGACCGGTCCGGGGCGATCCTCCCCCACACCGCCCGCATGGTCGGCCCCAGCGGTGGCGCACAGGCGCCGGCGGCTCCGGCGAGCGCACCCATCGCCGGGGCCGCCGGGAGCGCCGGGGCCGCGAGGGCGGCGGCCAGGAGGAGGAGAAAGGCGACGTGCGCGACCGTCAGCGGGACGAGCGCACGGCGCGGACCGTACCGGTCGACGAGGGCCGCGCGGGCGGGCGACAGGAAGACGGCGGCGCCGCCGAACAGCGCCATCACGGTGCCGGCCACCATGTACGAGCCGGTGGCGCGGGTCACGGCGAGCGTCACGGACAGCGGGACGATCCCGTAGGCCAGCCGGCCGACCAGGGCGGCGGCGAAGGTGCGGGAGGCATGCGGAAGGCGCAGGACGCGGGCATACGAAAGCGACGTACCCGGAGAAGGCATGGGTGAGTTCCTCGAAAGGGAGGCGTGAGACGGACACCTGGGAGCCGTGGCGGCTCGGGGTGCGCTCTACGCACAGCTGAGGAACATGCCGGTCAACTTACCAGCGTGGGGCGCGAGTCAGCGGCCGGTCAGGCCCGCCACCAGTTCGTCCGCCGCGCGGTAGGGGTCCAGTTCGCCGCTCACGATGCGTTCCGCGAGGGCGTCGAGGCGGCGGTCGCCGTGGAGGTCGCCGATGCGTTCGCGCAGGGCGGTGACGGCGATGGCCTCGACCTCGTGGGCGGCGCGGGCGCGACGGCGTTCCGTCAGCACTCCCCTCTTCTCCATCCACGCGCGGTGTTTGTCCAGCGCGGCCACGACCTCGTCGATGCCCTCGGCCCGCGAGGCGACCGTCTTGACGATCGGGGGGCGCCAGTCGCCGGGGCCCCGGGACTCGCCCAGGCCCAGCATGTGGTTGAGCTCGCGGGCGGTGGCGTCGGCGCCGTCGCGGTCGGCCTTGTTGACGACGTACACGTCGCCGATCTCCAGGATGCCCGCCTTGGCGGCCTGGATGCCGTCGCCCATGCCGGGGGCCAGGAGGACGACGGACGTGTCCGCCTGGGAGGCGATCTCGACCTCCGACTGGCCGACGCCGACCGTCTCCACCAGGATCACGTCGCAGCCCGCCGCGTCCAGGACCCGGATCGCCTGGGGGGCGGACCGGGCGAGGCCGCCGAGGTGGCCCCGGGTGGCCATGGAGCGGATGTAGACGCCGGGGTCGGAGGCGTGCTCCGACATCCGGACGCGGTCGCCGAGCAGGGCGCCGCCGGAGAAGGGGGAGGACGGGTCGACGGCCAGGACGCCGACCCGTCTGCCCTGTTTGCGGTATGCCGTCACCAGCGCCGATGTCGACGTGGACTTGCCGACGCCCGGTGAACCCGTCAGGCCCACCACATACGCGTTGCCGGTGAGCGGGGCCAGGGCCGCCATGACCTCCCTGAGCTGCGGGGACGCCCCCTCCACCAGGGAGATCAGACGGGCCACCGCCCGTGGCCCGCCTTCCCTGGCCCGGGCGACCAGCGAGGAGACGTCCTGCATCACAGCTCCGATCAGGCGAACGGCGTACGGGAACCTACGGCTCAGGCCTTCGGCACGCGCACGATCAGCGCGTCGCCCTGGCCGCCGCCGCCGCACAGGGCCGCCGCGCCGACACCGCCGCCACGGCGCTTGAGCTCAAGCGCCAGGTGCAGGACGAGGCGGGCGCCGGACATGCCGATCGGGTGGCCGAGGGCGATCGCGCCGCCGTTGACGTTCACCTTTTCCGTGGACACGCCGAGGTCGTTCATTGACTGGACGGCGACGGCGGCGAAGGCCTCGTTGATCTCGATCAGGTCGAGGTCGGCGACCCCCAGCCCCTCCTTCTTCAGGGCGTGCAGGATCGCGTTGGACGGCTGGGACTGGAGGGAGTTGTCCGGCCCGGCCACATTGCCGTGGGCGCCGATCTCGGCGATCCACTCCAGGCCCAGCTCCTGCGCCCTGGCCTTGCTCATGACGACGACCGCGGCGGCGCCGTCGGAGATCTGCGAGGAGGAGCCGGCGGTGATCGTGCCGTCCCGGGTGAACGCGGGGCGGAGTTTACCCAGGGACTCCGCGGTGGTGTCGGCGCGGATGCCCTCGTCCTTGCTGAAGACGACCGGCTCGCCCTTGCGCTGCGGGATCTCGACCGGGGTGATCTCCGCCTCGAAGATCCCGTTCTTCTGCGCGGCGGCGGCGCGCTGGTGGGACAGGGCGGCCACCTCGTCCTGCGGCTCGCGGGCGATGCCCAGGCGGGTGTTGTGCTTCTCGGTCGACTCGCCCATGGCGATGTTCTCGAAGGCGTCGGTGAGACCGTCGTACGCCATCGCGTCGAGCATCTCGATCGCGCCGTACTTGAAGCCCTCGCGGGACTTCGGCAGCAGGTGCGGGGCGTTGGTCATGGACTCCTGGCCGCCGGCCACCACCACGTCGAACTCGCCGGCGCGGATCAGCTGGTCGGCGAGGGCGATGGCGTCGAGGCCGGAGAGGCACACCTTGTTGATGGTGAGCGCCGGGACGTTCATCGGGATGCCGGCCTTCACGGCCGCCTGGCGGGCCGGGATCTGGCCCGCGCCGGCCTGGAGCACCTGGCCCATGATCACGTACTGCACCTGGTCACCGCCGATCCCGGCGCGGTCGAGGGCGGCCTTGATCGCGAAGCCGCCGAGGTCGGCTCCGGAGAAGGACTTCAGCGAGCCCAGCAGCCGTCCCATGGGCGTCCGCGCGCCCGCGACGATCACCGAGGTCACGCCATTCGAGTCAGTCGATCCAGTCATGAGCTGCGATTCCCCTTACCGGCCCGCACAGGCCGAGGAGTGAACGAGGGTTTACGTCGAATGTACTGACCGGTACTGGGACCCGTCATCGCCCCTTCGGTGTGATCGCGCGCACGTTGCGTAACCATCCGAGTCGCGCTGCACTGGCTCCATGCTGACGCGAATCGACCACATCGGGATCGCCTGCCACGACCTCGACACGACTGTCGAGTTCTACCGGGCCACCTACGGCTTCGAGGTGTACCACTCGGAGGTCAACGAGGAGCAGGGCGTGCGCGAGGCCATGCTCAAGATCAACGATACGTCGGACGGCGGCGCCTCGTACCTCCAGCTCCTGGAGCCGACGCGCCCGGACTCGGCCGTCGGGAAGTGGCTCGAGAAGAACGGTGAGGGCGTCCATCACATCGCCTTCGGCACGGCGGACGTGGACGAGGACGCCGCGGACATTCGGGGCAAGGGCGTACGCGTTCTGTACGAAGAGCCGCGACGCGGCTCCATGGGGTCACGAATCACGTTCCTGCACCCCAAGGATTGTCACGGTGTACTGACAGAACTGGTCACTTCGGCACCAGTTGAGTCACCTGAGCACTGACCCTCGTACATATGGGCCGGTAGGGTTGGGGCCGGTCGTCGCTCTTGCCAGGGCGGCCGGTCCTGCTGCCTTGGACGGCGGGACCATTCCGGGGTCCGGGTTTCGGGGGACGAGCGTCGGGGCAGCAGCCCATGCTCCGTCGTTGATCTGACACCATTCCCCGGGGGCCCCGTTCGGCGGATGGACGGAGCTCGTTCGGAAAGCTTGCGACCAGGGACGGATGGGACCGCGCAGTGCGGGGCTACGAGAGCCAGGAGCGGGAGCCGGCGGCTGACGTCGACCACCTGACTCGGTTCGAAGCCGAGATGAAGCGGCTGAAGACCGAGCGGGAAAAGGCGATCCAGCATGCCGAGGACCTCGGCTACCAGGTCGAGGTGCTGCGCGCCAAGTTGCACGAGGCGCGCCGCACACTCATGTCCCGGCCGTCCTTCGACGGCGGCGACCTCGGGTACCAGGCCGAGCAGATGCTGCGTAACGCGCAGATGCAGGCCGACCAGCTGCGCCAGGACGCCGAGCGCGAGCTGAGCCAGGTGCGGGCGCAGACCCAGCGCATCCTCCAGGAGCACGCCGAGCAGGCGGCCCGCCTCCAGGCGGAGCTGCACCAGGAGGCGGTCTCCCGCCGGCAGCAGCTGGACCAGGAGCTCGCCGAGCGGCGGCAGACCGTCGAGGCGCACGTCAACGAGAACGTCGCGTGGGCCGAGCAGCTGCGCGCCCGCAGCGAGGCGCAGGCCCGCCGGCTGATGGAGGAGTCCCGCGCCGAGGCCGAGCAGTCCCTGGCGGCGGCCCGCGCGGAGGCCGAACGGGTGGCCGCCGAGGCCCGCCAGCGCCTCCAGGCCGACGCGGAGACGGCCCGGACGGAGACCGAGCAGCTGCTGCTGCGCGCCCGCACGGACGCCGAGCGGATGCTGAACGCGGCGTCCACACAGGCCCAGGAGGCCAACGAGCACGCCGAGGCGCTGCGCAGCTCCACGGTGAACGAGTCCGACTCGGCCCGCCGTCAGGCCGGCGAGCTGAGCCGCGCCGCCGAGCAGCGCATGGCCGACGCGGACGACGCGCTGCGCAAGGCGCAGTCCGAGGCGGAGAAGGTGCTCGCCGAGGCGAAGGCGCAGGCCGAGAAGGCCCTCGCGAGCGCCGAGTCGGCCAACGAGCAGCGCACCCGTACGGCGAAGGAGCAGGTCGCCCGGCTGGTCACCGAGGCCACCAAGGAGGCCGAGACCACCAAGTCGGACGCCGACCAGGTCGTCGCCGACGCCCGCGCCGAGGCCGAGAAGATCGTCGCGGAGGCCTCCGAGAAGGCCCGTACGATCACCGCCGAGGAGAGCGCGACCCAGCTGTCGAAGGCGGCCAAGACCGCCGAGGACGTCCTGAACAGGGCGCAGGAGGACGCGCAGAACACCACGAAGGCCGCCGCCGAGGAGGCCGAGCGGATCCGTCGTGAGGCCGAGACCGAGGCGGACCGGCTGCGGGCCGAGGCGCACGACATCGCCGAGCAGCTCAAGGGCTCGGCGAAGGACGACACCAAGGAGTACCGGGCCAAGACGGTCGAGCTCCAGGAGGAGGCCCGCCGGCTGCGCGGCGAGGCCGAGCAGCTGCGCGCCGACGCGGTCGGCGAGGGCGAGAAGATCCGCGCGGAGGCCCGCAGGGAGGCCGTCCAGCAGATCGAGGAGGCGGCCCGGTCCGCCGAGGAGCTGCTGTCCAAGGCGAAGGCCGACGCGGACGACCTGCGCCAGAAGGCGACGTCGGACAGCGAGAAGGTCCGCACCGAGGCCATCGAGCGGGCCACCACGCTGCGCCGGCAGGCCGAGGAGACCCTGGAGCGCACCCGCGCGGAGGCCGAGCGCCAGCGCGACGAGGCGGTGGAGCTCGCCGAGACCATCACCTCGGGCGCCGAGCGGGAAGCGCTCGAGCTGCGCGAGGAGACCGAGCGCGGGGTCGAGGCCCGGCGCGCGGAGGCCGCCGAGGAGCTGACCCGGCTGCACACCGAGGCGGAGTCCCGGCTCGCCTCCGCCGAGCAGGCGCTTCTCGACGCCCGGGAGGAGGCCGCGCGGATCCGCCGCGAGGTCGCCGAGGACACCGACCGGCTGCGGGCCGAGGCCGGCGACCGGATCCGTACGCTCCAGCAGCAGGCCGCCGACGAGGCCGACCGGCTGCGCACCGAGGCCGCCGCGGACGCCTCCGCGTCCCGGGCCGAGGGCGAGTCCGTCGCCGTACGGCTGCGGTCGGAGGCCGTCGCCGAGGCCGAGCGGCTGAAGAACGAGGCGCAGGACACCGCGGACCGGGTGCGCGCGGAGGCGCAGGCCGCCGCCGAGCGGCTGGCCACCGAGGCGTCCGAGACGCTGGCCGCCGCCCAGGAGGAGGCCGTCCGCCGGCGCCGTGAGGCCGAGGAGCTCCTCGGCTCCGCCCGGCAGGAGGCCGACCAGGAGCGGGAGCGGGCCCGCGAGCAGAGCGAGGAACTGCTGGCTTCCGCGCGTAAACGCGTGGAGGAGGCGCAGGCCGAGGCGGTCCGGCTGGTCGAGGAGGCCGACCGGCGTGCCGGCGAGATGGTGGGCGCCGCCGAACAGCACGCCCAGCAGGTACGGGACTCGGTGGCGGGGCTGCACGAGCAGGCCCAGGACGAGATCATCGGGCTGCGCTCGGCCGCCGAGCACGCGGCGGACCGTACCCGGCGGGAGGCCGAGGAGGAGTCCGGCCGGGTCCGCGCCGACGCCTACGCCGAGCGGGAGCGGGCCAGCGAGGACGCGGGCCGGATCCGGCGCGAGGCGAGCGAGGCGTCGCAGGCCGCGCAGGAGCTGGCCGAGCGGACCGTGGGCGACGCGATCGCGGAGGCGGAGCGGCTGCGCTCGGAGTCCTCGGCGTACGCCCAGCGGGTGCGCACCGAGGCCTCGGACGCGCTCGCCGAGGCCGATCAGGCCGCGTCGCGCACCCGGGCCGACGCCCGCGAGGACGCCAACCGCATCCGGTCGGACGCGGCGACCCAGGCGGACACCCTGATCACCGAGGCGCGCAACGAAGCCGAGCGGCTCCAGACGGAGACGATCGCCGAGGCGGAGCGGCTCCAGTCCGACACGGCCAGGGAGGCCGAGCGGGTGCGGGCCGAGTCGATCGCGAAGGCGGAGAAGCTGATCCAGGACGCCACCGGCGACGCGGAGCGGCTGCGCGCCGAGGCCGCCGACATGGTGGGCGCGGCGCAGCTGCACGCCGAGCGGATCCGTCACGAGTCCGAGCGGGTCAGGTCGGAGGCGGCGGCGGACGCCGACCGGATGCTGAGCGTGGCCCGCGACGAGGCCGACTCGGCGCTGGACGAGGCCCGCAAGGAGTCCAACAAACGGCGTTCGGAGGCGGCCGAGCAGGTCGACACCCTCATCACGGAGACCACGGCCGAGGTCGACAAGCTGCTCGTCGAGGCGCAGGAGCAGGCCCAGCAGACCACGGCGGAGGCGGAGCACCAGGCGGACTCCATGGTCGGCGCGGCCCGCAAGGAGGCCGACCGGCTGGTCTCCGAAGCGACCCGCGAGGGCAACTCCCGTGTGGAGAAGGCCCGTACGGACGCGGACGAGCTGCTCGTCGGCGCCCGCCGGGACGCGACGGCCATAAGGGAGCGGGCGGAGGAGCTGCGCGACCGTCTCACCGGCGAGATCGAGTCGCTGCACGAGCGGGCCCGCCGGGAGGCCGCCGAGACGATGAAGTCGACGGGCGACCGCTGCGACGCGCTCATCAAGGCGTCGGAGGAGCAGCTCGGCAAGGCGCAGGCCAAGGCGAAGGAGCTGGTGTCGGAGGCCAACTCCGAGGCGGGCAAGGTCCGGATCGCCGCGGTGAAGAAGGCGGAGGGGCTCCTCAAGGAGGCCGAGCTGAAGAAGGCGACGCTGATCAAGGAGGCCGAGGAGCTCAAGGCCGAGGCGATCCGCGAGGCCCGGCGCACGGTCGAGGAGGGCAAGCGGGAGCTGGAGGTCCTGGTGCGCCGGCGCGAGGACATCAACGCCGAGATCTCCCGGGTCCAGGACGTCCTGGAGGCGTTGGAGTCCTTCGAGGTCCCGTCGGGGAACAAGGACGGGGGCGTCAAGGCCGGTGCCAGCATCGGCGCCCCACGAACGGGTGGGAAGCCCTCGGAGGGCTAGCGGAAAGTGTGGATTGCGTTAAAGTCTGGAGACTTTGACTGTGTTTTTGGCTGTGTCTTCGGGCCTTCGGCTGTGTCTTTGGCAAGAGGTGCGGGGCCCAGCCACCCAAAAGGGGTGTCATTCTCCAGATCAAACACGCATACGCTCGATGACACACCGCTCCGGCCCCTAGGATTCCACCTATCACCTCACCGGTCTCATTCGACAGGAACCCCATGAGCGACACTTCCCCCTACGGCTTCGAGCTTGTGCGGCGTGGGTACGACCGCGCTCAGGTGGACGAACGCATCTCGAAGCTCGCCTCCGACCGTGACAGCGCTCTGGCTCGTATCACCGCTCTCGAGAAGCGCATCGAGGAGCTCCACCTCGAGACGCAGAACGCCCAGGCCCAGGTAAGCGACGCCGAGCCGTCGTACGCCGGTCTCGGCGCGCGTGTCGAGAAGATCCTCCGCCTCGCCGAGGAGGAGGCCAAGGATCTGCGCGAGGAGGCCCGTCGGGCGGCCGAGCAGCACCGTGAGCTCGCCGAGTCGGCGTCCCAGCAGGTGCGCAACGACGCAGAATCGTTCGCTGCGGAGCGCAAGGCCAAGGCCGAGGACGAGGGCGTCCGGATCGTCGAGAAGGCCAAGAGCGACGCGTCGCAGCTGCGCCAGGAGGCGCAGAAGGACGCGCAGTCGAAGCGCGAGGAGGCGGACGCCCTCTTCGAGGAGACCCGCGCCAAGGCCGCGCAGGCCGCCGCCGACTTCGAGACCAACCTGGCGAAGCGCCGCGAGCAGTCCGAGCGCGACCTGGCGTCCCGTCAGCAGAAGGCGGAGAAGCGCCTCGCGGAGATCGAGCACCGCGCGGAGCAGCTGCGCCTGGAGGCGGAGAAGCTGCGCACGGACGCCGAGCGCCGCGCCCGCCAGACGGTGGAGACCGCTCAGCGCCAGGCCGAGGACATCGTGGCCGACGCCAACGCCAAGGCCGACCGTATCCGTTCGGAATCGGAGCGCGAGCTGGCGGCCCTCACCAACCGCCGCGACAGCATCAACGCTCAGCTGACGAACGTGCGCGAGATGCTCGCCACGCTCACGGGTGCCGCGGTGGCCGCCGCCGGCGCGCCGGTCGCGGACGACGAGCCGATCTCCCGCGGGGTGCCGGCCCAGCAGTCCCGGTAACCAGCAGTCCCATTCACCAGTAGCGCGTTCACAGGCCCGCACCGCCCGCCGGGGGTGCGGGCCTGTGGCGTACCAGGGGCAGGAAGACGTCGTCGACGATCGCGGTCAACGTCCGGTCCTCGACCGGCTCGTGGGACAGCAGCATCTCGTAGCGCAGGAGGTCGGCGGGGAGGGTGACCACGCGCGCGGGGAGGTCCGCGGTGGGGATCTCGCCGCGTTTCGCCGCCCGCTCCAGGAGGGTCCGCAGAATGCCCTCCATGATCCCGAAGGTCGCCGGGTCCAGGTCGATCGCCTCCGCCAGCAGGCCGCGCAGCACGTCCGGGCCGATCTCCCGCTGGCGCTCCACCATCAGCCGCAGCACGGCCAGTACGTCCGTGTCCAGCCGCCCCGTGTCCGGCACCTGGTCGACGATCGTGCCGGTGCGGTGCGGAAGGGCGGCCTTGACCAGCTGGGCGCGGTTGGCCCAGCGCCGGTAGAGGACCTGCTTGCCGGTCCGGGCGCGGGCCGCGACGCCCTCCATCGTCAGCCGGGCGTAGCCGACCTCGGCGAGCTCGTCCCACACGGCGTCCAGGATGTCGCCCTCCAGGGCGGCGCCGCGCCGCCGGGTGTTCTCTCCGGGCACGGGCACGAACCACCTCCATAAGAGACCTTGCGTCTCTTGTTCGGTCCAGCCTATCGTGAGCCTTAGAGACGGAGCGTCTCCAAAGGGGGTTCCATGGCCACCACGAAGACCACCGAGCGCGCCGAACGCCTCGATCCCGCCGTCGTCAGGCTCGCCGTCGTGCTCGTCCTGGGCGCTCTCGCGCCGCTGCTCGACAGCACGATCGTCGCCGTCGCGATCCACACGCTCGGCCACGACCTGTCCGCCTCGACGGGGGCGGTGCAGTGGGTGAGTACGGCGTATCTGCTGGCCCTGGCGACGGTCGTGCCGGTGAGCGGCTGGGCCGTGGACCGCTTCGGCGCCCGGCGGGTCTGGCTGGGCGCGCTCGCCCTCTTCCTCGCCGGATCCATGCTGTGCGGGCTCGCCTGGGACATCGGCGCGCTGATCGCCTTCCGGGTGGTGCAGGGCGTGGGCGGCGGGATGCTGCTGCCCACGCTCCAGACCGTCGTCCTGCGGGCGACCGGCGGGCGGAACATCGGGCGGCTGATGGCCCCGGTCAGTCTGCCCGCGCTGGTCGGCCCGGTCTTCGGGCCGGTCCTCGGCGGGGTGATCGTCGGTCATCTCGGCTGGCGCTGGATCTTCTACGTCAACCTGCCGGTCTGTCTGCTCGCCCTCGCCCTGGCCTGGCGGACCGTCCCCCGGCAGGAGCCGCAGCCGGCCCGCCGCCTCGACGTCACCGGTCTGCTGCTGCTCTCCCCCGGCGTGGCCGCCCTGGTCTACGGCCTCGCCGAGGACGGTGTCCGACGGGCGGCGGCGGTCGGCGTGGGCGCCGTTCTCACCGCCGTCTTCGTGCGGCACGCGCTGCGGCGCTCCCGGGAGCCGCTGGTGGATCTGCGGCTGTTGCGCGACCGCTCGCTCGCCGCGTCCACGGCGCTGATGTTCCTGAGCGGCCTGACCCTCTTCGGCGGCATGTTCCTGCTGCCCCTCTACTACCAGCAGCAGCGCGGCGCGAGTGTGATGGCGGCCGGGCTGCTGCTGGCGCCCCAGGGGCTGGGCAGTGTGCTCGCCCGGGCGGCGGGACCGCTCGCCGACCGGCTGGGCCCGCGCCCCGTCGTCACGGGCGGGCTGCTGCTGACCGCGCTGGGCACCCTCCCCTTCGCCTTCGTCCACCCCGCCGCCGCACTGCTGCCGGCCGCGCTGGTGGTGCGCGGCCTGGGCATGAGCGCGGTCAACATCGCCGTCATGGTGGGCGCGTACACCGGGATCCCGGCCGCCCGTGTCCCGCACGCCAGTACCGTCGTACGGATCACGCAGCAGCTCGGCGGCTCCTTCGGCACCGCCGTGCTCGCCGCGATCCTGATCCACGGTCAGGGGGTCACCGCGTTCCCCCACGCGTTCGCCTGGGCGACGGCTTTGACGATTGTTGCCGTCGGTTTCGGACTCTGTTTGCCCGCCCGGGTGGCATCGGGCAGAGAGCGGTCATAGCGTGTCCGCATGATCGAGCTGGAAGGCCTGACGAAGCGGTACGGCGAGAAGGTCGCGGTCGACAACCTGACCTTCGCCGTCAGACCGGGCATCGTCACGGGCTTCCTCGGGCCCAACGGTGCCGGCAAGTCCACCACCATGCGGATGATGCTCGGCCTCGACCGGCCGACCTCCGGGGACGTCCGTATCGACGGCAAGCACTACGACCACCTCAAGGACCCCATCAAGTACATCGGTGCGCTCCTCGACGCCAAGGCCATGCACGGCGGGCGCAGCGCCTTCAACCACCTGCTGTGCCTGGCGCAGAGCAACGGCATCCCGCGTGCCCGGGTGCACGAGGTGCTCGACACCGTCGGCCTCACGGCGGTGGCGAAGAAGAAGGCCAAGGGGTTCTCGCTGGGCATGGGGCAGCGGCTCGGTATCGCGGGCGCGCTGCTCGGCGACCCCCGGATCCTGATGTTCGACGAGCCGGTCAACGGGCTGGACCCCGAGGGCATCCACTGGATCCGCAATCTGATGAAGTCGCTTGCGGCGCAGGGCCGGACGGTGTTCGTCTCGTCCCACCTGATGAGCGAGATGGCGCTGACCGCCGACCATCTGGTGGTCATCGGCCAGGGCCGGCTGCTGGCCGACACCTCGATGGCCGACTTCATCGCCGAGAACTCCCGGGCGTTCGTCCGGATCCGCACCCCGCAGCGCGAGCGGCTGCTCGACGTCCTGCACGAGGCCGGGATCACCGTCGTCGAGAGCGGCGGGACGCTGGAGGTGGACGGCGGCAAGTCCGAGCGGATCGGGGAGCTGGCCGCCCAGCACCACATCGTGCTGCACGAGCTGAGCCCCCAACAGGCCTCCCTGGAGGAGGCGTTCATGCAGCTGACGGCGGAGTCGGTGGAGTACCACGCGCATTCGGACGCGCCACCCGCCGAGCGGCAGCAGTGGGGCGACGACTGGACGAGGAAGGGCTGAACATGAGCGCGATCCAGGTCGTCCGGTCCGAGTGGACCAAGATCCGGTCGGTGGCGTCCACGGTGTGGACGCTGTCGCTGGCCGTGGTGGTCACCGTCGGGCTCGGCATGCTGATCTCGGCGCTGTCGAGCAACGAGTTCGACAACATGAGCGACAAGGACCGGCTGTCCTTCGACCCGACGTTCATCAGCTTCGCCGGGATGAGTCTCGGTCAGCTCGCGATGATCGTGTTCGGGGTGCTGGTGGTCTCCAACGAGTACAGCACCGGCATGATCCGCACCTCGCTGGCCGCCGTGCCGCAGCGCGGCGTCTTCCTGTTGAGCAAGATCGCGGTGGCCACCGGGCTGTGTCTCGCCGTCGGGCTCGTCACCAGCTTCGTCACGTTCTTCCTGGGGCAGGCGATGCTGGGCTCGCACCGGGCGGAGATCGGCGACCCGGGTGTGCTGCGGGCGGTCATCGGGGGCGGGGTCTACATGACCCTCATCGCCATGTTCTCCATGGGCGTGGCCGCGATGCTGCGCTCGCCGATGCTGTCCCTCGGCATCCTGATGCCGTTCTTCTTCCTGATCTCCAACATCCTGGGCAACGTCAGCGCGACGAAGAAGATCGGCCAGTATCTGCCCGACCAGGCCGGCAGCAAGATCATGCAGGTGGTGACCCCGGTCGACAACGACACCCCGTACGGTCCCTGGGGCGGACTCGCCATCATGGCGCTGTGGGTGCTGGCCGCGCTGGCGGGCGGGTATGCGCTGCTCAAGAAGCGTGACGCGTGAGGCTCGGAGGACGCGGCGCGTGAGGCTCGGGCCTTTACTTTGATTTGGGCGGAACCGTCAGCGCCTCGCTAAGCTCCTAACCCTTACGGGGGGCGTGTGCCCCGCTGTCGTGAACCTGTCGATGGGTGCGGAGCATGATCGAGGCAGTCGGCCTGACCAAGCGCTACGGCGACAAGACCGCTGTGCACAACCTGTCCTTCCAGGTACGGCCCGGCGCCGTCACCGGCTTCCTCGGACCGAACGGCTCCGGCAAGTCGACGACGATGCGGATGATCCTCGGCCTGGACAACCCGACCGCGGGCTCCGTCACGATCGGCGGCTTCCCCTACCGCCGGCTGCCGAACGCGGCCCGGCAGGTGGGCGCGCTGCTCGACGCCAAGGCCGTGCACGGCGGCCGGCACGCCCGCAACCATCTGCTCTGTCTCGCCCAGCTGTCCGGCATCCCCGAGCGGCGGGTGGACGAGGTGCTCGGCGTGGTCGGCCTCCAGGACGTGGCGCGGCGGCGGTCCAAGGGCTTCTCCCTGGGCATGGGCCAGCGGCTCGGCATCGCGGCGGCGCTGCTCGGCGACCCCCAGGTGCTGCTGTTCGACGAACCGGTCAACGGGCTCGACCCCGAGGGCATCCTCTGGGTCCGCAACCTGATGAAGTCGCTGGCGGCGGAGGGCCGGACGGTCTTCGTCTCGTCCCACCTGATGAGCGAGATGGCGCTCACGGCCGACCACCTCATCGTCATCGGGCGCGGACAGCTGCTGTCCGACATGAGCGTCCAGGACTTCATCGCGGCGAACTCCGCCGGCTTCGCCCGGGTCCGCACCCCGCACACGGAGCCGCAGCTGCGCGAGAAGCTGGCCGCCGCGCTCACCGAGGCGGGCGGTCATGTCCTGCCCGAGCAGGACGGCGCCCTGCGCATCACCGGTCTGGCACTCCCCCGGATCAGCGACATCGCCCACGACAGCGACGTCCGGCTGTGGGAACTGTCCCCGCACCAGGCCTCGCTGGAAGAGGCGTACATGCGGATGACACAGGCCGCGGTCGACTACCGCTCCACCATCGACCAGAAGGCCGGCCTCCAGCAGCCCATGCCGCCGGGCTTCCAGCCCCCCATGCCGGTCCCCGGCCAGGGCCAGCCCGGCTGGTACGCCCCACCGCCCCCGCAGCACGGCTACGCCCCGCCCCAGCCCGCCCAGGGCCCCTACGGCGCACCGCCGCCCGGCGCGAACGGAGCCAACCCGTACGCCCAGCCGCCGTCGGCCCCGGCCGCCGCCGCCCCCGCACCGACCGCCGCCGCCGCACCAGCCCCGCAGCCGGTCACCACGCCCACCAGCCTGGCCACCGCCCCGCAGGACCGGGTCCCGGCGGCCCCCGCCCAGGCCCCCGCCGCCTCGGCAAGCCCGGCTCCGGCGGCCCGGGCCGGCGACACCGCGACGCAGACGTTCGGCACGGCCACGAGCCCGGCACCCACCGCGGCCGCCACCCCGGCCCCGCAGCCGGTGGCCGCGCCCAGCGCCCCGCAGGACCGGGTCCCGGCGCCCACCGCAACCGCCACTCCGGCGCCCGCCGATGCCCCCCAGGACCAGGCCCCCGCCTCTCTCGCGAAGGCCGGGGTCGAGACCGACGCCCAGACGAGTCAGCCCGAGGACGCCCGATGAGCAGCCCGCAGCACCAGGCCCCGGCCCCGCAGGCCGCCGCGCCCGTTTGGCAGGGGGCGCCCGGGGCGTCGTACACCTCGCCGATCCCCGTCGTGCGGACGCACCTCGGGCATGCCATCGCCTCGGAGTGGACGAAGATCCGGTCGGTGCGGTCGACGATGTGGACGCTGGGGGTCTTCGTACTCCTGGTCGTCGGCATCGGCATGATGGTCGGCCTGCTGGTCGAGGCCAACGCGGGCGACGAGATCTCGGGCGAGAACCCGCTGTCGTACGGCTTCTTCGGTGTGCTGCTCGGCTGTATGCCGATCATCACGCTCGGCGTGCTCACCACCGCCTCCGAGTACGGCACCGGCATGATCCGCACCACGATGGTCGCGTGCCCGTCCCGCGGCCGGGTCCTCGCGGCGAAGGGCGTCGTGTTCTTCACGGTCGCCTTCGTCGTGACGCTGGTGTCGACCGCCTTCGTCGCCATGGTGGACGCCTCGCTGCTGAGCCGCGCCCGCGAGCCCTCTGCCGGCGAGTGGCTGAAGGCCACCGTCGGGGTGTCCCTCTACATCGCGCTGCTCGGCCTGCTGTCCCTCGCCGTCGGCTCGATCATCCGGCACTCGGCGGGCGCCACCACCATCATGATCGGCCTGCTGCTGGCCCCGCTGGTCATCGCGATCTTCATGTTCTCGGAGTCCCTGCAGGGCCTGCGCGAGGCCCTGTTCGAGTACTCGATCCCGAGCCAGCTCGGCGTCTGGTACTCCGCCGCGATCAGCGACAGCGGCAGCGGCCCGAGCGGCTGGGACCCGCTGTGGATCGCGCTCGGCGTCACGGCCGCCGTGTTCGGCGCCGCGTTCGCCCTGCTGGAGAAGCGGGACGTGTAAGCAGCCGGACAGTGCCCGTCAGAACTTGGGCGCGTTTCGGGACCGCCGCACCCCCGGGTTGCGGCGGTCCCGCGCGTTCCAGCACGCCTTGTGCCAGTGGCGGCGGTCGTCGACCCCCGAGTGCTCCGGCCAGGCCACGACGTGCGGAACGCCGTCCGGGATCATCTGGTCGCAGCCCGGGCACCGGTACGTCTTCCCCTGCGCGCTCGCGCCGGCCACGTGCCGTACGCTCCACTCCTCGCCCTGCCAGCTCACGGTGGACTGCCAGCCGCCGTAACGGCTCGCGCGGTCGTCCTCGGCGCTCCGGCCGGACGAGCCCTCACCGTTGGGTCGGTTGCGACGCGGGGACACAGGACACCTCACGGGGCTATACAGGAAGCACGGTTCGCCTCCAGCGTACGCGGCAGTGGCACGGGTACCCGTAGCGGACCGATCCGCCCAAGTCCCCCTCTCCGACACCCCATTCTGCAGACAATCGGCAAATCTCTCCGCCAGGCCGTGTCCTCGGCACGTGTCGGACGGTTATGCCGGGTGGGGGAGCTCCGCGTCGGAGCCGAGGAAGCAGGAAAAAGTCCATGCGCGTTGGAAGTTTCGTGTTGGGAGCCCAGTTCCCCGGACAGGGCCAGGGGGAGGCGCTGCACCGCGCGGTCCGCTCCGCGGAGGTCGCCGAGGAAGCGGGTCTGGACTCGGTGTGGCTGGCCGAGCACCACTTCGTGCCGTACGGCACATGCCCGTCGGCGGTCACCCTCGCCGCCCTGCTGCTGGGCCGCACCCGGCGCATCCGGGTCGGCACCGCGGTGAGCGTGCTGCCCACCGTCCATCCCGTCGCCCTCGGCGAACAGGCCGCGCTGCTGCATCTCACGAGCGGCGGACGCTTCTCGCTCGGCGTGGGCCGCGGCGGCCCCTGGGTCGACCTGGAGGTCTTCGGCACCGGCCTACAGGCGTACGAGAAGGACTTCCCGGAATCACTCGATCTGCTGGTGCGCTGGCTGCGCGAGGCGTCCGTGGGCGCCGACGGCGAACGTTTCCGCTTCCGTGAGGTCACCGTCGTGCCGCGCCCGTCGGAGGCGCTGACGTGTCCCGTTGACAGCGCGGACAGCGCGGACGGCGTTGACGGCCCGGAGGTCGTCGTGGCGTGCACGTCCCCGGCGAGCGTGCGGCTGGCCGCCGAGCGCGGGCTGCCGATGCTGCTCGGGATGCACGTCGGGGACGAGGAGAAGGCGGAAATGGTCGCCGCCTGGCGGCAGTTCGCGCGCGCGGCGGGACGGCCCGGGGACGAGATCCGGGCCGCGGCCCATGTCTCGGCGGGCGTCTGCCAGCTCGCGGACCGGCGCACGGACGCCGAGGAGACCCTGGTGAAGGCGATGCCGGGCTGGCTGAAGCAGGGGCTCGATGCGCATGTCACGGTGGACGGCCGTGCCCGCTCGATGCGGGACCCGGTGGCGTACACCGAACTGCTCTGCGGGCTGCACCCGGTGGGTACTCCGCGACTGTGCGTCGACCGGCTGGCGGCGACCAGCGAGCGGACCGGCATCTCGCGCTTCGCCCTGCTCGTCGAGGGCTCCGGCGACCTGGCGGCCACGGAGGAGAACGTACGGCGGCTGGGCGCGGAGGTACTCCCCCACCTCCGCTGAACGAACGGCCCGGTCGAAACGTCCCCGGTCGAAACGACGACCCTGGTGGGCCGGGAGCTTGCCGCTCCTGTACTGATGGCACCTCCCGCGTACGGAGCGGCAAGCGACCGGCTCACACCGGTGCCTCAGCAGTCCCGGAATTCCGGGGACTGGTTGAGTACCTGGCTGCGGACCGAGGTGAAACGGGCGAGCTTCTCGTCGACGGTCGAGTCCAACGGGAACACCGCAACCCGGTGGCAGTTCTGGAAGGCCAGCCGTACACCGAAGTGCCGCTGCAGGGCGCCCCGAATGGCGTCGCTGGCGAGCGCGCGGAGCAACTGCCCGCGTGCCCGCTCGTCCGGCGGGGGCGTCTGGTTGTCGGCGAAGGCTCCGCCGTCCACCTTCAGCTGGGCCACCAGGGAGCTGATCATCTCCCATGCGTAGGGCAGGGAGGTCCGGACGCAGTCGACGAATTCAGCTTCGTCGACCTCGCCTCGCTCGGCCTGTTCGAGTAGGGCCGGTGAGACGTCGAGCGACATGGGTTCTCCTCTCGCACCCCCGACAAATCAGGGGTTGCCGGACAGGGAAAGGGAGTTCGCCATGCCGAAACAGGGCACAGGCGTGCCGAGATACCGCACACGCTGAGTACACGCATCGCGACCTCCCGTTCACTACGGTAGGCAACGGCCCGTGACCGCACCAGGAGAATGGGCACATAGAGACGCTCTCTTGGGCACACAATCGGCCAGTGTCGAACAGCGGTTTTCCAGGGCGAATCGCGTGCACTGTGGGGCGTCGGATAGCGTTGCGCTTCATGCGTCTCGTCATCGCCCGGTGCTCCGTCGACTACGTCGGCAGGCTCACCGCCCACCTCCCCTCCGCCCCCCGCCTCATCCTGGTGAAGGCGGACGGCAGCGTCTCGATCCACGCGGACGACCGGGCCTACAAGCCCCTGAACTGGATGTCGCCGCCCTGCACGCTGAAGGAGGACACGGGGGAGAACGCCGAGGGCACCGGGGGCGTCTGGACCGTCACCAACAAGGGCGGCGAGAAGCTCATCATCACGATGGAGGAGATCCTCCACGACTCGTCGCACGAACTGGGCGTCGATCCCGGCCTGATCAAGGACGGCGTGGAAGCGCACCTCCAGGAACTGCTCGCCGACCGCATCGACACCCTCGGCGAGGGCTACACCCTCATCCGCCGCGAGTACATGACGGCCATCGGGCCGGTCGACATCCTGTGCCGGGACGCCGAGGGACGGACCGTCGCGGTCGAGATCAAGCGGCGCGGCGAGATCGACGGTGTCGAGCAACTCACGCGCTATCTGGAGCTGTTGAACCGCGACCCGCATCTCGCGCCGGTCCGCGGCGTCTTCGCCGCACAGGAGATCAAGCCGCAGGCCCGCGTCCTGGCCACCGACCGCGGCATCGGCTGCCAGGTCCTGGACTACGACGCGATGCGCGGCGTCGAGGACGACAAACTGCGGCTGTTCTGACGAAGTACGACACCGAGGGCCGGGTTCCTGGAAGGAGCCCGGCCCTCGGTGTCGGTCGGAGGCGGGTCAGATCACCGGGTCCGGGGTGCTCTCGGAGGGGCTGACGGGGGCGGCGGAGGTGGAGCCGCTCGCCGAGGCCGTGGTGTCGGCGGACGGCGACGGGGAGGTGGTCACGGTGTCCGTCGGGGTCGGGGAGCTGCTGTCCGACGGTGACGACGAGCCGCCGGTGTGCGACGCCGACGGCGAGGGCGAGTTCGATGTGGACGTGGACGGCTTCGGGGTCTGGGACGGCGACGACCCACCGCTCCCCGACGTGTGCGAGCTGCTCGCCCCCGGTGTGGGAGTCGTCGCCGACTCGCTCGCCGACGGGTCGTCCGTGGTCCCCATGGTGCCGCCCGGGTCCGTCGGTCTGCTGGTCGCGGTGCCGGTGTCGCCGCTCGGGGTGTCCGAGTCGAGGTCACCGTCGTCGAGGCCGGTGCTGGCGGAGGGGACGCCGAACCGCTCGGAGGGGGTGTTCGCGTCGTTGTTGGAGGTCGCGCCGAGCGTCACGACGGTGCCGAGCACGGCGACGAGCAGGGCGCCCGCGCCGGCCGCGACGAGGTTGCGCCGGGCGAAGCCCTTGAGGCCGCCCTTGCCGTGGTGGGCCGGGGCAGCGGGTGAGGGCGGCGGGCTCACCGCGCGGTGGACGACGGTCTCGGCGTCCGGCGGATAGGTCGGCAGGGCGGCCTGGATGCCGCGCGGCGGGGGCGCCGACTCCTCGTGGCGGGCGTCGGGCACCTCCTCGCCGAGGGTGGCGGCGAGCCCCGGGATGTCGCCGGAGGCGTCGGCGACCAGGGCGAGGGCGCGGCGGCCCGCGATGGTGCCGCGCTTGTCGGCGAGGGAGGCGCGCAGGTCGAGGGAGGCTTCCAGTTCGGCGCGGGCCCGGTCGAGGTCTCCGGCGCAGAGCGCGAGGACGCCGAGTTCGTGGTGGAAGTAGGCCCGGTCGGCGGACTCGACGGCGAGCCGGGCGGCCTCGGCGCCTTCCTGGAGGGCGGTTTCCCAGGCGCTCCAGTGCAGTCCGGCGGCGAAGGCGGGTGCGGCGGCGCGGGCCAGCCGGACGGCGGGGGCCTTGTCGTCCTCGGCGGGTGACAGGGACTCCCCGGGCTCTTGCGGCACCGAGTCCCGGGGGACGGTGGTGGGGCCGGTCGCGGCGAGGGCGGTGAGGACGGCGTCGGCCTCGGCGCAGACCCGGTCGGGGGTGACGGAGGGGTGGGCGGCCCACCAGGCGTAGTGCTGGGCCGCGGCGTCGGCCCGGGCCTCGGCGTCGTCGCCGTATCCGGCGGCCTCCAGCTGGGCCTGGATGCCGGCGGCGAGCCGGTAGCGGGTGCCGACCGGGGAGACCAGCCCGCAGAGGACGAGTTCGCCGAGGGCGGCGTCGGCGTGGGTGTCGCCGACCAGGGCGGGCAGATGGGCCTGGTGCGGGAACTCGCCGTCGAGGGCGACGGCGAAGCGCAGGGCGGCGCGGGCGGAGGCGCTGAGCCGGGCGGCGAGCAGCGGGGCGGGCGCGGCGGCCTCGCCGAGGGAGGGCAGAGGTATCTCCTCGGCCTCGCCGGCCCCGGCGGGGATGTCGACGGACCCGCTGAGCGGGCGGGCGTCCTCGAAGACGCCGAACGCGTCGACGGCGTCCACGCCGGCGCGCAGTTGGTCGCGCTGCCGCAGCAGGGCGCCGGCCTGGACGAAGCGCAGCGGCAGGCCCTCGGACTCGAACCAGAGGTCGCCGGCCCAGTTGGACTCCTCCTCGGTGAGGCTCCGGCCGACGGCGTGCTCGATGACCTCGACACCGCCCGCGCGCTCGAGGCCGCTGAGGACGATGTCCTCGACGGCGGAGTCGGCGGAGGGCAGCGGGGTGTCGGGGGTCGCGCCGAAGAGGAAGGCGCACTCGGGGGTGGCGTCCAGCAGGTAGTCGAGTTCGGCGCCGCCGAAGTCCAGGTCGTCGACGACGACCACCGCGCCGATCTCCCCGACCAGGCCGAGGAGTTCCTCGGGCCCGGGGCGGTACCGGTCGGCGTCGTGGACGGCGTGGAACAGGCCGTGCAGCAGCTCGGCCGAGGTGCGGCGGAAGCCGGAGAGGCGGACGACGCCGTCGGGGGCGAGGTCCTCGCAGTCCTCGGCGACCAGGTCGAGGAGGCTGGTGCGGCCGGACCCGGCGGGGCCGGTGAGGCGTACGGAACGGCCGCGGGCGAGGAGGCGGACGAGCTGTTCGCGTTCCTCCTGACGGCCCAGGAGCGGCGGCGTGGGCCGGGCGGGGCCGGCCGGGACGGGCGGTCTGGCGGCCCGCTCGGCCTCGGCGCGCCGTTCCGGGGTGCGCTTGGCGGGGCGCTCGGGTCTCCCGGGACGCCCGGGCGTCTCGGTGGGCGGGCGGAGTTCTATCTCGCTGCCGTCGACCGGGTTGACCGTGAGCAGATGCTGTCCGGCGACGAGTTCGACGGTACGGGCCAGGGCGGGCGCGTGCTGGCCGAAGTCGGGTGTCAGGGGGTCCCTGGACGGGCGCGGGCGCGGCGCGTTGCCGTCGTCCTCGTGGCCGTACTCCTCGGGTCCCAGGGTGTTCGGGTCCATAGGTCAAGCCCCCAAAAGCGTGGTGTGGCGTCAGCCCCTCCCGGCCTCGCCGCACACTGCGCTGTCGCTTCCGGTCCGGTGCCCGCTTCGAGGGCTGCGAGCGGCGGGCAGACGAACCGTAAACCTTCGCACAGTATCCACGACAGCCCGGGGTGGTGCGGGGTCCGAGACGTCACGGTCCGGTGAGGATTGCGCCCGCCGTATGTTTTCCGCCGCAGGCCACACCGTGGATGGATCAGACCCTGGGGAGGGACTCCACGCCGATGCCGCCCTCGATGGAGAGGATCCGGTGCAGCCGGGTGGCCACCAGCAGGCGTTGCATCTGCGGCGGTACGTCACGCAGCACCAGACGCCGGCCGCAGCGGCCGGCCCGGCGGTGGACGCCCATGATGACGCCGAGGCCGGTGGCGTCCCAGGAGTCGAGCTCGGACAGGTCCAGCACCAGGTCACCGACTCCGTCGTCGACGGCCGTGTGCAGGACCGTACGGGCGTCCGCCGCGCTGCGCACGTCGAGGCGGCCCCCGACGACCAGCTCGGCGTGGTCGCCCCTGATGTGCATAGCGCTCCCCTAAGCGTGCGTCTCGTGCTCCGCTGTGTGGTGTCCGGTGTTGCATGCTCTGACTGCGCGAAGCGGTCGAAGGTTGCCGTCTGTGAGCGAACCGATACCGAATTCACCCGCACGGGTGAGACCTGTGGGGCCTGTGCGGTTTCGGTGCCTGGTCTAAGCCCTGCCCGCTCGCGCGTCCGATGTCACCGGCGTCAACCATCCGGCGCATCAGCGTGGCTCTGCGCGGGAGATTAGCGCTCACGCGGGCGCTGTGTGACCGCTTAGTAACGCGTCTCACGTCTCACGGCATGAGACACCGGTCACGTCGTCAATTGCTGTCCGTTTCAAGCCTGTTCCCACCGATTGGTGATGCCGCCCGAACGGTCTAGATTGGCCGCATGGTCAATCTGACGCGTATCTACACGAGGACCGGCGACCAGGGCACCACCGCTCTCGGGGACATGAGCCGGGTCGCCAAGACCGACCTCCGGATCGCCGCGTACGCCGACGCGAACGAGGCGAACGCGGTGCTCGGCACGGCGGTCGCCCTGGGCGGCCTGGACGAGGAGGTCGTCAAGGTCCTCACCCGCGTCCAGAACGACCTGTTCGACGTGGGCGCGGACCTCGCGACGCCGGTGGTGGAGAACCCGGAGTTTCCGCCCCTGCGGGTGGAACAGCCGTACATCGACAAACTGGAGGCGGACTGCGACCGCTTCCTGGAGTCCCTGGAGAAGCTGCGCTCCTTCATCCTCCCGGGCGGCACCCCCGGCGCCGCCCTCCTGCACCAGGCCTGCACCGTGGTCCGCAGGGCCGAGCGCTCGACGTGGGCCGCCCTGGAGGTTCACGGGGACCTCATGAACCCCCTGACGGCGACCTACCTCAACCGTTTGTCAGACCTGCTTTTCATTCTGGCCCGTACGGCCAACAAGGACGTCGGGGACGTGCTCTGGGTCCCGGGCGGGGAGCGCTGACGCCGGGGCCCTCTTCGGCCAGATCGCGTACGTGAGGGCGATCAGGCCGTGGATGCCGGCCGCCCTGAGGGCCACCCACTGGAAGGACCGCAGGGACGAGGTGTCGCCGTCGCCGACGTACCAGACCGCGGCCTGCAGCAGTCCGCAGGCGACCGACGCCGCCAGGACCGTACGGAGCCACAGGCGGCCCTCGTGGCGGGCGCGGGCCAGGCCGTGGCGCGGGGGCTTCGGCGGGGGCGGGCCGCCGGCCAGGCGGTGGGCGGCGTGGCCGTCGAGCCAGCGGATCGTGTAGTGGCCGTAGGCGACGGTGTAGCCGATGTACAGGGCCGCCAGGCCGTGCGTCCAGTCCGGATCGGCGCCGTTCCTGAGGTCGGTCGCCGTCACGGCGAACAGAACCAGTTCCAGCACCGGCTCGCACAGCAGCAGCACCACACTCGTACGGCGCCACCCCAGCAGATAGCGGACGGCCAGTCCCAGGGCCAGCAGCACCCAGAAGCCGACCTCACACGCGATGATCAGTCCGACGACCACGGCTCACTCACTCCTCTCGGTCTCTCCCTCCAGGCTTCCGTGCTCGGGAGCGCGTCTCGTCGTCGGCGGTGACGAAGTCGCGGTACATCGAAAGATGCAGTCCGGGACCGTTCGCGGGAAGCAGGCGTCCCGGGCACCCGGCGTGTTGGATGGAGTCATGGCCGTAGCACTCCCCCGCCCGCACCGCGACGACGTGCGGATCGCCGTGGGCGGGCTGCTCGGGGGGCTGCTGCTGTGGGCGCTCGGGATCACTCCCAGGGTCACCTCGGACGACCTGGTGCTGTGGCCGCAGCGCTGGGCGCCGCTGCTGCCGCTGGCTGTGACCGCCGGCTGTGAGCTGCTGCGCCGCGTCCGGCCCCGGGCGGGGCTGCTGATCGGCACGGCGGCGCTGACCGCGGACACGGTGACCCTGGGCAGCATCGTCACCGTCGTGCTGTACACGGACCTCGTGTACGCGGCCGTCCTGTACGGCACCCCCGCCTCGGCCCGCCGCATCCCGTGGATCAGCGGGCTGCTCACCGTGGTCGGCGGAGTGGTCCCGGCGGCGATCTGGCGCAACCCCCAGGGGCTGCTGATCGGTGTGGGCGTCGGGGTGGTCGCGCTCGCGCCCGCCACCACCGGCTGGGTGGTGCGCAACCACCGTGACGCCGCCGAGGCGGCCCGGCTGCGGGCCGAACAGACCGCGCTGCTGGCCTGGGGGCCCCTCCCATGCCCTTAAGGCTATGGGGGAGGACCGCAGCCAGGCCGTGCTCGCCGAACGGGCGCGGATGGCGAGGGAGTTGCACGACATGGTCGCCAACCATCTGTCGGCGATCGCCATCCACTCCACCGCCGCGCTGTCGATCGACGAGGCGGAGACCTCGCGGCAGGTGCTCAGGACCATCCGGGAGAACAGCGTCGAGGGGCTCGCGGAGATGCGCCGGCTGATCGGCATCCTGCGCGACGGCAGCGGGGAGGAGGAGCCCGCCACGACGCCCACCCTCGACGGCCTCGCCGCCCTGGTCGAGGGCGCGCGGGCCAACGGTCTCGACGTCGCCCTGAAGGCCGGTGAGGGCGCGGTGGGCCCGGTGCCGGCGCCCGTCGAACTCGCCGCCTACCGGATCGTGCAGGAGTCGCTGACCAACGCCCTCAAGCACGCCTGCCCGGGGCGGGTGACGGTGCGCCTGGCCCGGCGGGAGGGTGTGCTCGACGTCCGGGTGAGCAGCCCGTACGGCCATCGGGACGGGCCGCGCGCACCCGGCTCCGGGGCCGGTCTGGTCGGCATGCGGGAGCGGACGGCACTCCTGGGCGGCAGCTTCGAGGCCGGGCCCGAGGGCGCCCTGTGGACCGTATGGGCGGAGCTTCCGCTGAGTGAGGGAGACCTGACGTGATCCGTGTACTCGTCGCCGAGGACCAGTCCGCAGTGCGTGCCGGGCTGGTGCTGATCCTGGGCAGCGCGCCCGACATCGAGGTGGTCGGGGAGGCGGCCGACGGGGAGCGGGCGGTGGCGCTCGCGCGTGAACTGCGACCGGATCTCGTCCTGATGGATGTGCAGATGCCGCGTCTGGACGGGGTGTCGGCGACCCGGCAGGTGGTCGGCGAGGGGCTCGCGGACGTCCTCGTCCTGACCACGTTCGATCTCGACGAGTACGTGTTCGGGGCGCTGAGGGCGGGCGCGGCCGGGTTCCTGCTGAAGAACGCCGAGGCGAAGGACCTCATCGCGGCCGTCCGTACGGTGGCGGGCGGGGAGGGGCTGATCGCCCCGGCCGTGACCCGGCGGCTGATCGCCGAGTTCGCCGCGAAGCCGGTGCGGGAGCCGACCGCCGATCCGGCCGTCCTGGACGCGCTCACCCGGCGCGAGCGGGAGGTGCTGGCGTGCCTCGGGCAGGGTCTGTCCAACGCGGGGATCGCCGACCGCCTCGACATGGCGGAGGCGACGGTGAAGACCCATGTGAGCCGGCTGCTGGGGAAGCTGGAGCTGCGGAGTCGGGTTCAAGCGGCCGTACTGGCACAGGAGTTGGGGATCTGAGGTTTAGGTCGCGGGAATGGTCCAGACCTCTTGACCGATGGTCCAGACCTTTCTATTCTCGCGGCACTGTGGGTGCGAAGGCTCAGTCGCGCCCCCCAACTCCCCATAGGAGGCGCGGAATGCGCTTCAGAGACAGAGTGGCGGCGGGTTTCGCGACGCTGCTCCTCCCCATGGCCGGACTGGTCGGCCTGGCGAGCCCCGCCCAGGCCGCCGCCTCGGCCACGGCCACCTACACCAAGGCCTCGGACTGGGGCACCGGCTTCGAGGGCAAGTGGACGGTGAAGAACACCGGTACCACCGCCATCAGTTCCTGGACGGTCGAGTGGGACTACCCCTCCGGCACGTCCGTCACCTCCGCCTGGGACGCCGACGTCACCTCCGCCGGCACCCACTGGACCGCCAAGAACAAGTCCTACAACGACTCGATCGCCCCCGGCGCCTCCGTCTCCTTCGGCTTCAACGGAGCCGGCTCCGGATCGCCGTCCAACTGCAAGCTGAACGGCGGGAGTTGCGACGGCACCTCGGTGCCGGGCGACGCCGCCCCGTCCGCGCCGGGCACCCCCACCGCCTCCGGCGTCACCGACACCTCGGTCAAGCTGACCTGGTCCGCAGCCACCGACGACAAGGGCGTCAAGAACTACGACGTGCTGCGCGACGGCGCCAAGGTCGCCACGGTGACGACGACGTCGTACACCGCCACCGGTCTGACCGCCGGCACCGACTACTCCTTCACCGTCCAGGCCCGTGACACCGCCGACCAGACCGGACCGGCCAGCGGGGCGGTCGCCGTCCACACCACCGGCGGCGGCACCACTCCCCCGCCCGCCGGGAACAAGGTGAAACTCGGCTACTTCACCGAGTGGGGCATCTACGGCCGCAACTACAACGTCAAGAACCTGGTGACGTCCGGCTCCGCGGCGAAGATCACGCACATCAACTACGCCTTCGGCAACGTCACCGGCGGCAAGTGCGCGATCGGCGACTCCTACGCCGACTACGACAAGGCGTTCACCGCCGACCAGTCCGTCAGCGGCGCCGCCGACACCTGGGACCAGCCGCTGCGCGGCAACTTCAACCAGCTGCGCCAGCTGAAGGCCAAGTACCCGAACATCAAGGTCCTGTGGTCCTTCGGCGGCTGGACCTGGTCCGGCGGCTTCGGCCAGGCCGCGGCCAACCCGGCGGCCTTCGCGCAGTCCTGCTACGACCTGGTCGAGGACCCGCGCTGGGCCGACGTCTTCGACGGCATCGACATCGACTGGGAGTACCCGAACGCCTGCGGGCTGTCCTGCGACACCAGCGGGGCCGCCGCCCTCAAGAACCTGATGTCGGCACTGCGGGCCAAGTTCGGCGCCAGCTACCTGGTCACCGCGGCCACCACGGCCGACGGCACCTCCGGCGGCAAGATCGACGCCGCCGACTACGCGGGCGCCGCACAGTACGTCAACTGGTACAACGTGATGACGTACGACTTCTTCGGCGCCTTCGACGCGGACGGCCCGACCGCCCCGCACTCCCCGCTCACCACCTACAGCGGCATCCCGCAGGCCGGGTTCACCACGGCCGACGCGATCGCCAAGTTCAAGGCGAAGGGCGTGCCCGCCGACAAGCTGCTGATCGGCATCGGTTTCTACGGCCGCGGCTGGACCGGCGTCACACAGTCCGCGCCCGGCGGTACGGCGACCGGCCCGGCGGCGGGCACGTACGAGCAGGGCATCGAGGACTACAAGGTGCTCAGGACGTCCTGCCCCGCGACCGGCACGATCGCCGGCACGGCGTACGCCTACTGCGGCAACAACTGGTGGTCGTACGACACCCCGGCCACGATCGCCACGAAGATGGCGTGGGCGAAGACCCAGGGGCTCGGCGGCGCGTTCTTCTGGGAGTTCAGCGGCGACACCGCGGGCGGAGAGCTCGTGAGCGCCATCAGCAACAACCTGTAGGGCTCTGTAGGGCTCTCCTAAGCGACGTTGACGCGCTGACCGGGCGGGGCTGCCTCCAGCCACGCGAGGAATCCGGTCAGCGCGTCTTCGCTCATGGCGAGTTCGAGTCGGATGCCCTGATGGAGACAGGTGAGGATCACCGCGTCGGACAGCAGCGCCAGCTCCTCCTCGCCCTCGGGTAGACGCCGGCCGGCCACCTCGATCGAGGCGCGCTCCAGGACCCTGCGGGGGCGGTAGGCGTAGGAGAAGACGCGGTACCACTCGATCCGGTCGCCGCTGTACCGGGCGACGCCGTAGCTCCAGCCTTTTCCGCTCGTGTCCGGTTTCTCGGGGACGTCCCAGCGGAGCGAACAGTCGAAGGTACCGCCGGAGCGCTGGATGAGTCTGCGGCGCAGACCGAAGACGAACAGCCCCAGTACCACCAGGGCCACCACGACTCCGCACACAGTCAGAGCGAGGACCATCGACACCGACCTCCTCGTCTCCTAGGTACCGAAAATAGGTAACGGAACGGAAAAAACATCCAGATCTGCCTCAGCCGCGACCGGCTCCGGAGACTTCCGGTGCCGGCCGCGGCTGAGTGACGTCATAGAGCTCCGCGCTGGTCTCAGCGCGTCGCCGCCGCACGCAGTCGTACGTCCGCGCGACGCTCGGCGACCGCGTCGCCCTCCGCCTTCGCGAGCTCCAGCTCGCGCTCCGTGCGCTGGACGTCGATCTCGTCCGAGAGCTCGGCGATCTCGGCCAGCAGCGACAGCTTGTTGTCCGCGAACGAGATGAAACCGCCGTGCACCGCGGCGACGACCGTCCCACCGTCACTCGTACGGATGGTCACCGGGCCCGACTCCAGCACACCGAGCAGCGGCTGGTGACCGGGCATGACGCCGATGTCGCCGGACGTGGTGCGCGCGACGACCAGGGTGGCCTCGCCGGACCAGACCTCTCGGTCGGCCGCGACCAGCGCGACGTGCAGCTCAGCAGCCAAGGTGGCTCCTCGGGTCACCACCCGGCGGGTATGCCGGGTGTTGGTTACAAGTCTAGTGGGCGTACGAAGAGGGGCGGGACGCGCCCGCCCCTCTTCACGAGCGCGAGGCTCAGGAGACGCCCAGCTCCTTGGCGTTGGCCTTCAGGTCCTCGATGCCACCGCACATGAAGAACGCCTGCTCCGGGAAGTGGTCGTACTTGCCGTCGATGATCGCGTTGAAGGCCGCGATCGACTCGTCCAGCGGGACGTCCGACCCGTCGACGCCGGTGAACTGCTTGGCGACGTGGGTGTTCTGGGACAGGAAGCGCTCCACACGACGGGCCCGGTGGACGACGAGCTTGTCCTCCTCGCCGAGCTCGTCGATACCGAGGATCGCGATGATGTCCTGAAGGTCCTTGTACTTCTGCAGGACCGTCTTGACGCGCATCGCGGCCTCGTAGTGGTCCGCCGCGATGTAGCGGGGGTCCAGGATCCGGGACGTGGAGTCCAGCGGGTCCACGGCCGGGTAGATGCCCTTCTCCGAGATCGGACGGGAGAGCACCGTCGTCGCGTCGAGGTGGGCGAAGGTGGTGGCCGGGGCCGGGTCGGTCAGGTCGTCCGCGGGGACGTAGATCGCCTGCATCGAGGTGATCGAGTGACCACGGGTCGAGGTGATGCGCTCCTGGAGGAGACCCATCTCGTCGGCCAGGTTCGGCTGGTAGCCCACCGCGGAGGGCATCCGGCCGAGCAGGGTGGAGACCTCGGAACCGGCCTGCGTGAAGCGGAAGATGTTGTCGATGAAGAACAGCACGTCCTGCTTCTGGACGTCACGGAAGTACTCGGCCATGGTGAGGCCGGCCAGCGCGACGCGCAGACGGGTGCCCGGGGGCTCGTCCATCTGACCGAAGACGAGCGCGGTCTTGTCGATGACGCCCGACTCGCTCATTTCCTCGATGAGGTCGTTGCCCTCACGGGTGCGCTCGCCGACACCGGCGAACACGGAGACACCGTCGTGGTTGTTGGCGACGCGGTAGATCATCTCCTGGATGAGCACCGTCTTGCCGACGCCGGCGCCGCCGAACAGGCCGATCTTGCCGCCCTTGACGTACGGGGTCAGCAGGTCGATGACCTTGACGCCGGTCTCGAACATCTCGGTCTTCGACTCGAGCTCGTCGAAGTTCGGGGCCTTGCGGTGGATGGTCCAGCGCTCGCCGTCGTACTTCTCGTCGACGTTCAGCACCTCACCGAGGGTGTTGAACACCTTGCCCTTGGTGAAGTCGCCGACCGGGACGGTGATGCCCGTGCCGGTGTCGGTGACCGCGGCCTGGCGGACCAGACCGTCGGTGGGCTGCATGGAGATGGTGCGGACCAGGCCGTCACCCAGGTGCTGGGCGACCTCCAGGGTCAGGATCTTCTTCTCGCCCTCGTTGGCCGGGTCGGCGACCTCGACCTGCAGGGCGTTGTAGATCTCCGGCATCGCGTCGACGGGGAACTCCACGTCGACGACCGGGCCGATGACCCGGGCGACGCGGCCCGTGGCCGTCGCGGTCTCAACAGTGGTGGTCATTAGCGGTCACTCCCCGCGGTCGCGTCGGCCAGGGCACTGGAGCCACCGACGATCTCGCTGATTTCCTGGGTGATTTCGGCCTGGCGGGCCGCGTTGGCAAGTCGGGAGAGCGTGTTGATCAGGTCTCCCGCGTTGTCGGTCGCCGACTTCATCGCACGCCGCGTGGCGGCGTGCTTCGAGGCGGCCGACTGGAGAAGCGCGTTGTAGACGCGGCTCTCCACATAGCGCGGCAGCAGGGCGTCGAGGACGTCCTCCGCCGAGGGCTCGAAGTCGTACAGCGGAAGGATCTCGCCCTTCGGCGCTGCCTCCGCCGCGACCTCGTCGAGGCTGAGCGGCAGCAGACGGTCGTCGAGGGCCGTCTGCGTCATCATCGAGACGAACTCGGTGAAGACGATGTGGATCTCGTCCACGCCGCCCTCGGCCGTGGCCGTCTCGATCGCCTCGATCAGCGGCGCCGCGACCTTCTTGGCGTCCGCGTACGTCGGCTCGTCGGTGAAGCCCGACCACGAGTCCGCGATCTCGCGCTCACGGAACTTGTAGTGGGCGACCCCGCGCCGGCCGACGATGTACGTGTCGACCTGCTTGCCCTCGGTCTCGAGGCGCGCCGTCAGCTGCTCCGCGGCCTTGATGGCGTTGGAGTTGAAGGCACCGGCGAGACCGCGGTCGCTCGTCAGGAGCAGCACCGCGGACCGCGTGACCGTCTCGGCCTGCGTGGTCAGCGGGTGCTTCGTGTTCGAGCCGGTACCGACCGCCGTGACCGCGCGGGTGAGCTCGGTCGCGTACGGAGAGGAGGCCCTCACCTTGCGCTGCGCCTTGACGACGCGCGAGGCGGCGATCATCTCCATCGCCTTGGTGATCTTCTTGGTCGCGGTGACGGATCGGATGCGACGCTTGTAGACCCGGAGCTGGGCTCCCATGAGTCAGGTCCCTTCCTACGTCACTTGGCGGTGGACGGAGCGTCCTCGCCGAGCAGCTGGCCGTCCGAGGTCTCGAACTGCTTCTTGAAGTCGACGATCGCGTCGGCGATGGCCGTCAGCGTGTCGTCGGACAGCTTGCCGCCCTCCCGGATGGAGGTCATGAGGCCCTGCTCCTTGCGGTGCAGGTACTCGAGCAGCTCCTTCTCGAAGCGGCGGATGTCGGCGACCGGCACCTCGTCCATCTTGCCGGTGGTGCCGGCCCAGACGGAGACGACCTGGTCCTCGGTGGACATCGGCTGGTACTGGGCCTGCTTCAGCAGCTCGACCATGCGCTGACCGCGCTCCAGCTGCGCCTTCGACGCGGCGTCCAGGTCGGAACCGAAGGCGGCGAACGCCTCCAGCTCACGGAACTGGGCGAGGTCGACGCGGAGCCGGCCGGAGACCTGCTTCATCGCCTTGTGCTGCGCGGAACCACCGACTCGGGAGACGGAGATACCGACGTTCAGCGCGGGGCGCTGACCGGCGTTGAACAGGTCCGACTCCAGGAAGCACTGGCCGTCGGTGATGGAGATGACGTTGGTCGGGATGAACGCCGAGACGTCGTTGGCCTTGGTCTCGACGATCGGCAGACCGGTCATCGAGCCCTTGCCCTCGTCGTCCGAGAGCTTCGCGCAGCGCTCGAGGAGACGGGAGTGCAGGTAGAAGACGTCACCCGGGTAGGCCTCACGGCCCGGCGGGCGGCGCAGCAGCAGCGACACGGCGCGGTAGGCGTCGGCCTGCTTCGACAGGTCGTCGAAGATGATCAGGACGTGCTTGCCCTCGTACATCCACTGCTGGCCGATAGCCGAGCCGGTGTACGGCGCCAGGTACTTGAAGCCGGCCGGGTCGGACGCCGGGGCGGCGACGATGGTCGTGTACTCCAGCGCGCCGTTCTCCTCCAGCGCGCCGCGGACCGACGCGATGGTCGAGCCCTTCTGGCCGATGGCGACGTAGATGCAGCGGACCTGCTTCTCCGGGTCGCCCGAGCGCCAGTTGTCGCGCTGGTTGATGATCGTGTCGACGGCCAGGGCGGTCTTGCCGGTCTGGCGGTCGCCGATGATCAGCTGACGCTGACCGCGGCCGATCGGGGTCATCGCGTCGACGGCCTTGTAGCCGGTCTCCATCGGCTCGTGCACCGACTTGCGCTGCATGACCGTGGGGGCCTGCAGCTCGAGGGCGCGGCGGCCGGACGTCTCGATCTCGCCGAGGCCGTCGATCGGGGTGCCGAGCGGGTCGACGACACGGCCGAGGTATCCCTCGCCGACGGCCACGGAGAGCACCTCGCCGGTACGGGTGACCGGCTGACCCTCCTCGATGCCGCTGAACTCACCGAGGATGACGCAGCCGATCTCGCGCTCTTCCAGGTTGAGCGCGAGGCCGAGGGTGCCGTCCTCGAACTTCAGCAGTTCGTTGGCCATGGCCGAGGGCAGACCCTCGACCTTCGCGATGCCGTCGCCGGCAAGGCTGACCGTACCGACCTCCTCGCGCGAGGCCGCGTCCGGCTTGTACGACTGGACGAAGTTCTCCAGCGCGTCCCGGATCTCCTCCGGCCGGATCGTGAGCTCCGCCATCTGGGTTCCCTGCTCTCCTTGTTGGGCCCGAAGTTTCTTAAGGGTCTGGGGGCGACCCCCAGGATTCTTCTGCACGGCCCAACCAGGGCCGCCTGCGTACGTACTGAGTACTGAGTGTTGAGTTGCTGCTAGCTCGCCATGCGGCGCGCCGCGTCCTCGAGCCGGTCCGCGAGCGAACCGTTGATGACCTCGTCACCGACCTGCACCCGGATCCCACCGACGACATCGGGGTCGACGTCGAGGTTGAGGTGCATCCGGCGGCCGTAGAGCTTGGCGAGAGCGGCGCCGAGGCGCTGCTTCTGCGTGTCGCTCAGCGGCACGGCCGAGGTGACAACGGCCACGACGCGGTCACGGCGCTCGGCGGCGAGCTTGGACAGGGACTCGAGTCCCGCTTCCAGGCTACGTCCACGCGGCGCGGTCACCAGGCGCGTCACCAGCCGCACGGTGGCCGCGTCGGCACGGCCGCCGAGCAGGCTGCGCAGCAGCTCGCCCTTGGCCGCGGCGGTGGCCTTCCGGTCGGTCAGCGCGGCGCGCAGCTCGGTGGTGGAGGAGACGATCCGCGCGAAGCGGAACAGCTCGTCCTCCACGTCGTCGAGCTTGTCGGCCTGCTGGGCGGCGGTGAGGTCGGCGGTGTCCGCCAGTTCCTCCAGCGCGTCCACCAGGTCGCGCGACTGCGACCAGCGGGAGCGCACCAGGCCGGACACCAGGTCCGCGGCGGGTCCGCCGATCTGGCTGCCCAGCAGGCGCTGGACCAGCTCGGCCTTGGCCTCACCGGCCTGCGCCGGGTCGGTGAGGACCCGACGCAGGCTGACCTCGCGGTTGAGCAGCGCGGTGACGGCCGCCAGCTCGCCGGCGAGCCGCTCCGCGTCCGTGGACGTGGAGTCCGTCAGCGCGTCGAGACGCTCACGTGCGGCAGCCAGGGCATCACGGCTCGCTCCGTTCATCGCGACGCCTCGGCCTTCGTCGCCTTGTCATCGAGTTCGTCGAGGAAACGGTCGATGACGCGGCTCTGCCGGGCGTGGTCCTCGAGGGACTCGCCGACGAGCTTGCCGGCCAGTTCGGTGGCGAGCTTGCCGACGTCCTGACGCAGCGCGGACGAGGCGGCCTTGCGGTCGGCGTCGAGCTGCGCGTGTCCGGCGGCGACGATCTCCTCGCGCTGCCGCTGGCCTTCCGCGCGCATCTCGGCGATGAGCGTGGCGCCCTGCTCCTGAGCCTCCTGGCGCAGGCGCGCGGCCTCGTGGCGGGCCTCGGCGAGCTGAGCCTTGTACTGCTCGAGCACGCTCTGTGCCTCGGTCTGAGCGGCCTCGGCCTTCTCGATACCGCCTTCGATGGCCTCGCGACGCTCTTCCAGAACCTTGTTGATGTTCGGGAGGAGCTTCTTGGCGAGGAAGCCGAAGACGATGACGAAGGCGATCAGGCCGATCACGAGCTCCGGAATCGGCGGGATGAGCGGGTTTTCCGCTTCCTCAGCCGCCAGCTGAACCAGGGGGCTCATATCAGTGCCTTTCGTCGAAAGGTGCGGTCCGACGGATCAGGAGGTCGGGTAGACGAACGGCATGACCAGACCGATGAGGGCGAGCGCCTCACAGAAGGCGAAGCCGAGGATCTGGTTGGCGCGGATCAGACCGGCAGCCTCAGGCTGACGGGCGAGCGCCTGGGTGCCGTTACCGAAGATGATGCCGACGCCGACGCCCGGGCCGATCGCCGCGAGGCCGTAGCCGATCGAGCCGAGGTTGCCCTTGATCTCGACGCCGGCTGCAAGGGTCTGGAGAGCGGACATGCCGGTTCTTCCTTCTCTTTCAAGGACCGGTGGGGGTTGGCCACCGGATGTCTGGTTGGGTGTTCGGGCCGGCTCAGTGGTGCTCGGCGAGCGCGCCCTGGATGAAGCTGCAGGTCAGCAGGACGAAGACGTACGCCTGCACCGCTTGGATGAAGAGCTCGAAGGCCGTCATCACGAGGACCATCACGAACGAGACGGCGGAGTAGGCGATGCCGATGCCGTTCAGCATGTACCAGCTGGCGATCGTGAAGAGCAGCAGGAGGGTGTGGCCGGCGAACATGTTCGCGAAGAGTCGCACGGCGTGGGTGAAGGGCCGCACGAGGAGGTTCGAGAACAGCTCGATCGTCATCGACAGCGGAAGGACCCCGCCGAGGGTCTTGTCGTAGCCGGTGAAGTTCTTCCAGGCGCCGACGAAGCCCTGACGCTTGAAGGTCAGCGAGACCCACAGGACGTAGACGATGGCTGCCAGGACCGCGGGGTAGGAAATGATCGCGGTGACCGGGAACTGGGCGATCGGGATGATGGACCAGAGGTTCATCATCCAGACGAAGAAGAAGAGCGAGACGACGAGCGGTACGTACTTCTCGCCTTCCTTCTTGCCGATGGTCTCGTAGACGACGCCGCGGCGGATGAAGTCGTAGCCGGCCTCGGCGACCATCTGGAGCTTGCCGGGGACGACCTTCGGGCGGGCGAAGGCGGCCCAGAAGAAGCCGACGATGATGATCGAGCCGAGCAGGGCCAGCAGCATCGTCTTGTTGAAGTACGAGTTGCCGTCCGCGTCGCCGAGGAGCGGCTCGAACAGGAACGAGTGCAGGCCCGGAGCCGGGAAGCCACAACCGTCGAACAGGTGGCAGTCGGTCTCGAAAGCGAGCACCTGCGTCGGGTCAGCACTCACCGCGGGCTCCTTCGTCGTGGCGCATGTGTACGGCAACCTCGTTGTGTCGGCGCGGCGTTCGGCCGCGTTTCGGCACGGGACTGGTGTTTCGGATGTGGGGGCGGCTAGGGGGCATCTCGCCTCGCGATTGAGCAGGCGTCAGCTCGGATGCCCGCGCCCGCGATGCCGCAGTTGGCACCGGACGATAGCAGGATCTCTCAGACGTCTTTATCCCGGCCCTACCCCTCACGACGAATGCCCCGATTTTTCGGACTTCTCACTCTTCGAAGCGGCCGAAGCAGACGCAGAGGAGACCGAATCGGGTTCGACGTAAAGGATCTTGGCCTTCATGTGCGCACGCGTCTGTGCGGCGATCCACGCGAGGGTGGCGACGACGAGCGTGACGGCGAAGGCCCGGGGGTTGAACAGCGTGGTGTTCTTGAAAGCGGCCATGAAGATGAACAGCAACAGGATCTGGGCCGCGTAGAGCATCAGGCCCATGGCCTGGAACAGTTGCGGAAGCGATTTGGCGGTGCGCTGCAGGACGTAGAGACCGATCCCCATGAACGCGATCACGATCACCGTGCCGACGACAGCTCCGACGGCTCCCTTGCCACCCGCGACCACACCGCTCACGACGGCGGCGATCGCACCGGCGGCGAGTGTGGGTACGGCGGCCTGGGCCAGGATCCGGACGTCATTGGACGGCATGGCGGCAACTCCGCATTCAATGGGGGCAGGGTGTCGTCATGGACGAGCGTAGTCCCGGTTCGAGGGGCGAAAGACCTCACGCCGACCTCGCTCCAAGGGGCCGTCGCACTACGGCCCTTCGACTGTCTCCGGGGTTCTCGTGAACCGTATCACAAACTATTTGATGAGGTCTTTACCTGGTTGGTGTGCTCGGTGTCACACATGAGAGTGACAGTGCGCGTCTGTGCAGAAACCGCGCCGACTTGTCTGGTATTGGGGATCTTTGCCCGCTCGGCCTTACCCCACGACTTGGCAATGCTCTAGTCAGATTCTTACCTTGCCGACCGCGAACGAGGGCCCACTGCGGTCGCCCCGTTGACCCCGGAGACACCCACGGCCACGGGGGTGCGCGGCTCGGGTTCGTCCGCGGCGGCCTGCACGGTCTCCGCCTCCGCCGCCGCCACGACGGCATCGGTGACGGCGTCGGCGCCCCGGCTCCGGCGGTAGCGCGGCGGCACGAACGCCTCGGCCCAGCGCGGGGCCCGCGGCGTGAACCGCGGCAGCAGGAGCAGCCCCAGACCGAGCGCGCTGAGGAACACGACACCCAGGACGATCCACATGGACGCCGCGTTGACGGAGTAGGCGAGCGCGCCGAACGCGATCAGCGCCGACCAGAAGTACATGATCAGCACCGCGCGGCTGTGCGAGTGGCCGATCTCGAGGAGCCGGTGGTGCAGATGCCCGCGGTCCGCCGCGAACGGCGACTGGCCGCGCCAGGCACGGCGCACGATCGCCAGGACGAGGTCGGCGGCCGGGATCGCGATGATCGTCAGCGGCATCACCAGCGGGATGTAGACCGGCACCATCTGGTGGACGGTGCTGCGCTCGGACCCGGCGAACAGGTTGTCCGGGTCGACGTTCCCCGTGACGGAGACGGCTCCCGCGGCCAGCACCAGCCCGATCAGCATCGATCCCGAGTCGCCCATGAAGATCCGCGCGGGGTGCATGTTGTGCGGCAGGAAGCCCAGGCACATACCCATCAGGATCACCGAGAACAGCGTCGCCGGGGCGGCGGCCTCGATGCCGTACGAGTACCAGATGCGGTAGGTGTACATGAAGAACGCGGCTGCCGCGATGCACACCATGCCGGCCGCGAGGCCGTCGAGGCCGTCCACGAAGTTGACCGCGTTGATCGTGATCACGACCAGGGCGACCGTCAGCAGGGTGCCCTGCCACTGGGTCAGCGCGACCGTGCCGACCGTCGGGATGGGCAGCCAGAGGATGGTCAGACCCTGCATGACCATCACGCCGGCGGCGATCATCTGGCCGCCCAGCTTGATCAGGGCGTCGATCTCGAACTTGTCGTCCAGGACGCCGATCAGCCAGATCAGGGCGGCGCCGGAGAGCAGGGCGCGCGGTTCGTTCGACTTCTCGAAGACCTCGTTGAGGTTGGTCAGGTGGTCGGCGACCAGCAGACCCGCGCACAGGCCGAAGAACATGGCGATCCCGCCGAGCCGCGGAGTCGGTTCCCGGTGCACGTCACGGGCCCTGATCTCCGGCATCGCCCCGGCCACGATCGCGAACTTCCGTACCGGCCCAGTCAGCAGATACGTCACCGCGGCCGTGACGCAGAGCGTCAGCAGGTATTCACGCACGGGCTTCCCCACAGGTCTCGCTGGCCATCTCAGCCCCACACACTAGCGATCGACTCACACACAGCGCATATGTGTGGGGACTACCGGGTAGCGACGATGGTTGCACGTGTGGCTGTGAGCGTGGGTGCACGGGGATGTTTTATGACTGCGCGCGTACCCCGTCACGCCCGGGGTACACGCGCGGGGGCCTCAGCTGAGCAGCGGGGATCCCGTCAGCTGCCAGGGGTCCTGCCAGCCCTTGCCGTCGGCATCGATGTCCCACTGCACCTGGCCGTCGGCCGACCAGTACAGGTCACCGTCCCAGGGGGTGTCGCCCGATTTGCAGTTCGCGGTGGCCTTCCACTTGTCGTTGGCCGACGCCGTGAAGTCGCAGGTGTGGGACTTGTTGATGTAGTCGTTGCCGCCGGTGGTGAAGCGGTACTCGAGCCGCGCGTTGACCTTGAAGCCGTCGAACTTCCTGCCGACCGCGCCGGTGAGCGTGGTGGGCTCCCAGTTCGTCTGCACCTGGGCGTACAACTCGCCGTCGGAGTTGCGGAAGACACACAGGCCGACGCTGAGGTCGAGGTCGGACTTGTTGGGCAGGACCACGCGGTGCGACTGGGAGGCACCGCACTTGTACGTCGCCGCCTGGGCCGGAGGCGTGGCCAGGCCGACGAGGGCGACGGCCGCCGCGATCGGGGCCGCGAGATGTCTGATCTTCATCGGGCGAGTATGGAATGCCGTCGGCCACCGTTCAAGAACTTTTATGGCGGTAACACCGTTATCGCCGGGGTGAGTTGCCCCGGACCGACCCGGTCCGTGTCACCCGGGATACGGCGGAAAGGCCGTGGCCAGTTCCCGTACCTCCTCGCGGGCCCGCCTGCCCTCGACCCGGCCGCGCAGCACGCCCCCGAGCAGTGCCGCGACGCCCGCCATCTCCTGCTCCCGCATGCCCTGCGTGGTCAGGGCGGCCGTGCCGAGCCGCAGCCCACGCGCATGCGCATGGGGCAGCGCGCAGCACTCCAGGTGGACACCGGCCGCGGCGAGCCGCCCGCGTGCGTCCCGCCCCTCGACACCGAGGGGCGCCGGGTCGGCGGTGATCAGATGGGTGTCCGTCCCGCCGGTCGTCACCACCAGCCCCTCCCGCTCCAGGCCGGCCGCGAGCACCCGCGCGTTGGCGACCACCTGATGGGCGTACGCCGTGAACGCCGGTGTTGCCGCCTCCCCGAACGCGACCGCTTTCGCCGCGATGGTGTGCATCTGCGCGCCGCCCTGCGTGAACGGGAAAACCGCCCGGTCGACCCGTTCCGCCAGCTCGTTCCCGCACAGCAGCATCCCGCCGCGCGGGCCGCGCAGCACCTTGTGCGTGGTGGCGCAGACGACGTCGGCGTACGGCACCGGGCTGGGCGCCGCTCCCCCGGCCACCAGCCCGATGGGATGCGCGGCGTCGGCGATCAGATACGCGCCGACCTCGTCGGCGACCTCTCGGAAGAAGGCGTGGTCGAGGTGGCGGGGGTAGGCGATGGACCCGCACACGATCGCCTTGGGCCGATGACCGCGGGCGAGCGTCCGTACCTGCGCGTAGTCGACGATCCCGGTCTCGGCGTCGACCCCGTACGGCACGAAGTCGAACCACCGGCCCGAGAAGTTGGCCGGCGAACCATGGGTGAGATGACCGCCGTACGGCAGCCCGAGCGCCAGCACGGTGTCCCCGGGCTGCAGCAGGGCGGCGTAGGCGGCCAGCACGGCCGACGAGCCGGAGTGCGACTGCACGTTCGCGTGCTCGGCACCGAAGAGCGCCTTCGCCCGGTCCACCGCGACGCGCTCGGCGACGTCCACGATCTCGCAGCCGCCGTGGTGCCTGGCCCCCGGATACCCCTCCGCGTACTTGTTGGCGAGCGGCGAGCCGAGCGCGGCCAGCACGGCGGGGGAGGCGAAGTTCTCGGCGGCGCTCAACTGCAGTGTCGACGCCTGCCGTTGGGCTTCCCCCAGCAGGATCTCGGCCAGCTCGGGATCCTGTCGGCGCAGGACATCGGCCGCGACGGGAGCATGGATGACCGACATGACGGACTCCGGACGTCGACGATGACGTACGTCCAATGTAGGCCCGCCCGCCGCCCCCGGCGCTACATCCGCGCACACCCGTCAGCGCCGTCACCACAGGGACCCGGTCCCCGACTCACCCCCATGCGCGTCAAGCCCGCGCCGCGACACCCGTCAGTGCCGTCACCACAGGGTCCAGGGCCTGGTGTATCTCGTCGCCGATCGAGCGGAAGAACGGGAGGGGGGCGCCGTACGGGTCGTAGACCTCGTCGGCCTCGGCGGTGGGGGCGAGGAGCCAGCCCCGCAGGGCCGCCGCCGCGCGGACCAGGGCGCGGGCGCGCATGACCACGCCCTCCTCCAGCGGGGGGAGGGTGGCGGTGTCGATCGCGTTGACCAGGCGGGTGAACTCCTTCAGCGTGAAGGTGCGCAGCCCCGCCGAGTGGCCCATGGAGATGACCTGGGAGCGGTGGTCGCGGGTGGCGGTCAGGACGAGGTCGGCCATGATGACGTGCTCGTCCAGGAGTTCACGGCCGGTGAACCCGGTCGCGTCCGCGCCGAAGTCGGCCAGCACGGTCTCCGCGTTGGCCTCCATCGGCGCGCCCTCGTGGCCCCAGGTGCCCGCGCTCTCCACGATCAGCCCGCCGCCCAGGATCCCGAGCCGCTGCGACACGAAATGCCGGGTCAGCCGCTCGGTGATGGGCGAGCGGCAGACGTTGCCGGTGCTGACATGGAGGATGCGGAAGGTGTCGCGCGGGAATCCGAAGGTGGTCGTCTCCTCCGCGCTGCCGGCTATGCCACGCCCCGCGCCAGGGGCTGTCAATTCGCCACCTCGAGGTCGGGTACGACCTTCCTGAGCTCGTCGGCGGAGATCGCGCCCGCGCGCAGCAGCAGCGGCACCTCGCGGCTGACGTCGACGATGGAGGACGGGACGTTGCCGGGGGTCGGGCCGCCGTCGAGGTACACCGACACGGAGTCGCCGAGCATCTCCTGGGCGTAGTCGCAGTTCTCCGGCGCGGGGTGGCCGGTCAGGTTGGCGGACGACACCGCCATGGGGCCGACCTCCGTCAGCAACTCGATGGCGACCGGGTGCAGGGGCATGCGGACGGCGACCGTGCCCCGGGTGTCGCCCAGGTCCCACTGCAGGGACGGCTGGTGCTTGGCGACGAGCGTGAGCGCGCCCGGCCAGAAGGCGTCGACGAGCTCCCAGGCCAGCTCGGAGAAGTCCGTGACGAGGCCGTGCAGGGTGTTCGGGGAGCCGATGAGGACGGGCGTGGGCATGTTGCGGCCCCGGCCCTTGGCGTCGAGCAGATCACCGACGGCCTCCTTGGAGAACGCGTCGGCGCCGATGCCGTAGACGGTGTCGGTCGGGAGGACGACGAGCTCGCCACGGCGGACGGCGGACGCGGCCTCGCGCAGACCCGTCACACGGTCGGTCGCGTCGTTGGTGTCGTATCGCCGAGCCATGTCTAGCGGGCCTCCTCGTACACGTACTGCTGCGAATGAAAAGTCGGGGCGGTGTTCACGGCATCGCCCTGCGGGCGGTCGCGAAGCGGGGGCGGTTGTTGAGGTCGGGGTGGTCGGCCGCGTCGGCCCAGCCCCGCTCCTCGGTGAAGATCCACGGCACCTGGCCGCCCTGGGTGTCGGCGTGCTCGACGACGACGACGCCACCGGGGCGCAGCAGGCGGTGTGCGGTGCGTTCCAGGCCCCGGATCAGGTCCAGGCCGTCCTCGCCGGAGAACAGGGCCAGGTCGGGGTCGTAGTCCCGGGCCTCGGGGGCGACGTACTCCCACTCCGTCAGCGGGATGTACGGCGGGTTGGAGACGACCAGGTCCACATGGCCGTCGAGGTCGCGGAAGGCGTCCAGGGCGTTGCCCTGACGCAGATCGACCCTGGACCCCTCCATGTTCTTGCGGGTCCACACCAGGGCGTCCTCGGACAGCTCCACGGCGTGCACCCGGGAACGCGGCACCTCCTGGGCGAGGGCGAGCGCGATGGCGCCGGAGCCCGTGCACAGGTCGACGATGCACGGCTCGACGACGTCCATGGCGCGTACGGCGTCTATGGCCCAGCCGACGACCGACTCGGTCTCGGGACGCGGGACGAAGACGCCGGGACCGACCTGGAGCTCCAGATAGCGGAAGTAGGCCCGCCCGGTGATGTGCTGGAGCGGCTCACGCTGCTCGCGCCGGGCGATGACCTCCCAGTACCGGGCGTCGAAGTCGGAGTCCTTCACGGAGTGCAGTTCGCCCCGCTTCACGCCGTGCACGAACGCGGCGAGCTCCTCCGCGTCGTTGCGCGGCGAGGGCACGCCGGCGTCGGCCAGCCGCTGGGTGGCCTGGGCCACCTCTGCGAGCAGCAGGTTCACGCAAGTCCTCCGTGTCGTACTCGTGCGTACGTAGCCTTACGCGGCTGCGAGCTTGGCGGCCGAGTCCGCGTCGACGCAGGCCTGGATCACCGCGTCGAGTTCGCCGTCCAGGACCTGGTCCAGGTTGTACGACTTGAAGCCGACGCGGTGGTCCGAGATGCGGTTCTCCGGGAAGTTGTACGTGCGGATCTTCTCGGAGCGGTCGACGGTGCGGACCTGGCTGCGGCGGGCGTCGGCGGCCTCCCGCTCCGCTTCCTCCTGTGCCGCCGCGAGCAGCCTGGAGCGCAGGATACGCATCGCCTGCTCCTTGTTCTGCAGTTGGCTCTTCTCGTTCTGGCAGGAGGCGACGACTCCGGTGGGAATGTGCGTGATGCGCACGGCGGAGTCGGTGGTGTTGACGGACTGTCCGCCGGGCCCGGAGGACCGGTAGACGTCGATCCGGAGGTCGTTGGGATTGATCTCGACGTCGACCTCCTCCGCCTCGGGCGTGACGAGGACACCGGCGGCGGAGGTGTGGATCCGCCCCTGCGACTCGGTGGCCGGCACCCGCTGCACGCGGTGCACTCCGCCCTCGTACTTCAGCCGCGCCCAGACGCCCTGCCCCGGCTCGGTCGCGCCCTGCCCGCCCTTGGTCTTCACGGCGACCTGGACGTCCTTGTAGCCGCCCAGCTCGGACTCGGTGGCGTCGATGATCTCGGTCTTCCAGCCGACGCGCTCGGCGTACCGCAGATACATGCGCAGCAGGTCACCGGCGAACAGGGCCGACTCGTCGCCGCCCGCGCCCGCCTTGATCTCCAGGATGACGTCCTTGTCGTCGGACGGGTCCCGGGGCACGAGCAGCAGCCGCAGCTTCTCCGTCAGCTCGTCGCGCTGCCTGTCCAGGACCTTGACCTCGGCGGCGAAGTCGGGGTCGTCGGCGGCGAACTCGCGCGCGGTCTCCATGTCGTCGCCGGTCTGCTTCCAGGAGCGGTACGTGGCGACGATCGGGGTGAGCTCGGCGTAGCGCTTGTTCAGCTTGCGCGCGTTGGCCTGGTCGGCGAAGACCGACGGGTCGGCGAGCTTCGTCTCCAGGTCGGCGTGTTCACCGACCAGCTCCTCGACTGCCTCGAACATGGTGGGCTCCTGACATGCGTGCGGGCGGAAGGGCGGGCGACCAAAAACGCCGGTCCCGGTGCGTCCCTGGGCGGGGACGCGACCGTGGACCGGCGAAATGGGGCTCGCTACTTCTTGGAGCCGGCGGCGGCCTTGCCGAAGCGGGCCTCGAAGCGGGCCACACGGCCACCGGTGTCGAGGATCTTCTGCTTGCCCGTGTAGAACGGGTGGCACTCGGAGCAGACGTCGGCGCGGATGGCACCGCTCTCGATCGTGCTGCGGGTGGTGAACGACGCGCCACAGGTGCAGCTGACCTGGGTCTCGACGTACTCGGGGTGGATCTCGCGCTTCAAGGTGTCTCCTAGTTTCGGGAGGGCGCCGGGTCGCTGCCGCGGGATACGGAAACGTGAACCGGAGCCGACGTACCAGTCTGCCAGGACTGGCGCCATCCCCCAAAACCGGGGGTTCCCGTTATCTATTCCCCGCGGGTCCGTCGTGGCTGATCGCGCAGTTCCCCGCGCCCCTCAAGAAGCTGCGGCTCGCCCACCCAGGGGCGCGGGGCACGCACCCTCACGACGACGCCACGACCCCCGCCGCCTCGCCCGTCGCGTTGCCCTTCGTCGCCGCCGCCGGAATCGGCTGGTCGTTCTTCAGGGCCGTCCACACCTGCTGGGCCTTGGACTTGAGGACGATGACCCGGTTGGGGTCGGCCGGGTCGTACTCGACCGGCATGGTGACCATGTGCATGTTCGACGCCTTGATGCCCTTGAGGCCGTTGGCCCAGGCCATCAGGGAGTCGACCTTGCCGAGGTCGGAGTCGGTCGTGACCGCCTTCGTCGCGGTGTCGGCGAGGTCGTACAGCTTCTTCGGGCTGGTGAAGAGGCCGACGTGCTTGACCTGGGTGACCAGGGCCTTGATGAAGGCCTGCTGGAGCTGGATGCGGCCGAGGTCGGAGCCGTCGCCGACGCCGTGCCGGGTGCGGACCAGTCCGAGGGCCTGCTCGCCGTTGAGCGTGTGCGTGCCGGCCTTGAGCTTGAGGTGGCTGTCGGGGTCGTCGATGGCCTTGGTCGTGGTGACCTCGACGCCGCCGAGTTCGTCGATCAGCTTCTCGAAGCCGGAGAAGTCGACCTCGAGGTAGTGGTCCATCCGGATACCGGTGATGGACTCGACCGTCTTGACCGCGCAGGCCGCGCCGCCCGTCGTGTACGCCGAGTTGAACATGACCCCGGACGCGGCGGCGTGTGTGCCGCCCTTGGTGTCCGTGCAGGCCGGGCGGTCGATGAGGGTGTCGCGCGGGATGGAGACCACGCTGGCCCGCTTGTGGCCCTCGTACACGTGGACGATCATCGCGGTGTCGGAGCGGGCGCTGCCGTCGTCGGTGCCGCCGCCGAGCTTCTTGTTGGCGCCGGAGCGGGTGTCCGAGCCGAGGACCAGGATGTTCTCGGAGCCGTTGTCGACCTTCGTGGGCCGGGCGGAGCCCAGTGCCTGGTCGATGTCGACGCTCTTGATGTTGCCGTTGAGCTTGAAGTACAGATAGCCCGCGCCGGTGCCGCCCAGCGCCACGATGCCCGCGGCCGTCCAGGCCAGGACCAGCAGACCCTTCCGCCTGCCCCGCTCCCTGCGGTGGCGCGGACCGTTGCTGCTGCCGTTCTCACCCGGTATGCCGGGCTCCGGCGTGCTGTCGGCGGACATGTGCTCCTCTGTTCTCGTACAACCTCACCATGGTCGCCCCGTCCGGTCAGACGGGGAAACTCGGGACAGGGTTGCACAACGCTCTGTACCCGGATCGCGAGGATTCAGGCACAGAGCGTTGTCGGAGGAGCCGGGTGAACCCCGCTCACCTGCACTTTCGGACGAGATCAGCCAAAAATGTCGTACTGATTGAAACCGGTACCGAGTGACACCCTTGTGGCAAAGATCTCGGTGGTGGCCTTTCCGGTGCCCTTGTAGAGGTAGAGCCTGCCGCTCGGCGTACGGGCCAGCAGGTCCGCCTTGCCGTCGCCGTTGACGTCACCGACGGTGGCGAAGACGTTGTACGTCGAGTTGCTCCACGTCCCGACCTTGACGCGGGCCGAGAACGCGCCCGTGCCGGCCTTGCCGGTGCCCTTGTAGAGGTAGATCGCGCCGGTGCTCTTGTTGCGGGCGACGAGGTCGGCACGGCCGTCATTGCTGAAGTCGCCGTGTCCGCGCACGATGTTGTACTGGTTCCAGCCCGTCCCGGCCTTCACCCGCGCGGCGAACTTGCCGTTGCCCTTGCCCGGGTAGATCCACAGCGCCCCGCCGGAGTCGACGGAGAGCAGGTCCGGCAGCTTGTCGCCGGTGACGTCGCCGGGGGCGACGATCGCGAGCCGGGTCTTCCAGTTGTCGCCGATCAGGGTGTTGACCCATTTGGCGGCCGTAGTGCCGGACGGCGGCACGAAGTGCCACCAGAAGAGGTCGCCGTCGGAGGTGCGGCGGCGGATGAAGTCCTGGTAGCCGTCCCGGTCGAGGTCGGTCTGCACGACCAGGTTGTAGCCGTTGAACGAGCCCCAGGACTCGCGGGCGGCCAGCGTGGTGCCCTTGGAGTCCAGCTCGTAGCCGGTCTTCGTGGACGCGTTGCGCACGAACAGGTCGGCGTATTGGTCACCGCTGATGTTCGTGTCGTCGACGCGCGGATAGGCGGCGGAGACATAGGTGGTGAGCTTCGTGAAGACGCTGTAGGCGCCCTTCTCGACGCAGTCGACCACGCCCCACGACACGGTGCCCACGATCTTCCCGCCGACCACCAGCGGGCCGCCGGAGTCGCCGTTGCAGGCGGAGGTGGTACCGGTGTCGGAACCCGTGGCGGGCTTGCCCGCGCACACCATGTGGCCCTTGACGAAGTAGGAGCCGTAGGTGTTCGCGCAGGTGGTGTCGGACTGGATCGGCAGGTCCGCCGTCTTCAGGACCTGCGAGATGTCCTCGTTGGCGGAGGTGGTACGGCCCCAGCCGTAGACCTTCCCGACGGTGCCCGTCTTGTACGAGGCGGTGTCACCGGCGGTCGTCATCGGGATCGGCGTCGCCTTGACCGGGTTCGGCAGGGTCAGCACGGCGACGTCGTTGTCGATTTTGGCCGCGTTGTACGACGGGTGGTTCCACTGCCGCCAGACACCGCTCTCGGCACCGCCGTGCAGGTCCCAGTTGCCGTCGGAGTCGACGGCGAGCTGCGTGGTGCCGGTGACGACGACTCCGTGGGCCTTCCAGTTGTAGCCCTTGACGCAGTGCGCGGCGGTCAGGATCTTCGTCGGGGCGACGACCGCGCCGCCGCAGAAGAAGCCGACGTCGTCGCCGGGGTCGTCGGGGGTGCCCCCGTCGTCGCCGTACCAGAGCTGGGCCATCCAGGGCGCCTTGGTGATCGTCGTGGCACTGCCACCGATGATCTTCGGGTCGATCGTCGCCGTCGAGCCGGAGCCGGAGCCGGTGCTCGCGCTCAGGGACGACGGCGTTTTCGGCGAGCTCTGCCCGGCGATGGCGAGACGCTCGTGGAGTTCTGCGGCCGACGGTCCGCTGCGGACCGTCGTCTGCGACACCGTGGCGGCCCCCGCGGACGTCGTGACGAGCGCGCCTGCCACGGCGGCGGCCAGGGTCGCGGCGACGACCGGCAGGGCGATACGCATCCGGCGTCTGTGCCGGCCCCCGGACATGCGTGTATCCACTCAAGTCCCCCCTCGGGATCAGAAAGTCGCGAAGTTCGCGATCGGTACGGACTAGAACGTCCGACCGAAGGGCGCGATCGTAACAACCCCCGCTGACAACGCGAAGGGCCGCCCCCACCACGGGAGCGGCCCTTCACTAAGGCTTGACCAGAAGGTCAGTCGTTGTTGTTGCCCATCGACGGCGTCGTCTTCTGGATCTGCATCAGGAACTCGGCGTTCGACTTGGTCTGCTTCATCTTGTCGAGGAGCAGCTCGATCGCCTGCTGCTGGTCGAGCGCGTGCAGCACCCGGCGCAGCTTCCATACGACGCCCAGCTCCTCGGTGCCGAGCAGGATCTCCTCCTTGCGGGTGCCGGACGCGTCGACGTCCACCGCCGGGAAGATGCGCTTGTCGGCGAGCTTCCGGTCGAGCTTGAGCTCCATGTTGCCGGTGCCCTTGAACTCCTCGAAGATCACCTCGTCCATGCGGGACCCGGTGTCCACAAGGGCGGTGGCGAGGATCGTGAGAGATCCGCCGTCCTCGATGTTGCGGGCCGCACCGAAGAAGCGCTTCGGCGGGTACAGGGCCGTCGAGTCGACACCACCGGAGAGGATGCGGCCGGAGGCCGGGGCGGCGAGGTTGTACGCACGGCCCAGACGCGTGATCGAGTCGAGCAGGACGACGACGTCGTGGCCCAGCTCCACCAGACGCTTGGCGCGCTCGATGGCGAGCTCGGCGACCGTGGTGTGGTCCTCGGCCGGGCGGTCGAAGGTCGAGGAGATGACCTCGCCCTTCACCGACCGCTGCATGTCGGTGACCTCTTCCGGACGCTCGTCGACGAGGACGACCATCAGGTGGCACTCGGGGTTGTTGTGCGTGATCGCGTTGGCGATCGCCTGCATGATCATGGTCTTGCCGGTCTTCGGCGGGGCCACGATCAGACCGCGCTGGCCCTTGCCGATGGGCGAGACGAGGTCGATGATCCGGGTGGTCAGCACGCCCGGGTCGGTCTCCAGACGGAGCCGGTCCTGCGGGTAGAGCGGCGTCAGCTTGTTGAACTCCGGGCGGCCACGGCCGTGTTCGGGCGCCATGCCGTTGACGGAGTCCAAGCGGACCAGCGCGTTGAACTTCTCGCGCCGCTCGCCTTCCTTCGGCTGACGGACCGCGCCGGTGATGTGGTCACCCTTGCGCAGGCCGTTCTTACGGACCTGGGCGAGGGAGACGTAGACGTCGTTCGGGCCCGGCAGGTAGCCCGACGTACGGATGAAGGCGTAGTTGTCGAGGATGTCCAGGATGCCCGCGACGGGGATCAGGACGTCGTCGTCGGCGAGCTGCGGCTCGGCGGTGCCGATCTCGTCACGGCCGCGACGGCCCCGGCGGTCCCGGTAGCGGCCGCGACGCCCGCGACGGCCGTCGCCGAATTCGTCGTCGTCCTGCGGGCCGGCGTTGCGGTCCGGACGGGTCTGCTGCTGGGTCTGCTGGCCGCGCTGCTGCTGGCCGCCCTGGCCCTGCTGCTCGTCGCCCTTGCCACGGCGGTCACCGCGGTCACCGCGGTCGCCACGCTCGCCGCGGTCCCGGCCGCGCTCACGGCGGTCCCGGCGGCGGCCGTCGGCCTCACCGGCGTCGACGGTCTTGACCTCGGCCTGCGGCTGCGCGGGCGTCTCGGCCTTGGGCTCGCTCTTCGCCTCGGCGGTGACCGTCTCGGGGCTGCCCGCCTCGGCGGTCGCACGGCGACGGCGGCGCTCGACCGGCGCGTCGTTGCTGGCCGGCTGGCCGGGGATCTCGATCTGCTGCTGGGCGACGGCCTTCTCGGCCGGGGCCTCGGCAGTGGTGTCCGCCTTCTTCTCGGCGGTCTCCTCGGTGCCGGTCCGGGCCTTGGAGGTGGCGCGGCGCTTCGGCTTGGCCTCTGCGGTCGTCGCCTCGGCCTTGGGGGCCGCGGCACCTCCTGCGGCCTGCGCCTCCTTGATGACCTCGATCAGCTGGCTCTTGCGCATACGCGCGGTGCCCCTGATACCGAGGCCGGATGCGACCTGCTGCAGCTCGGCCAGCACCATGCCGTCGAGGCCGGTACCGCGGCGCCGCCGGGAGCCGGCACCGGTGGCAGGCGCGGAGGCGTCCGTGGAGGGCGCGGCAGCGGTCTCCTCGACACGTGCGCCCATCAGATCGGTGGTGTCGCTCACGAAGGGTCCTTCCCTGGAGCGGACGTCGGCCTGTCTGGCTCGGCGACCGGTTGTGCTGTCCGACTTCGGTCCTTGCTGAGGCGAAGCCGGGGCGGTGGTCCGCCCTATGCGGCGGAGGAAATTTGCTGGTGATGGCGCTTCCGCGACAAGCCGTGACACCCAGTGTCACGTGGCGTGGTAGCACCTATTCCGGAGCGTGCCCTGCGGACCGCTCAGCGTCGATGTACGGCGTACTGCCCAGGTGCGACGTACGGAACGCAGTGCGGCGTGGGGAGCTCCCGGAAGAATGTCTGTCCCGAAGGGGGACACGAAGCACCTCGCCATGGTGGGGTCGGGTGCAGACTTGAGGTTAACACTACCGGATCCAACAAACATTCCCCCTCTCGAAATCCGGCGACCGTGCACTAAATGTCACCGGAGGGTGTTTCGCCAGCCGGCGCGAGCGGCAGGACGCTCGCGCCCCGCAGGTCCAGGGCCAGCCGGTTTGCCGCCCAGTCGGTGCCCGCGAGGGCCTCGACCTTGTCGGCCGTGTCGGCGTCGGCCAGTGCCATCACGGTCGGTCCCGCACCGGAGATGACGGCCGGGATCCCGTCCGCGCGCAACCGCTCCACGAGGGCGGCGCTCTCCGGCATGGCGGGTGCGCGGTACTCCTGGTGCAGCCGGTCCTCGGTCGCGGGCAGCAACAGCTCGGGGCGGCGGGTGAGTGCCTCGACGAGCAGGGCGGCGCGGCCCGCGTTGGCGGCTGCGTCGACGTGCGGCACGGAGCGCGGGAGCAGTCCGCGCGCCGTCTCCGTCAGAACCGGCTTTCCGGGGACGAAAACCACCGGAACGATGGAATCGGCGGGCACCATCCTGATCGCCCGCGCGGCTCCCGCCTCCAGCCAGGACAGGGTGAAACCGCCGAGCAGACAGGCCGCGACGTTGTCCGGGTGGCCCTCGATCTCGGTGGCGAGTTCGAGGAGGGCGGCGTCGTCGACCCTGCTCTCGCCGCCTATGGTCACCGCGCGCGCGGCGACGATTCCGGCGCAGATCGCGGCGGAGGAGGAGCCGAGGCCCCGTCCGTGCGGGATGCGGTTGGCGCAGACGATCTCCAGGCCGCGCGGCTGACCACCCAGGACGTCGAAGGCGGTGCGCAGGGAGCGGACGAGGAGGTGCTTCTCGTCACGCGGCAGGGTCTCGCTGCCCTCGCCGGCGATGTCGATGTGCAGCCCGGAGTCGGCCACCCGGACGACGACGTCGTCGTAGAGCCCCAGCGAGAGGCCGAAGGCGTCGAAGCCGGGGCCGAGGTTGGCGCTGGTGGCGGGAACGCGCACCCGGACAGGGGCGGCGCGGAAGGCGGGACCGGCCATCTCTCGATGACTCTCCTTGAGCTGCGTGCTGTCGAATGACATTCGACACCGAGATTCGAAACTGGCTTTCGATACGTACGTGAGCACCCTGGGGCCACGACGGAGACGCGGCGCTGCGGCATATGCGGCGGGTGGGTTCGGTACAGCCTATCGAAGGAAGGTTCTGCGGCGACATAGGGCGCACGGGAGGCGCACGATGCGTGTCGTAAGCCCCCTGTGCACCCGGTCCGGGGTTAACCCCGCGGGCCGGCCGTCACGCGAGGCCGAGACGGGCGGCGGCGGCAGCGGCGTCGACCGGGACGACGATCGGACGCGGGGCGCCCTCGGTGGCCCAGCCCGGGTCCTTCAGACCGTTGCCGGTGACCGTGCAGACGATCCGCTGCCCGGGGTCGACGTCGCCCCGCTCGGCGGCCTTCAGCAGACCGGCGACGGACGCGGCGGACGCGGGCTCCACGAAGACGCCCTCCTGAGCGGCCAACAGCCGGTAGGCGCGCAGGATCTCACGGTCCGTCACCTCGTCGATGATGCCGCCGGACTCGTCGCGGGCGGCCAGGGCGAACTGCCAGGAGGCCGGGTTGCCGATCCGGATGGCGGTGGCGAGGGTGGACGGGTCCTTGACGATCTCGCCGCGCACGATCGGCGCGGAGCCGGACGCCTGGAAGCCCCACATACGGGGGGTCCGCCGGGCGATCCCGTCGGCGGCGTACTCCTTGTAGCCCTTCCAGTACGCGGTGATGTTGCCCGCGTTGCCGACCGGGAGGACATGGATGTCGGGGGCGTCGCCGAGCATGTCCACGATCTCGAAGGCAGCCGTCTTCTGCCCCTCGATGCGCACCGGGTTGACCGAATTGACCAGCGCGACGGGGTAGTTGTCGCTGAGCTGGCGGGCGAGGGTGAGGCAGTCGTCGAAGTTGCCGTCGACCTGGAGGATCTGCGCGCCGTGGACGAGGGCCTGCCCCATCTTGCCGAGCGCGATCTTGCCCTGCGGCACGAGGACGGCGGACACCATGCCGGCCCGCACCGCGTAGGCGGCGGCGGAGGCGGAGGTGTTGCCCGTGGAGGCACAGATGACGGCCTGCGCGCCTTCCTCCTTGGCCTTGCTGATGGCCATGGTCATACCGCGGTCCTTGAAGGACCCGGTCGGGTTGGCGCCCTCCACCTTGAGGTGGACCTCGCAGCCCGTGCGCTCGGAGAGCACCTGCGCGGGCACGAGGGGCGTGCCGCCCTCGCGGAGCGTCACGACCGGCGTGGTGTCGGATACCGGCAGCCGGTCCCGGTACTCCTCGATGATTCCGCGCCATTGGTGGGTCATTGCTGGTTACTCTCCTTCAACCCGCATGATGCTGGCGACACCCCGCACGGTGTCGAGCTTGCGCAGCGCCTCGACGGTCCCGGTGAGGGAGGCGTCGGACGCGCGGTGGGTGACGACGACGAGAGAGGCCTCGCCGTCCTTACCCTGCTGGCGCACCGTATCGATGGACACGCCGTGTTCTGCGAACACAGTAGCGACCTGGGCGAGAACGCCCGGTTTGTCGGCCACATCCAGACTGATGTGGTAGCGCGTGACGACGTCGCCCATGGGCGACACCGGCAGGGCGGCGTACGCCGACTCGCCGGGCCCCGTTGCCCCGCTGAGCCGGTTGCGGCAGACGGCGACGAGGTCGCCGAGCACGGCGGAGGCGGTGGGAGCGCCGCCCGCGCCGGGGCCGTAGAACATCAGCTGCCCGGCCGCGTCCGACTCCACGAACACGGCGTTGTACGCGCCCCGCACGGAGGCGAGCGGATGGGTCAGCGGAATCATCGCCGGGTGCACACGTGCGGTGACGGAGCCACCGTCGGCGGCCCGCTCGCAAATGGCCAGCAGCTTGATGGTGCAGCCCATGTTCCTGGCGGAGGCGAAGTCGGCGGCGGTCACCTCGGTCATGCCCTCGCGGTAGACGTCGTCGAGGCGCACGCGCGTGTGGAAGGCGATCCCGGCGAGGATGGCGGCCTTGGCGGCGGCGTCGAACGCCTCGACGTCGGCCGTCGGATCGGCCTCCGCGTAACCGAGGGCGGTGGCCTCGTCGAGGGCCTCCTGATATCCGGCGCCCGTGCTGTCCATCTTGTCGAGGATGAAATTGGTGGTTCCGTTGACGATGCCCATCACCCGGTTGATCTTGTCCCCGGCAAGGGACTCCCGCAGCGGCCGGATGAGGGGAATGGCGCCGGCGACGGCGGCCTCGTAGTACAGGTCCTTGCCGTGCTCGATGGCCGCCGCGTGCAGGGCGGCGCCGTCCTGCGCCAGCAGCGCCTTGTTGGCGGAGACGACGGAGGCGCCGTGCTCGAAGGCGGTGGTGATGAGCGAGCGGGCGGGCTCGATCCCCCCGATCACCTCCACCACGACGTCGATGTCGCCGCGTTTGACGAGGGCGGTGGCGTCGGTGGTGACGAGGCCCGGGTCGATGCCCTCGCGGACCTTCGCGGGCCGTCGCACGGCGACCCCGGCGAGCTCCACGGGAGCCCCGATCCGCTGGGCGAGGTCGTCGGCGTGCGTCGTCATGATGCGCGCCACCTCTGAGCCGACCACTCCACAGCCCAGCAGCGCCACCTTCAGCGGACGCGTACGCATCATCCGACCTCGTTTCCTCATACCGTCTACGGTGGGTCCAGTCTCACCCACCGGACCGGGGTTTCTATCCCCGGTCCGGATCGTGAGACATGTATTTCATTTCCACAGGGGCGGCTGACAAAAGATTCTCCGGCCCCTGAATTCGCTGCTCTTCTTTCTCCCTCACCCGACGTCGAGGCGCAGGAGGTCCTCCTCCGTCTCGCGCCGGACGATGACCCGGGAGGCACCGTCGGCCACGGCGACGACGGGCGGCCGGGGCACATGGTTGTAGTTGCTCGCCATGGACCGGCAGTACGCCCCCGTGGCGGGTACGGCGATGAGGTCGCCCGGAGCCAGATCACCCGGCAGGAACGCGTCCTTGACCACGATGTCCCCGCTCTCGCAGTGCTTGCCGACGACACGGGCGAGCATCGGCGGGGCGTCGGAGCTACGGGACACGAGAGCGACGCTGTACTCGGCGTCGTACAGCGCGGTACGGATGTTGTCCGACATGCCGCCGTCGACGGAGACGTAGGTGCGCAGCCCGTCGAGGGGCTTGATGGTGCCGACCTCGTAGAGGGTGAAGGCCGTCGGCCCGACGATGGCCCGCCCGGGCTCGACAGAGATACGGGGCGTCCGCAGTCGCGCGCCCTCACACTCACGGGTGACGATCTCGGTGAGCGCCTTGGCGATCTCGTGCGGCTCGCGCGGATCGTCGTCGCTCGTGTAGGCGATACCGAGACCGCCGCCGAGGTCGATCTCGGGCAGTTCGACCCCGTGCTCGTCGCGGATGTCCTTGAGCAGGCCGACCACGCGGTGCGCGGCGACCTCGAAGCCCGACATGTCGAAGATCTGCGACCCGATGTGGGAGTGGATCCCGATGAGCTCGAGCCCGTCGAGCTGCAGCGCGCGCCGCACGGCCTCGGCGGCCTGACCGCCCGCCAGCGGAATCCCGAACTTCTGGTCCTCGTGGGCGGTGGCGATGAACTCGTGGGTGTGCGCCTCGACGCCGACGGTGATCCGGATCTGGACCCTCTGCACCGTGCCGAGGGACTGGGCGATGTGCGCGACCCGCACGATCTCCTGGAACGAATCGAGAACGATCCGCCCGACGCCGGCCTCTATGGCCCGCCGGATCTCGTCCGTGGACTTGTTGTTGCCGTGCAGGGCGATGCGGTCGGCGGGCATCCCCGCGGAGAGGGCGGTGGCGAGCTCGCCCCCGGAACACACATCCAGATTGAGCCCCTCCTCGTCCAGCCACCGCACGACGGCCCGCGACAGGAACGCCTTCCCGGCGTAGAACACATCCGCGTCGGCCCCGAAGGCGGTGCGCCAGGCCCGCGCCCGGGCCCGGAAGTCGGCCTCGTCGAGGACGTAGGCGGGGGTGCCGTGCTGCTCGGCGATCTGCTTGACGTCGACGCCTCCGACGGTGACGACACCGTCCTCGTCCCGGCCGACCGTCTGCGCCCACACCTTGGGGTCGAGGGCGTTGAGGTCGGTGGGCGGCGCGGAGTAGTGGCCCTCGGTGAGGACATCGGCGTGACGGGGCCCGGCGGGGTGGGCGGATCGGCTCATCGTGGGCGTGCTCTCTCTGGTTCAGAGGTGGTTCAGAGGATTGGGGGGTGGGGCGTGGGGCGTGGTTCAGAGGTGGTCGGGCGCGTCGATGCCGAGCAGGGACAGGCCGCCGGCGAGCACCGTCCCGGCGGCTTCGGCGAGCGCGAGCCGGGCGCGGTGGGCGGCCGAGGGTTTCTCCGCACCACGGGGAAGGACGACGGGAAGAAACTCGAGCGTGCCGTCGGCGACCGCGACGAGATACCGGGCGAGCCGGGAGGGCGCGGCGACGGCCTGGGACCGGGGAAGGCGGGCGACGGTCGCGAGGATGCGGGGGTGATCGGCGAGAAGGGAGAACAAACCCGCTCCCTCTGTCTCTCCTCCTGCTGTCTCTCCTCCCGGCTGGGCGGTGAACCCGAGGCCGGCGGCGTTGCGGCTGACCGCCCGGGTGCGGGCGTGGGCGTACCGGACGCGGAAAAGAGGGTTGCTCTCCCGCTGGACCAGGTGATCGGCGGTGATACGGGGCCGGTCGTGGGGAGCGGGATACAACAGCGCCCAGCGAGCGGCGTCGTGACCGAGGGGGGTGGGGTCTTCGGGGGCGGGGGTGGGCCGGAGAGTGAGGAGTGTCTCGGGAACGGGGGCGAGAGGGCGGGGGGTGTCGGTGACGGGCTCGCGGTGGTGGATGACGAGGCGTCCGCCCTGGGAGCCGACGATCCGGGCGAGCGCGTCGGCGAGAACCTCGGCCCGGGCGTCGTACGGCACACGCACGTCGAAGACGCACCCGGCGAGGGCGTCGGAGTGCCCGTACCGCAGGCCCTCGCGGCGGATCCGCTCGACGAGGGCGGTGGAGGCGGCGAGGCGGTCGAGGCTGATGTTGAGGAAGCCGGGCTCGGTGATCTCGACGCCGGCGACGCCCTCGGCGTGGGAGAGATACGGCCGCAGCACCTCGGCGACCCGCAGCGGCGTCTGCCCGGCCGGCCGGGCGAGCTGCAGGGCGATGTTCGTCGCGTAGTCCCCGGCTCCCCCGGGCCCCGGCAGCGTGACGACGGCACGTGCGGGCACGGCCACGCTCAGCTCACCGGCATCGACAGCACGACGTACGGCGTGCAGCACGGTGCGGGAGAGCTCGACGGGGGTCACGGGACCAGCGTATGGGAGGAGGGGGGTAGGGAGGCGAGCCGGTTTGGGGAGGGTCCGGGATGTGGACGGGGGGCGGAGCGGCGAGGGGGGAACTGTGGAGCTGTGGAGCTGGAGAGGCGAGGGGGGCTGCTGCTGCGGTGGGAGCAGGGACACCCCTACTCGACCACGGGTCCTACTCGACCGCGGGTCCTACTCCACCAGGGCCTACTCGACCACGGGTCCTACTCGATCGCGGGCCCTTCTTCCGCTGCCCCTCCCCTACCCGGCCCCGACCTCTCCGCCGGCTCCGAGAACGGTCCCGAGCCCGAGCCCCATCCCACCCGGTCCCCCACCACTTGAACGACCGCCCCCATCCCCCCGCTCTCGCCGTTCCCCCTCCAGCAACTGCCGTACGAGGGTGACGAGTTCACTGGGTTCGAAGGGCTTGGCGAGGAAGGCGTCGACGCCGGCTTCGAGACCGGCCTCGACCTCGTACGGGGTACACGCACTGATGATCGCGAGGGGAAGGTCACGCGTCAGAGGGTCGGAACGCAGCCGAGCGGCGGTCCGCAGACCGTCCAGCCGGGGCATGACGACATCGAGGGTGACGACATCGGGCCGCACCTGATGAACGACTTCCAGACACTCGGCACCATCGGACGCGGTCACGACCTCAAGCCCCTCTAGCTCGAGATTGACCCTGATCAGCTGCCGGATGACCTTGTTGTCGTCCACAACAAGCACCCGACCCGACGCGCCTGGCACAACTCGAGAGTAGGTCGGGACCGGCCACCGCGTCCGGGTTTTCCCCACTTCCACCCCCTGCGGGCGACCCCCACCCCCCTCCCGCCCCACGTAAACCCGTTCATGAACACCCTGAGCGAGCTGGTAGTGTTCTACCCGTCGCCGCGAGCAACAGCTCCCGCCCGACACGCCCCCGTAGCTCAGGGGATAGAGCAACGGCCTCCGGAGCCGTGTGCGCAGGTTCGAATCCTGCCGGGGGCACCTTGAAGAAGGTGCCCCAAGACCCCGCCACCAGCGCTTTCGCTGAGGACGGGGTCTTGGCGTATGTGCCGCCGGAAGCAGCCCTTTGCCAGTGATCACGTAATGACGACGTAATGATCTTGATGGGCTTTCTCACAGGTCAGCAGCCGTTCCCGGGGACCCTGAGCGTAGCCCTGCGGCCTATACGTGGACTGACGAACGGGAGCCCCGAACCTCTGTTGTCCGGGGCTCCCGTTCATCGGTCATGTCGTTGTGTCAGTCAGGGCCGTCCGCCTCCCCCAGCCCCTGCATGATCCGGCCGTTCATCTCCTGCTCCTGGCCGTCGATGCACTTGGCGTAGATCTTGAGCAGGACGTCCACCGAATGGCCCGCGCGAGCGGCGACCTCTGGCGCAGGGACACCGGAGTTGAGCCATTGGGATACGCCCGCGTGACGGAGGTCGTACGGCCGGAAGGCCAGCACCGACGACATCTGATGTGGCACGAGCGCCAGTTCCCGAGCCTGCTTCCACGCCCGCGAGTACGACGAGGCAGCCATCACGTTGCCCCGCTCGCTGGAGAACAGCCGGCCGTCCTCCGCCGTCCCGAACTCCTTCAGATGCTCGCGGAGGAGCCGGACCAGCGGAGGCGGAATCGGCACGATGCGCACCTCACCGTCAGCCCGCTGCTTCAGACCACGCCGGTCGTGCGCTTCACCGGAGTCGGTCCACGCCTTACCTGCCGTGGGACGGGTCTCCGTCAGCTCGATTCGGCCCCAGCCCGACGCCGGAAGCGTGCAATCGGAGCGGCGAAGCCCCAGCGCCTCCCCCGGTCGCATGGCCGCGTAATAGAGGCACCCGAAGAAGGCCCGCAGGCGCCGGCCGCTTGCACGGTCGTAGCCACCCACGTACGTGAGCGCGGTCAGCAGCTCCCGTGCTTGCCGAGGGTTGACCACCACACGACGGTCAACCTCCTGCACCGGCCGCTTCCCCCGCTTGCGCCGCACTCGGCTCAGCGGATTGGACGGCAGGTGTTCGAGCTCAACCGCGTACTCCAGGGCGTTGAAGACCACGGCGCGACGTCGCCTGTATGTCTGCGTCGCCGCAGGCTTGCCGTTCATCCTCCGGCCGAGTGCATCGATGAGCTCATGCACACGCATGATCTCTTGCAGCTCCCCCACCGGAAGCGATGCCTTTTCGATCCACCGCACGGCCAAGGCGATCTCCTCCGGCCGCTCCCGCTCCCTGCGCGGTACCGGCAGCAGGTACGAGCGCAGCGCCCGCCGCAGCACCTCTGGGGTGGGCCGCCCCCGTCCCGGCTTGACCAGGGCGGGAACGACCGTCGCCAGTGCATCAGTCATGCTGTCCCGCTGCTTGGCGGACGCCTCCGCCCACCGCGCATCCACGTACTTGACCGCCAGGTCGAGGAACGACAGCGCCGCCTTTCCACCGCGGAGCGAGTCCGGCAGACCGGTCACGGTGTCGAACGGTTCACCCTTGTCAGCGGCACGAAGAAGCTTTGCGCGGAAGCGGTCCGCCAGCGCCTTCGTCTTGTGCGACTCGTGGAACGGCTCACCGTCCACGGACCACCGGACGAGATACGTCGGCTTCTTCGCGGAGCGGTTGATGCTGAGCTTCCAGATTACGACCTTGTACGACTTCACGACGTCGCCCCCTCCGCCCGCTCCTCCAGCCAGTCGTTGAGCACGTCACGCCGGACCCGCAGCTCACCGTTCGGCAACCGGATGCAGGCCGGCGCGAGGCGGAGTTCCCGCCAGCGGTAGAAGGTGCGCCGGGAGATGCCGCCCAGTTCGTCGAGGACCTGCCGCACGGTGAGCAGCTCGGCCGCCTTCGTACGGGTGTCACGCGCCATGGGATGCACCGCTCTCCCGCACCGAGGCGGCCAGGAGCGCAGCCTCCGGCGAGTAGCCGCGTCCCGCGTAGCGCCACCGGCCGACCGTGACCGTCGAGTGGTCGGCCAGGCCGAGTGAGGTCCGTTGCTGCTCCGCCCGGTGGTCGGTACGTGCCTGCCGGAGTGCCATCAGCGTGGTCGAGTAACGCCGGGACTTGGTGGAGAAGTGGCCGCCGTATCCGAGCATGTGCGCCCAGCGGCGGAGCCCGAGCGGCTCGAACTCCGGTAAGCCGCCCAGCCACCAGCACGTGCCGATCATGCGGAGCACGTGCGCCCGCACCGGCAGCATGACCATGTCTCGCGCATGATGGATACGACCGTCCACTGCGCCGGCGGACTCCGCTCCCTTGGTGGCGTACTTAGCGATGTAGCCCGCCACGGAGGCCGGAGAAGCAGGCCGCTCCCCCGCTTCCCGCCGGTACGAGGTGACCGGACGTGCGTCGACCTGGGCACCGAAGCGCAGCGCCCGCGGACCGATGACGCCCGCGCCTGGAGCGTTCAGCCGCACTCGTCCGACCACGGCCCGCACGGAGTCGACCAAGAGCGGGACGGTCGCCCAGTTGGGCGGATCGGAGTCGGGTCCGTCTGCACCGTCGAGGCGGATCACGGCATGGAAGTGGACCAGGCCCCGCCGCTGGTACTCGGCGACCTTCGCGTACGACAGCCGAGCGACGTCCCCGAACTCGGTACGGGACAGCCCGGCTCGCCGTGCAACCTCCCGCCGCAGCTCCAGCCCGAACCGATGCCAGAGCCGACCAGCGAACGCGTGCCAGAGAACGGCCCCCGCATAGTCGTAGCAGCGTGGGCAGAGGGGTTCCCCGAGTCGAAGGTCGTCCGCCGGGTGACGCTCACGGCATCCGGCAGGAGTCCCGTGCGGGCAGTGGTCCCCTACCTGACGCGGCCGACAGGACCGCACGTGTCCGTCACGTTCGCGGCGAGTGTGGACCGGGCCGAACCCGGGGGCGGTGAGCGTGGCGAACACCCGCGGGTGACCGCTCACCGCTTCCGGGACGTTCTTGCCGCCGACGAGACCGGCCCTGACGAGTTGGTACGTGTCCGCCCGGTACAGCGCCGAGCAGGCCGGGCAGACCGTCGCCCGCCGGTTGCCGCACGCGGTGAGCAGGCGACCGCCGTAGACATCCGAGCCGTAGGAGAGCAGGGCGGCACCGGTCGTCGTGTCGTAGACGGTCGCCGCGCCGACCAGGTGAATCGGGTTGGTGCAGCCAGCGAGGCGGACGATGTTTCGGCGCCAGGCCGCAAACTCCGGCTCCGACGCCCTGTCGACGAGAGCAGCAACGCTCTGCGGAAGGCCGGTGGTCATCGGCGACCACCTCCGTCGCCGAACGCCTGCCCCATCACGGCCGAGATGCCTTCTAGCCGAGTCTTGGCGCTGAAGCGGAGAGTCGGGTCCGTGAGCCAGACAGCCGCCGCGTGCGCGGAACACAGCCACTGCTCCGTTCCGTTGAGTTCGACGAGGACGATCTGTTCCCGTCCGGCGCAGGTCGAGACCTGCGCGTCACGCTGCCTGAGGTCGCAGTCGAGCGACGGGGATTTGCGCGAATGATGCGCGGTGGACAAAGTGTGAGTGCTCCTTTCACTGCTCATGTGGCGGATGGAGTGGGTTCCTGACGGGGTCGGGTTTGGCGACTTCGCGCCCCGTCGGGAGCCCGTCGTACGGGCGATCACTGCCGTTCCTCGGGAGGAATCCCGACGACGCCGTACGAGATCGGTCCGAAGTCACGGCGTGCGTCGAAGTAGCCCCGGCCGATGTCCTCCGCCGGCACGCCGAGCGGAGCGGCGACGAACGCCACGCCGTCGAGACGAGCGGCGGAGTCGGAGGCGTCGACCAGGACGACGACGGACGCGTGACGCGGCACGACGACGGCCGGATTGACGGTCAGGAAGTCGACCAGCTCCCGCAGACCGGCCAGGAAGGCGGCGCGGTCACCGGAGCGGATGACGTAGTCGGACACAGAAAGTCTCCTTGTCGGGTCAGTGGTGAGGCGCTTCAGAAGCGGAGTTGGCCGAGGAAGCCGTTCACGCCGTCGAGGAGGGCCTGAACGAACGGCGCGGCCACTGTCCGGGCGAGCAGGAAGCCGAAGGTTCCGCAGAGCAGCGCGTCGGCCCACCTGAGGTACCGAATGCGCAGGAGGAACCAGATCAGCAGGCCGAGCAGCAGCACGGCCGACATGGACACCAGCACGACAGCCCCCTCTCACAGCGCTTCGACGTGCAGTTCGGACAAGACAGGTGTCAGGTGCGCGTACTCGGCGGCGACGGCTTCTGCCTCCGCTTCCGTGATCAGGTGAGACCGGGCGCGTTCCCAGCCGTCGCCGGAGGCGAGGATGGCCGTACCGGCCTGTTCGGGGGTGATGGCCTGCGCTGCCTTGAGCGCGTCAGGATTGAGGTCGCCAAGCGCCATCTCTGCCGTACCGGGGTCGGCCACGCGGTGGCAGACTCGGCCGCCCAGTTGCGCCCGCAGAGCCGTGACACCGGGTCCGAGGTCGGAGCCGACGCGTTGGCCGGCCACGACGAGGAACACCCCCAGCGCCGCACCGAGTTGGGCCAGCCGGATCAGCGCTGTACCGGCCGCATGCGCTTCGTCCTTCTCGCTTCGGCTCGCTACGAGGAAGAGTTCCGCGATCTCATCGACGATCACGACAACGGGGACCGGGCGTTCCTTGTCAGCCAGGCCCCAGATGTTCCGGACGCGGGCAGCCCGGCACAGGGTCATCCGGTCGAGGGTCAGGTCGACGAGAGCGGCGAGCAGCCGGACCGCTTGCTCTCGGTTCGTCGCTAGGGCGGACAACCGCGTCTCGTAGAGCGACAGTTCCATGCCGCCCTTGCAGTCGATCCCCACCAGGGCGACGGGCTGCGGGGCGAGGCCCGCCACGAGTGCGTTGATCAGGGTCGACTTGCCGGAACGGGTGGCTCCGACGATCAGCCAGTGAGGAATGCGCCTCAGGTCCACCACCCACGCGGCCCCAGTCTCCAAGGCACCCACCGTCACCCGAAGCAGATGGCCGAGGCCCTCGCTGCTTCGGCACCTGGGGATCGGCCAACGGGTCGGCCGCCGAGGCGACGATCCGCACGACCCCCGGCTTCCAGGAAGTCACCCGCACTGCGTGCACCTGCCAGTTCTCCGCCATGGCAGGCGCAGCCTTGACGAAGTGCTCCGGCACCTGGCCCGGCAACAACCGCACGAGCAGTGCGAAGCCGCCGGGGGTCGGGCGTACGAGCCCCTTCCGGGGAACCCGCGGCTGCGGCGGAGGTGCCCCTTTGCCGACAAGCCCGGACACCACGGTCAGCGCCGGTCGACGACTCACGGCGAGCCCGCAGCCAGCCATCAGAGGCCGCCAGGTCTGCACGACCCGGAAGGCCACGGCCGGGAAGCCGCATAACAGCCACCAGGCAACGGGATAGCGGCGGCGCAGGGCCGGGCCTGCCAGAAGCAGACCCGACACCAGCACTGCGGCCACCACCAGAGCCCAACTCGGCCAGCTCGCGCCAGCCGAAGTAGCGGAGGCCAGCTTCATCACTGACTGGCCCCCTTACCCGCCGGGGTGGCGGGAGCGCTCAGGGGTCGGATCTCCGCCGCCCGGAACGCGATCCCGTGCCGCCCCTCGTTCTCCCACGGGGTGGCGACCAGGTCTCGCACGGCCACCGGCATACCGAGCTGCACACCGGCTGGCTCACCAGCCACGCTGACGTTGGCGACGTCCGCCGACGACCCCGCCATCAGGCAGAGGCCGACTTGGTACACGGTCTTACCCGTATCGCGGTCAACACGGAGCTGACCGGTCTCACGGTTGGCGACCCGCGGAGCAGGGGGAACGGCGCAGATGATCCCCGTGAACTTCGCGGTATCGATCGGAAGGCTTGCCACTGTTCGGATCTCCTTCATCCTCGGCACCCGCAGGCCAATCCTGCGGGCTACTAGACCACCCGTAGTACGGGTGACGAAGACAAGAGTGACCACCCGTAGTACGGGTTGTCAACCGACTAGCAATAAGCGAAGCTGTCCAAGAACTTGGGCACGCTGCCCAACGGGGACGGACAGCCGCCCACACCACGGCCACGGAGGGCCCGCATGCCGCCGAAGAACACGCAGCCGAAGTACCGGCAAATTGCCGACTACCTGCGCGAAGGCATCTTGGACGGCACCTTCCCCGCCGGCCAACCACTCCCGTCCGAGGAGGCGTTGGCAAAACAGTTCGGCGTGACGCGCCCCACGGTCCGTCAGGGCTTGAGCGAACTGCGGGCATCCGGTCTCGTCGAGGCCATCATGGGCCGCGGCACCTTCGCCCGCTCCCCCCACAACCGCCCCAGCCACACGCGCCCCCGCGGCGTACGCCGAACCCCGGACGGCCGCTACATCGAGGCAGACGGCATCCGCTGGACAGACGCCGAGCCGCCGGTAGCCACCCGCACAGACGCCCCACTCGCCCTTGCGGACCTACTCCGCATCCCGCCAGGCGAGCCGATGTTCACGTACGACGCGTTGCAGACTGCAGACCACGGCCGCCTCCGCCAACTCCACCGGACGTACGTCCCGTTCTCCGTACTGATCGACACCAAGTACGAGGAGGAGGCCCCACCGCCGGCACCGGATCTCTACACCGCGCTAGCCGACCTGGGCCACGAACTCCACTTCACGGAGTACGTCCGCACCCGCATGCCTCTACCCGATCAGGCTCAGGCTCTACGACTCGCCGACGGGGTCCCAATGCTCCACATCATCCGCGTGACACTCACCGAGTCAGACAAGCCCCTCGCCCTGGAGGAGTTCCACCTCCCAGGCGACGAGCTGGAGCTGTCGTTCCGGCTGTAGCACAGCCCGTGTTGGCTCAGACTTTCTCTACGTCATCAAGGCGGCTCGCTCCGCTCCCCGCGCGCGGCCCGGCCCCCGGCCGGGCCTGCGCTCCTGTCTCCGCCCCGCTCCAGCCCGGCCGGCGCCCGCGCCGCACGCATAGCAATCACCCGCCTGACGCCAGAGATAACATTACGCCGCAGCGAGCATCGCCAGCACGTCCGCTCCCGCCCGACTCAAATCGGCATCCATCAGTCGCTGTGGGTAAGAACAATACGCGCAGCGAGTGATTTGTCGTCATCGGAAGCTGTCGCCATAAAGGCCATTAGGCGGCTTGCCGCCACAGCATGCCCCATCTTTTTCACTAGCGCTGAATAGTAGTCATTCAGAACCTTGCCCGTGGGATCGGTGACACCATCACGGTCCGCAACCCCCATTCGAATTCCGGAAAGAATAAAGCCGACAGCATGACCAGCAAACCAGCTTTGACTAAATACCTTCCTCAGGAGGATTTGAAGGTTCTGAGAAGCCGTATCGGGCGTATCGGAAGATCTAACAAGTCCGACCGCAGCTGAACCAATCCAGGTGGAAATTCCTTCCGGAGAACTATCGGAGACTTTCCCACTGGCATACATAGCAAATTCGGCAGCCTCCTCCGGCCGACCCCAAACGTGTCGTCTCGTCAGAGCAGCTGCAACCCCCAAAGGGCGCCAAGAGTCTGCAATGGCTCCCGCAGTGTAAAGCTCCTTTGAGTACGGCAGGTCTACGTAATAGTTTCGCAGAAGCTCAGCTTCCAGAACGCGGCACTCGTCTGCCGAGATCAACCTGTTTTCAACTGACTCCTTCATCAGGCTCACAGTTCCAAAGGTTGGTACGCCCCGGCTTCGAGCTACAGAGCGCATAACTCTGTCGTCCGACCAATATGCGAGCCCATGCTCTATTGCGTAGTCCAGACCTGTAATCCAGTCCACATTTCCGAATGTCAATTCAGTTAGGACGCGGAGCTCCAAGCGAGGCACACGTTGCATGGCCCCAAGGAGCTCAAGGATCCTATTCGACCGAACCCGCAGAATTTCGACATCTTCTTGCGTGGCAATGGAGACGGTCGCATGGCCAGAATTTTCATCCCACACAATCTGCATATCCGAAGCAAGAGCAAGCGCATCTCGGCATTGCAGGGCGTCTTTATACAGTTGATCTGTGGTAATTGCAGCAGGAAGACTGCCGAGAAGCAGCTCAGCAGAATCTGAATCGAAAAGCGACAAAGAGTGTATCGCTGTCGGGTCCACAACTACTTTACCCTCTTTAGCGTGGCTCAGATCCAGGGATTCCGCATCAGATGAATTAAGGTCAACTGCGAAAACTCTACCAGCAGCCCGGCGAATTGCCGCTTCCGTATAAGTTCTACCTGTCGCCATGGCCAGCATACCTAGAGGAAGATTCCCGTCATTAACCTGTTGGCGCAACTCCTTTGTTCTCTCATGGTCCTCTCGCAGTTGAGACTCCAACGGCGCCAGAGGATGATCGTCGGGACCGAGAGGAACGGCGCGCCAATGAACACTCTCAGGGAATTTGCTCACAAATCCTTCCGCCACGGCCTGCAGTTGCTCTCTATCTGCATCCGTGAGCGGCAGTTCAGTGGATCGAGGGCCGATGACATGGAAGGTTTGCAGGAAGCGCCCGAGAACTTCTTCGTCATCCGACCAATTTTGTATGAACCCTAGGGCTTTACCCGCAAAGTCGGCACCGACGTAATACTGTGCACAAAGGCCGAGCCAGATTAGCGTTTCTTCCTTAGATCTTGGAGCGGTCGGCTCACCATGATACGAAAGTACACGCCACGCCTCGTCAATCTTGACCCGACTAATCAAGCACTTCACAAGGGCCCATCGGGCATTATCATCGTGCGGATCAAGCGCAAGGAGGCTTCTGGCCGCGTCGGAGGCGGCTTCGTAGTCGCCGTCAGCAGACTCGACCTCAACGAGGAGGGCATACATCTGCCCCGCTCCTGCCCAGCCTGGCCCTCCGAGATGCATTGCCGACCGCGCGGCAGATCGAGCCTCTGCTTTCTGGTTCGCCTCTCGGAACCTCGTGGCTGCCATTGACATCAGCTGGGCATCACTCCATCTTTCTGCCCCGGCCCTCAGTGTTTCGGCAGCAAGCGCAAATTCTCCCTTTACAAAATGATGCTGCGCAAGCTTCACAACAAGCAGCCGGCTCTTGGTAGCACCTATCCTCAGCGCCGCCAAGTTATCCGCTGTACCCGTCATTGCCTTAGCGACGATTTTGATCTCTTCAACCGCATCTGAGTTTTCTTGGGCGAGTTCAGTCAGATCTGGTAGATCAGCTCCTGATTCCGCCATTCCCATCGCCGCAAAGAGGCGCTCCATATCATTGCTGGCCCGGCCCCAAGCATTTGTCCATAGCTGGCGCAGTTCGCTGGGATCGTCCCCCTCCCCAAGCGCGACATCCGCCATCACGGCTTCGACTTGTGCCTTAGTGAAGGCATCATCGATCTGACTCAAGAGTTGACGCGCCTCATCGAAACGCCCTGTCAATGCGGCAGTAAGAGCCGTCTGACTTTGGAGCCGTTCGTCTCTGACCTCATGTATCAGTGCCTCACCTTGTGGAGGCACCTGCATAAGAGACCATGACTTTTCGATATCGCCACATAGCTGTGCCGCCTTTACTGCGATCACAAGCGGCTCAACACTGTCACCGAACCAAGAGCGCCTTCGGTTTCTCGCTTGCAGAGCCAGAGACAAAGCTTCCTGACAGTCCATTAGGCGATGCTCTGACCGACCACTCGTCGCTCGCACCAACAATAGTTCTGCGGCGCGCGCGGCCAGGCCAGAAAGGTCCGTCTGTTCTGCTACAGACTTCGCAAGCCCTATCGCTTCGGTGATTTTTCCCAAACTGGCCAGCGAGGATACCTTCAGGGAAGCAGAGATTGCCGCCCCACCCTCGCTTTGCGGATCCCATGAATCCAAGAGTGCGATAGCATCGTTAAAGCGATCGTCGATGAACGCCTCAACCGCCGCAAGGAAGGGATGATCACCTCGTCGACGAGAAGCAATGTACTCCCGAATCTCTTCGGAGGATTCTTCCTTCCCTAGAGAAATCGCTGATCGGGCTACCCAGTAGTCATGGGGAAACGCGCCAGCAGAGATTGCCATCTCGAAGTATATGTGTGCAACGGATTCTCGACTGGAATAGTCCGCTGCCATATTCGCCAACCAGAGAAGACCCTCTGCAGGCGCTTCGCTAAGCCAACCTGGGGGATTACTAGCCCATTGGCTAAGCATCTCGCCACGATGCAGTCGATTTCCATCGAGCGATGAAATGGCAATCTCTATCGCCTTCCACTTACCCCTAAGCGCCTCTGCTTCTTTTCTGCGGAGACTGCTCAGTGTACGAACAGCGGCATCGAATCCAAATGAGTAATCCAGCCTGGAAATTATTTCATCTTGTGTTGGCAAGATGACATTTCGATTCTTCTCTCCTTCCTGTGCTATGTACTGTTGCTGCCAGGCATTAGAGAGTTCTATAGCAGCTGACGTGTTCGCGGTCCGCAAGTACTCTTGCATTACTATGCGTAGCACAGCGAGTGCGTTGGCTTGGCGCGTGGCGGCATCGACACCGGGCACAATATAAGTGAGACTCCGAGCCATCGACGCCAGTGACTGTTCAGTGCATTCTCGGAATCGTTCAGCAGTATCTCGCCTGGATAGCCATGTGCGGATCGATTTTGCGGAGATATCGACACCGACAACTTTGGCTCTCTTGGAGGCGGCTAGGGATACACGAATAGCTCGCGTCTTTCGTTGTAGGAAAGACATACCGAGCTTGCTAGCGATGGGCCCGCCAGCCCTCGCGACCAACGTGAACGATGCCGGATCCATCGGACTCCTTCCGCTGGCTGATCATGCATGAATCAACCGGAGAAACCGTCGGATCTGTCTACAGACCAGACCCTCACCAAAGTATGTGGGACGAGGCCGAGCGATACGACCGAAAGTCCCGAGTCCGAGCTCCAGGGGTGCACTGTGCCAGGCATCGTTGTCGCGGGCCGACTCTCACGGCCGCGCTCTGGTCGACGACACAAGCCGATAGCGTGGCAGAGGCCAGTGGGGGTGCAGCGAGGCACACGCGCGCCTGATCGGCCGACGCACCCACCGTCTTGGCTGACTGTCTTCGGTTGAGGTTCGTGCCACTACCGTGCCAGACGCAGGGGTCAGCCACGGTCAACGAGGGCGTCCTGAGGTCGCGTTGCCAGCCGCCTCACCAGGTATCGAAGCCCCAGGTCAGCGGCCTCAGTCCCCCGCCTCTCTCCTAAAGCGGTGGTCCTGCCCAGGCACCCTCTCTACCCTGTCGGGATGTGCCGATACGCGACCCCCTACAAGCCGCATTTCGCGTGTCTGGTGTGCCGCTCCTCGTTCAAGCAGAACCCGCTACCGCCGCGAGAGCATCCGTGCCCCCGCTGCCACACCCCAATGATCAACGCTGGGTTCGACCTTGCCATCCCTCGCCGTAGAGACAAGGGGGCCTGGGAGGCACTTGGGGCTGCGTTGCATGCCAGCCTCACCTTCCATTCATGCGGTTGTGGTGGCCCCGGCTACCGACCGCGGTCGACTGCAGAAGTCCGATCGCGACGCCGGACCGCGAAGCGGCTCGGGCTGCCGGACCAGAGGGCGCTGAAGCGCTACGACCCCTGGGATCCAGAGCCCGGGGAGGAGAGCGCATGACGAACAGAGAGGCTGCAATCCGCGCTGTGGCGCGCCGTACTGACCACGTGTACTGGGTACGGGAGTGGCCCGACAAGCCGACCTGGCGGGACCGGCTTCGCCGATGGATGGACCCCGCGTCGTACGAGTTCGACCGGACCGTCACCCCACCAGAGCCCTGGGTTGACCGGCCCGCCGGCTATTACGAGCGAACAGGTTGGCGCATCCGTGCGGCCTACGTAAGATCCGACCTCGCCTTCGAGGTCGAGTACGTGGTCTGCAATCCGTGCAAGATCGGATGGGTTGAAGCACCTCACTCCTACGAGGGCTATAAGCGCTGCGGCCTCGCCTCAGCCGCTCTCCGCTCCCTGCGCCAGGTCTACCCAGGAGTCCAGTGGCACACGGGCGGCGGCCATTTCCGCGATGCCGAGCCCTTCTGGAGTTCCGTCAGCGTCGACGTACCCGGCGGCTACACCCAGCGGGGAAGATGCCGTCATGTGGAACCGTGGCGAGCATGAGGACACTCCCAGGTCCGTGACCAGGGAACCCGCGATGGCCGCCTGTCTCAGTTTCCGTCTCATTCAGCGCCGTTCACGGCCGTTCAGGCGAGACCGCTCGCCATCATCACGCCGTCAGCCATCCGCCCATGAACGCAGGTGAACGCCCCTGCACGAGCTTCGCTGGACCACCACCACAGTTGGAAAGCGTGTTGGCGGGGGCGGATCCAAGTGAACACAGCGATGAGGGTGTCAGACCTCAATGACAGTGTGTCCGGCATGGAGACACCCATTGCCCCTGACTCCGAGGGCGAGGAGCACGCCGCAATCGCACACTTCCGGCTTGCCAGTGACGGTTTCGGCGACGCCGATCAGCGCGAACGGATCTACGAAGCTGAGGAGGTGATGGAGGCAGCGACCGCGGAGGCAGGCGTCGGGGAGGTCGACGGTAACGAGTTCGGAGGAGGCGAAGCCGTCGTGTACGCCTACGGACGCGATGCCGATGCTCTGTTCAAGGTTCTGGAGCCGACTCTGCGCAGTCTGCCGTTCCGGCCGGCGCACGTCCTTCTCAGACGGGGCGACAACGAAACACGCATGGATCTGTAGGTCTGACGAGTCACGCGAGGTGTTGCCGAGCGCACCACAAGCGCACCAGATCGAGCGGGAACAGCGGGGAACCACGGTGAAAGCAGCCCAGTCCAACGGAGCCACGATCCGGCCGTTAGCCCAGGTCAGAGGCTGAACCGCACTCAAATGCTCGCAGCTTCCCAAGCTGAGAGCCTTGGGAGTTGAGCCGCTTCGGAGTTCTCCCCGCGGGTCTGTCGTCGCGGCTTGCTGCGGTCGACGGCACCGGCAGCGCGGTTGAGGCCGGTGGCGGTACGGCGAGGCAGGCGCACGCCATGTCGGTTGCCTGACACGCCGGGGCTGACTGTCTTCGGTCGAGGCCCGAAGTAGCCCGATTCTCGACCATGACACAAGGGTAGTGACGTCGGCGTGAACGATGACCACAAGGAAGAGCTACGCAGACTCGTCAGCAACTTGGGCGCCGGCATCCATGAACGGCACTACCGATCCGCGTATGACGCAGCAGCAAACATCTGCTCCGGCATCTTCGACACGATCCCTGTAGACCTCCACGACGTCGTACACGAGGCGGTCATGGCTGGGTACGCAGCCGCTCTAACCGACCTGGAGGAAGGCAAGTTGGACGACCAGGTTCGAGAACGCTCCGAGAGCATCGAGTAAGGCCCTATGCCTCGGGCCGTCTCAGTTTCCGTCTCAGTCATCGCCGTTCAAGGCCGTTCAGGTGAGACCCAGGGCTGTCGTCGTCGCGGTCGTCAACCTCCCATGGACCCAGGTGAACGCTCCCGCATGCAGCCCAGCGCCGCACCACCACAGTTGGAAGGGGTGTCGGGAGCAACCCTCACGAGTTCGAATCTCGTATCCTCCGCCAGCAGAGGACCGGACCACGAAAGCGGTCCGGCCCTCTGGCGTTCGTCCGTCCGTCCCGGCTCAGTCGGCCTCCACGGAGTACCAACCAGGGTCGCTCTCCTTGGTGACGACCGGTTCGGCCCAGGCCGCGACTGTGTGAACGTCCCGCTTCGCCAAGTGCCCATCGACAACCTCGTGAAGCAACCGCCGCACTCCCGGCACTCGAGCCGGATCACGTACAGAGGCCGAGCCCCAGGGCTACGACCCACCAGATGCTGTTGCGGAGCTTGGGCCCAGAGTGCGGGCACCTACGCCTAGTCGATCAGTGAGTCCCACCAAGCCACAACAAGTTTGCGCACGAAGGCCTCTCCCTCAGCAAGTGTCATGGTTCGTTTTGGGGAGGCTCCCGCTACGCGGGCGTGTCGCGCTTCACTGCCGCTCACATCAGGGCGATTTGCCGACCCCGTGAAAGCCGAGATGTCAGACTCAGGCACCCACGCTTTGGTTTTGAGCGCCTTGTCGTTCCCTACGTCGTGCCGCACGATCTCGTACACCTTGTAGAGGTCTACCCACGTCATGGAGATAGTGGGCTTACCAAGGATGTCGAGAACCTCTGCCACGTCCGTTTTTGCCTTAATGAGCTTCATGTACGGCGGACCCTGCGGCGGAGGCGGCGGCTGCGGCGTCGATTGATCAGCGGTTGTTACTACACCGACAGCAAACGCCTTAAGGCGAACCTCCGCCGTTGCGAGCGCGACGACATGGTGATGCTTGCCGTTGTCGTCCGTGAACTGACCGGTGAGCGTGACGGGGCGAAAGCTGCCATCTAGAGCGCGAGCAACACCAACTACTCGACGCAGGAGAAGAGAAGAAATCTCAATGAGGCGGCCGCTTTCGTCGAGGAGGCCGTCCAAATCATCCGATGCGAGGTAGTAGCCGTCGCTCTCTTTACTGATCTGCGGATCACCGACCGAGAACAGCTCACAAAGTGTGTCGAGGTCAAACACATGGCCTTCGATCCGAGCTTTTACCGCCATGGGCGGCCCTCCTTAGGGCGTGTTACTACTGAAATAGAGCGGCTTCAATCTCTTGGAGGACGGCGATAACTTCGGCTGCGGATTGAGCCAATTCCGTCTTGGCTAGCTCACGGTTAGTGTCGCACCAGTCTTGGACTTCCTGTCGCAAAGCACTCTTGGCTTCCTGCTGACGCTGCCCTTTAGGCTTAGTAAAGGCCTCTTCGATCTGCTCCCTAAACCGCGATGGGTAATAGTCTTCAAAACGCGGCTTACTGAAGTATCGAAACCGGTCACTCGGCCAAGTGGTGTACTTCGCTTTGAGCTTGGCTACCACCTCTAGCCCACTCTGGTCACCATCGATGACAACCCAGGCCCGATGCTTAAAAACCTCCTCTCGGTGGACGAAGAGGACAAGCTTCCCGAACTCGCGGAACGTTGGCTCAACTCCTCCGGTACCGCCGGCAGCGACGGTGCGAATGCGGGTGAGCTTCGGCGCAAACCAAGGGATGAGATAATCGAGGATGATCCGTTCGGCAGAGGACTCTTCGAGGATGAGCCAACCTTCAGCCAAGTCAAAGTCGTGCAGGTCGTACCCAAGATCGCGGAGTACGGCAGCTCGGTCTTCGGCTGACTCGATGAGCTTCACGGTTGACGTGGGAACACCTCGTGCGTCTGGCCGTTGCTCTACCTGAAATAGGCGGCTGTCCCGGGCCGAAGCCAGGTACTTCACGACGAGGTTTGAGTGTGTGGAGACAATGAACTGATTGGTGGCAGACTTTTCGATGATGACGTCGAGGAGCGCCTTAAGCCCGTCGGGATGAATGTCGTTCTCGGGTTCCTCGATGAGGAAGAGTTGTCCCTCTGCTACACACAGGTCTGTGATCAAACCGAGCAGGCTTGAGATACCCTCACCCATGGATTCGATGGTGATGGAGCCCAGGCGGCCAACCGTGAAGCCGACGAGTTGGCCGTTCTCTACCATCACGGTTCCGAGTGACATTCCCAAGAGACGCTTGCACAATTCGGCAAATTGCTCTGAACCTGGATATCCCGGACCGGTCAGGCGGGCTACCTTGGCCGAGAGGAGTTGGAGATTTCCTGTTACTTGGTCAGCCTTGCTCTTATCGACCTGGCGATCATAGTTTCCGACTTTCCGCTTAGAGAGATAAGGATAGATGAAGTTATCCGGCTCTACCGGTGAGATCTTTGGGAAGTCACCGTGGACATTGTCACTAGTTTTCAGAACATGGGAAATTTGAGCCCAGGAGGTGTTTTGGTTCTGGCCAGGTCTCTTTAGGCGAGTTTCAACGTGAACCTGTGGAATCAAACCATCCTCGGCAAGGCCTTTCGCCGCCACTCCCTGAGCGAGTTCCGGCGCGTATCTGCGGACGTCGAAGTCTTCGAGGCCGTATTGGATAGTAGCCGCTTCCGAGCCAAGCCGAATTTCACCCTCTGGCGCATTGACCCCTGCCGTGAGGAACTGCGCAGCTCGAATGAGCGCCGACTTGCCACTGTTGTTTCGCCCTACGAACACATTAATCCTGGACAGTGCGAGGCTCGCATTATCGAAGCCCTTCCATCCGGATACAGTCATGTTTTTGATACGCATGGCGGGATTGTACGATAACGCAGGATTTTCCGCCACCTTTCTGCCTCACCCCGGATCCATGCAGTAAAGAAGGGCGACCACCGCTCCTTTCTCATGCCGGGGCACCGAACAGAGATTACTGAGGACGACCTAGCCAGGTAGGTTGCGCTGGTCGAATAAACCCGCCGCAGCTTCCCAAGCTGAGGGCTCAGGCAGCGTCATTGCGGGTCGGCCGTCGTGGCTTGCTCTGGTCGACGGCACCGGCAGCGTGGCGGAGGCCGGTGGGGGTGCAGCGAGGCATACGCGCGTGTGATCGGTCGGCGCCCTCTCCGTCGTGGCCGACTGTCGTCGGCTGAGGCACAGACGAATTCGTATTCACCTTGAGCAGACGTCATCGTCACCCGCCCGCGGCCGGCGCGACAGGGCTGTGCATCCTGGGCACCATGACGAACCCCGAGGGCCAGTACGTGAAGGTGCACTTCCGACTTGAGATCAAGGACGACTGGCCCCCGGCATCGGTGGAGAGTCTGTGGGCGGTCGACCAAGGCGACGCCACTGCGCGGCTCGACAACACCCCCTGGTTCGTCCGAGGTATTGCCTGCGGGGACATCGTGGCCACGGAGCCCGACGAGGAGGGCGTGCGGTGGGCCGGCGAGGTGGTCCGGCGCTCCGAGAACTGCACCATCCGCCTCGTCGTGCTCCGTGACGGCGGTTCCGGAGCCGCACGGCAGAGCGTGCTCAACGCCTTTCACGAACTTGGTGTATGCGGCGAGGGCATAGAACGGTTCCGCATGGTTGCCCTGGACGTCCCGCCCACCGCCGATCTCGCCAAGGTGCAACGGTTGCTCAACCACGGTGTGGTCAAGGAATGGTGGGACATGGAAGAGGGGTGCATCACCGCGCAATGGCGGGCCGCCTCCGCCGGCTGACGCCGTTTACGCGACCCATGGCTGGGCCGTCCCTGGGCCGTCCGAGGTCGCGCAACAGTGGCCAATGACGACCAACGACGACCACCAGGCGCATGAGCCCACCGCCCCTGAGCAGCAAGAACCCAGCTCACCAAGATCTCCGGCAAGACCCAGGACAAGAAGACGGGTTATCCCGTAACCATTGAGATCCGTCGGCCGTGTTGTTAGCCCCGAGATATTTGCCGAGTCGTCTGCATTGGGACCGGGTTCGTTGTAGTGCTGCACTGGTTCGTCCTTGCGCAGAGGCGCAGGTTTGCTCTATTGAGCTCGCCGCGCCCGCACCCATGCTCCCTCGTAAGCACGAGGACCCCGCAGCGGGTGCAGATCCACTGGAGTCTGCGAAGCCGCGACGCTGGCTCGCATGACCTCTGCTGCGTCTTCTTCAGGTCGGCTCAGCTTGATGCGCGGCAGATCGAACGACAGGAAAATGTCGCGGCTGAGAGGCTGCGGGGTGTCCGCTCGCAGGATAGTCAGTCGGGGTTCACTCCCGTTGAGCGCCAGCAGCACGGACGCGGTCAAACTGCAGCCGGCCCACGTGGTCGCCCCGTCCAAGAGGATCACTCCGGTGAGTCGCCACGTAACGACAGCAGCGCACCACTCCTGTTGGCCGAAGCGGTAGGACCGCATCGACTGGATCTCAGAAACCGATACACGGCCCCCGCTTAGCCAGCCGTCAGCAGCGACGATCAACGGATCGGAGCCTGGGCCGCCGCTGATTGTGCACTCGAACGAGCCGTCCATGGGAAGCCAGCCGTGCCGGGTCGCTGCGTCGACCAACTGGGACCCCGTCGAGGGCTGTTCCAGAAGGGCCCGCACCGCTGCTTCATCGGTCGTCGTCTCGATGGCGAACTCGGCCACGACATCGGCCATGGAGGGCAGGAGCCGGAATCGGTCAGTCATGCCAGCAACATCCTTGTCCATCGGGGCGGGATAGGCCGCGCCGTCCCCGAAGTCCTTGTTGTTGCCGCTGACGAAGTAGACACGCTCCTCTGGATGTGCTTGCGCATACTCCACAGCAGTCAGCCAAATCGCTGCATCACGGCTGCCGATCTTCAGCCCCTTCACCATCCTGCACGGACGGAGCTGGTTCGCCTCACGGAACGCGGCCTCTTGGAAGGCTTGCGAACTAGTCGGGATCACTTCCACAACCGTGTCCCACTGTCGCCGCCAGTGCTTGCGCACCTCTTCGGGTTCGCATGGGCCGAGAGGCACGTCGAGACCCCAAGGTGTTGCCTCGCGTAGTGCCTTGACTGCTTCTGCGGCCCGCGCGTGCTGCTCTTGATACTTGAGCGCTTGTTGGGCCGCGAGTTCTTCCATGACCATCCACGGCACCGCAACCCGCTCGCCGCCCACGGCCCGGATAGCGCGCAGCAGATCGGTACTGCCGTCCTCGGGAGTAAGGCCCCACAGAATATTCGTGTCAAGGATGATCAACTCGCTGCTCCTGTCGCCCATCAAGGTGATCCCCCAGGGTTTCAGGCGGGGCCCGTGGATGCACACGAATTGGCCGGGACACCGGTGTCGGGCCAGGTCGCCAGCACCGCGCTGTCCCGCGAACGGGCGGCGACAGACACCTGCCAGACGCGCTGCTGAGCGCCTGAGGTTCGCCACCGTCTCAGCTAAGGCATACGCGTGTGCTCGGTCGGCGCGCCCGCCGTCGTGGCTGACTGTCATCGGCTGAGGCTCGTGCCACTGCCGTGCCAGATACAGGGGTCAGCCACGGTGAATGGGGGTGCGCTGTGGTCGAGTTACTGGACTCTGCACCAGGTATCGAAGCCCCGCTCAGCAACCTTGTTCCCCCGCCTCTCTCCTAAAGTGGTTGTCCAGCCCCCTCACCGCGTCCATACCCGCAGGAACTCTTCAGCCGGGATGGCCTCCAGCGGATCCTCTTCAGGATCGACCGCTTGGTCTGTGAGGAAGCCGTGATCGTCCTCCAGCTGCTCCCAGCTATAACGGTGGAGTTGGCCGGCCGAAGTCAGCTCGGCTTGTTTGATGTCGACCAACTCACCGCGGTCACGTACGGCCTCTAACTACCACAACCGCCCTCCTCGTCAGCGTGGCGGAAGTGGTGCCGCTGGGTGGCGGCTTCATCGAGTGCTCGGAAGTACACCAAGGTCTCTGCTTTGATGCGCTCCAGGTCAACCACGGGACCATCGTGTCAGCGAGCGCACGCGGTGGCCCCGTTCTGACATCCACAAGTGACATCAAGGGCGCCGGACGCCAGCACTCCCAGGCGGTCTGGCACGGCCACCGTGTCCAGGCGGCTCCGCGGCAGTGCCGCGCAGTGATCGAACCCCTAAAGCGGGTGTCGCAGGTTCGAATCCTGCCGGGGGCACAGCAAAAGGGCCAGCTCAGGAGGGTTTCCTCCCAGGCTGGCCCTTCGTCGTGTTCGGGGTCGTGCCACCGCGTGCCTAGAGTCCACGCGGAGTCCACATTCCCTAGCCGATGGCCTCTCCCTCACCCTCGCGGATCATGGCTCCGAGCCGATCAGCGATGGCTCGGTCGCGGTCGCTGGTCATGTGCTGATAGATCAGCGCGGCGCGCGAGCTGCTGTGGCCCATGCGGGTCATCAGCTCACGGGTGCTGGCGCCGGCGGTCGAGGCCAGGGTGTTTCCCGTGTGGCGGAGATCGTGGAAATGCAGCTCTGCCGAGACACTCGCCGCATCCCTGGCCGTGATCCACTCGTCCCGGAAGTAGCTCCGCCGGAGCTGGCCGCCCCGTGGACCGACGAAGACGTGTCCGTCGCGGCCGGGCGCGTGCGCTTACTGACCCTCCCACCCCGGCTTAAACCCCTCCATATGGCGAGGTCCGACAATGTGAACCGGAGAGCCGGATAGCGATCCAGCAGCTTTACTAACGACTACTTCGTCTGGGCCAACTACATACCCAGCCACCGCAGGAGCGATCTTCTCCTTCACCTCACTCATATAGGTAGAAATCTGATGATAACCATCCCTGGCAACATAAGCGGCGTCTCCGAACTTGCATTCGAATAGGTGGGCTGAATCACCAGGTCGCACTAGAGCAATGTCAGCCCCCATTGGGGACTCTCTACCGAATGCCTCCATGGTTAGAGCTTGATAGGAAGACTGCTCGCCGTAGTAAGACCACATTGATTCCGACTCAAACCACAAGTCCCAAGTCACACCATCCTCAGAAACAGCCTTGTAGTGAGGGCCGCCCGCTAGGCTAGCCGAAAGCGGCCTCATGCTTTTCAACGTCCAGCCGGCATCAAGAAATGACTTAAGAAGCACGCCGAGCACCCCAAGGTGAAAAAGACGCCACCTCACTTCCTGTACCGGCATAAGATGCCTTCGAGCAAATTCCATCAGACTAGTAGAATGCGAATCGCGCAGATAGCTCGCCACTGGAGCGAGGACTGTCCACGGTGCCCCTGAAACCCTCAGAGACCGCACTTCGGGAACAGTCGGCATTTGCCCTGTTGCATCACTGATGGGTGGCAGCTTTAGAAGATTTGCTGCGGCCGCCATCTGCGATTTCGACTCATTTTTGAGCGAGGGATCTACTTTGACGGCATCCCTTCGCATCGAAACAACTTCATCCAGGACCCACCGCAGCGTCCTGGCCATGATCTGGTCAGGGATCCTGTCACGTCGGTTCACTACATAACGCTCCGGCGGCCACGGTCCTTGTATTCGGGTCTCCACCCAGTGCGTGCCAGGCCCAGGGGAGCTTTCAATCCGACGTTGCCTGTTACTAGCAGCTGGCAGAGGGTCCAGCCAAACGTTTACGTCTATGGGCCAAGCCGATAGCAAAGGAAGGAGTTCGGCGAACATTACGCGTCTGGCTCGCCTTTGCACATCTGATGAGCTCCAGTGAACTTCACTCCAATCATCGTCTACCCCAGCCAACGCCTGATATAGCTGCGCCTTACTGCTCCAACCTCTAAGGACTTCCGCGAGGCCAGCCTCCGGGACTGCATAATTCCCACCTCTAGGCACAACTATCGCCCCAAATGCTGAAGCTGCTCACGAATCCAGGACCATTCTTCCCCGAACATGTCGGACCGCATCATGCTCTCACCGAGTCGATCCAGAATTTCGTCATCCTGCCGCGAGAGCCATGGCCCGAAGTTCGTCAGATAGGACTCGGCCATGAGAGGAGTTACCTCATCCCCCGCCTCAGCGAGGCCGATCACAACACTGCCAGGAAGTGCAAGGAACAGCGCTGGTCCCATGGCCGTACTTGAATCCGCGCAATGTATTTCGTACAAGCGAACAATTAGCCTACCGATCTCACTCAATACGCTGGACTCTAGCTTGTAGCTGAGCATCCTTTCGGTAATCAACTCTTGAAACAGCTCAACCGAAGGCGGTGGTACAGGAACCTGGGCGAATCTACGCCCCAGCGCGAGACCAAACCGAAACACCCGCTGGGCATCTATCGAGTTGTACGTACCAATAAGACGCCACTCTTGCCCAGCGAGGTACTGCACAATTACCTTGTTCTCTTCGTCGTCTTCCTCTTCATCAGGTGATTCCTCCTCGCACACGCTACGAGCGCCAGACGTCCACCCTAGAAGAATCTCACGACTTGATCCCGGAGAGACTCGTCCAACCGTGACGGCCTGGCCATCGCTTCCGGTCAGCCACGTGAGAAGGCCACCGAAGATGCGATCCATGTCAGCCCTGTTAGCTTCATCCAGCAGGAGCCATTTATCTTCTTCAATCGCCTGCAGAACGAAACCGGGAGTGAAGCGAAGTCGCCCTGAGTCATCTACGCTGTCACCGCCAACGAGTTCACGTGTCGTCCAGCTCTCATCGGCGGTGACCATCATCAGCTCGTGCCCCATGGTCATGCCGAATTTTCCCGGGTCCTCTCTGACCTCGCGAATAATCTCCTGGACGAGTGAAGACTTACCAGTACCGGGAGGGCCCACAAGCATGACGGCCTTATGCGAAGAAATCGCGTTACGAAGCATCCGACGCGTGCGCGGGTCGAGTTTCAACGCAGGGATGGCAGCTGGCACAGAAATGTTCGGCTGTTCTTCGACCAGAGGCAAGGTTTCATCTAGTCCTAGCTGACGATCCACCTTGGTTTTCTCTGAAATTACCTTGCTGATCTCAAAAGGAGACAAGTCCTTTAGGAGCCTATTTAGAGTCGTATCGCCAGCCGGATCGGAAGCCGCGACGTATGCGGCCAGCGGAAACCATTCAGGTTGAGTTCCCTCTTGACGCTGAAGCAAAAGTAGAGGCTTAGCCGTACGGGCGGCGACCTTTCTTGCGGCATCAAAGGTCGCTGGACCTTCGTCGCTCCGCTGAATCAGAGCCACTAGGAGAGAGGCCTCTTGAGCTCGCGGCGACTGAACCATCCGGACACTAAGATTACCCGCCTTACTCACATACCCCGTATAGATACGCGTAGCGGGCAAACCGGTAAGATTCGCCAAATAGGCCTCAAGGGCACGATACTTGGATACGCTCGGTGACGAGTGATCAACGTCGGCAAGCAACGCTTGGAGGGTCTGCAACTTTTCAACGGTCACAGACCGTAGGCTAGCGCTGCTGATCAAGCTATGGATGCGCCTTGACGCACCTCAAGCAACGGGACTCCGCACTACCGCCGAGGTACGGCCTCCGCCATCGGGCTAGCCATCCACTCAGCATGTCGCTTGACCGCAAGCCCGAACGACTCGTCATAGCGAAGCCGGCTCACTTCAAGGCGTCCGTAAAATCCAGCGGTGGCGCGAAGGCTCAAGGGAACCGCCTTGGCCAGGTCCACGCTCTCAAGGAGGTGCCGATATGGCTGTCGCTCGGGCCACATGCTCGCGTCGACCGACCATCGCTGGTCAGCGTCACCCCAAGCTGCGGTTGGCCATCGGTCACCCTTAGGCAGGATGCCGCAAACCATATCAATGGGGCTGCCCGGGGTCCGCAGTCTCTTCCCTAGCCATTGAGCAACACCGACAGTTACTGCATTGCCCACTAGCTTCCATCGGGTGCCGGAGCGGCCAAACGCCTGTGCTGGCGCTGTCCAGTTGGCGGGAAAGCCCTGCAGAGTCTCAGCATCCGTTAGGTCTGGCGTGACGATGGCCCGCCCTGTTGGGGCGTCTCGAACCCACAGAGCAGGTGGAGACGGAATCCCTAGGCTTGAGCCACCTTTCAGAGTTGGCAACGCATCCTGTGCCCACCCAAGGCCCGTGCGCCCTTCGGTCCAGTAGAAGCCATAGGCATCGTCCCGGTAATGCTCCACACCTGGTTCACCGGCGTCGTCAGCGAAGAGGACAGTCCGTGGGTCATGGGTGCGCGAAGCCACCATGATCACTCGCTGCCGCCGCTGCGGCACCCCCGTGAACCGCGAGTCGACCAAACGATAGGCCCACCTGTAGCCCAGCCGCTCAAACTCCGTGACCAGGTACTCCATGGCAGTGCCGCGATCGAGCACCAGCATGTTGCGGACGTTCTCGATGACGACCCACGTAGGTGAAGCCTCGGCGAGGAGCTCAAACAGGTGCTTGACGAGGCCGGATGCTTCGCCGTGGATGCCGGCAGTGCGACCTGCTTGCGACAGATCAGTACAGGGGAAACCGGCAGTCACGACATCGACGTCGGGCAGATGCTTGAGATCTTGAATGTCTCCATGCAGGGGGACATCGGGAAACTGATGCTTCAGCACGGCTTGCGCTGGCTCCCACCACTCACACAGGAGCTCAGCCTCGAAACCAGCCCGGCTGAGACCAAGCTCCAGCCCCCCGATGCCTGCAAACAGGCCTGCAACCGTGGACGGTCTCTGAACGGTAGTGGAGTCGAGCATGCTAGACATCGTCGCACGCGACACTGACAGCACCACGCTGGTCAAGTGCACCCCTAGCGATCTTTTACTGTGTGTAGCGCCGCGATCACGCCGGAATGCGCCCTTTTGTTCTTTCATAGTGCAAGATGTCGAGCGTGAGGGGCCCGTCTTCGCCCACAACGAGCGTGCTCCGGACCGTACCGGAAGCGGGAGTCGCGAGACCGTGGCCTTGTGGCCATCCAGAGGGGACAGATCGGATGACCACCCCGCCCCAAAGTCGTGGACCATCCGTGGACCAGACCCGTCCCAAAGGCGGAGCAGGGAGCTTTGACCTGCACGAACACTGCAGCCGCGAGCGGCCTCCGGAGCCGTGTGTGAGACGGTGGTCGCTCCGTGGGCAAGCGGTGCGCTTACTCGAAGGGTGGAGCAGCTGCCACCAGCATGCCGCTGATTGAGCCTGTATCGACGGCAGCTTTGGTGGGGTCGACGCTGTTTTCCTCTGCGACCGTCGTAGCCCAGCAATCTCCCCAGGTCGCCGGCCAGGTCGCTGTCAGGGGCGAGATCCTCGGGCTTGCCCGTGATGCCGTAGGCGTCGAGGAGCCGTCGCTCGACTCCGAACGGCTCGCCCAGGGCGAGGTCCGGGTACTCACTGATCCATCGTCTGAGGATCCGTCCCCGTTCGGCGATCAGCCACGCCTCCCCGTCGTTCTGCTCGCTGTGGAAGAAGAGTTGGGCTTTGCCGAACTGCGCGCTCAACTCTCGGCACAGGTCAGTGACGTGCACTGTCTGCTGCGGATAGGACAGGCCGAAGTACGGTCCGACGACCAGGGTCCACCCCTGCATGGGCGGGGTAACGACCACTATGGAGAACGGCTGCTCCTCATCGTGTGCCACCTCGTCGATGAGTTCCACGCCATCGGCCCAGGTGGTCTCCCGCGCATCCACCAAGCCAAGGGTCCTCACCAACTCCGCTTGATCGACGGTCGCGACCGCGAGCCATGAGAGCCAACAGGCGCGTATGAGTGGTGTGGAATCAGACGTCCCCATGACCCGCATGGTAGGGGCGTACGAGTGGGATTCGCGCAGTAGGCCAGATGTTGGCGAGGCACCGACCGGACATGCCAGATGCGTGCCAGATCTCGCGGAGAACCACGGGGAATAGCGGGGAGCAGCGGGAAACCACGGTGAAAGCGGCCTGGTCCGAAGCCACCACCATCCGGTCATTCGCCCAGGTGAGCGCACCGATCAGCTCCGAGTGACCGCAGCTTCCCAAGCTCACAGGTCAAGGTGCCCGTCGTCGCGTGGGAGGACTACGAGTGGCAGAGCAAGGCGATCCTTTGCGAACGGATCGTCGTTGCGGAGGGCCGGTGCCCGAGGGGACAACGCGTGGAGGTGCCGGGTGGTCATCCCGGCGAAGTGTTGGAGGCGCTGCTTGTGAACACCGCATCGCGGTGCGCCTCGCTATGCGCGCCAGACGCTGACCACTTCGCTTCGCCCACCGGCTGACCTGCTTCGTTCACGGTGCGCGCTTCCCCCTCATAGGAGACCACCGTAGTGCCCGAAGACTTCTTGACGGGACGGGGCGACGGCGGGTGAGTGTCGCCTCGGATCTCGCCTGTGGAGTCGCCGTTGCGGCGATCCCGCTGCTGCAGTTCGCCGGCATCCTGCAGTTCTGGATGCTGTGGGGACCTCCCCCTGAGTGGTGGACACGCTGATACTGGATCTGCTTGATCCGGAGGAAGCGAGAAGACGGCCGATGGCTATGAAGGACTACTCGGACGAGTTCAAGGCCGATGCCGTGGCCCTGTACGAGTCCACGCCCGGGGCGACGTACAAGAGCATCGCCGCTGACCTGGGCGTCAACCGGGCGACCCTGCGGGAGTGGGTGCTGCGGGACCGCGAACGCCGTGGCGTCACCGCTAAGAGTCGGCACTGACAACGTCGGCGCTGACAACTACGGTTGGCGGCAGCCCGAGCAGGAGGCCCGGCACCTACGAGTCTTCGTAGATGCCGCAGTTGTTCCGCCATCCGAGCCAGCCGTCTCCCACGTCCTCTGCGTCGCTCCGCGGACGGGGTCCTCACCACCGGGACCGTCCAGGTATCCGACCAAGTGATCACGATGAGCTGCGGCGACGCGTGCCCGGTCTTTCCCGGCACGACGTACCTTGACCGGCAGTTCGAAGACCCTGCGGGCAACGGCGTCGAGGTCGTCCACTCGATCCGGGACGCTATCAAGCAGCGCGTCGAGGCCCTGCCCTCTGAGTTCGCTCCCGCGTAGCCGCAGGTCGTAGCCGCCTGGGAGCCATTTGGGAGCCGACTCGCTCCCAAAGCCCCGCGGGACCACTTGGCTCCCTGTTCTGTCCTGGTGCGCAGCGTTGAAGCGATGGCACCCGTCAGGCAAGAACCACCTCCCCGCTGTTCCGGCGTGAGCGCCAGGTGTCGGGCCTCGTCCCAGACGCGCCAGTAGGTGGTGGAGGCGGCCACTCCCCCGCGTTCGTCGGCGAACAGCCGGCCGCCCTTGGCCGTGCGGACTCTTCGATGTGCGCTGCGCAAGGAGTATGCGGACGAGGTGGGTGGAATCGGAGCGATACGGGTCTCGTTCGCGGGCCGGTTCTTGAGACCGCGGCTGTCGTGGACCTCCCCGGTCCCAGGCAGCCGCGGCACTTTCGCCGACTGCTGGGCGCGCGAGAGAGAAGCCCTCGATCAATGGCTGCCGGCATGGACCCCGCCCGTGGGTCTTCCATTCGTACCGGCGGGTCTCGGCGATCAGCAGCATGGCGCAACAGAGACAATGAGCTGGGAGGATCATAGGTAGGATAAGTAGCATGAGTGGCCCTACCGGCAAGTACTCGATCACCATGCCGCGCGACATCGCCGAAGCCGCCAAGGCGCGCAGCGGCCCTTCCGGCTTGTCCGCCTACGTTGCCGCCGCCGTCGCCCGCCAGATCGAACGCGACAATCTCAACGAGCTCATCCAGGTCGCCCAAGCCGAACACGGGCCCATCGGCGAGGGCGAGATCCAGGCCCTGCGCGACCAGCTTCACCAGGCACGTCGGCAGCAGAGCAGCGATGGGGTAAACGCAGCGTGACGCGCTCCCCGGCCACACCGGGCGGGACACTCGTCCTCGACAGCGAAGGACTGGCCAAGGCCGTGCTGCGCGACCGCACCGTCACCACCTGGCTCGCCCTCGCCCGCGCCGACGACCTACGCGTGATCACCTCCGCAGCCACTCTCGTGGAGGTGGTCCACCCTCGCATCAACCGCGCCGCTCTGGAGTGGACCCTGTCCCGCCTCGTCGTCGAACCGGTGACCGAGCAGATCGCCCGCCACGCCTCCGCCCTCCTCGCCGACACAGGCATGCATGGTCACAAGTACGCCATCGACGCCATACTCAGCGCGACCGCCCTCGCCGCCCCGGGGCCGGTAACCGTGCTCTCGTCAGATCCAGAGGGCCTGACCGCTCTTTGTGGGACGCGCGCCACTGTCATCAAGGTCTAGCTGTGCCGCCCGGGAGGGTCGGTGACGCGGCTGGCTGGGGTGTGGCCAATGATTGGGGTGTGGGGTCGGTAGGCGAAGTGTTTCGACGGCTGTCGAGACGCTGCAAGGCGTCGGCCACTGGATCCCCGAGGAGGCACCCGAGACGCTGAACCGTCTGCTGCTCGACCATCTGCGGGCGCACGGCTGGTACGGCATCTCGGCGGACAACCCTCCATCCTCCATACGGGGAGAGTCCGGCCGGTCAGGTGGCAGAAACCCGGCGGGGGCCCCGCCGACCTGACCGGCCGGGCCGGTGCTAGGCGAGGTGCCGGGCGAAGAACCGGACCGCGCTGTCGGCCTCGAACCTGGGCAGTTCCTTGTGCATGCCCGCGTTGGCGTGCAACGTCTTCTCCTTCGAGGCGAAGGCGTCGAACAGCGCGAGACCGGACTCGCGTGGGATGTGCTCGTCGTCCCACTGGAGTGCGAACTCGATCGGGATGGTGATCTGCTTCGCCGTCTCGGCGAGCGGGTCGGGCCAGAAGAGGCCGAAGACCGCGGCGGTGATTCGGGGTTCGGTCGCCGTCAACGGCACTCCGATCGCGGTGCCCATGTTGAGGCCGTAGTAGCCGACCGGTCCATCGGCGCCGATCTCCGGGAGTTCCTGGAGGGCGTCCAGGGTCGCCCGCCACTCCGGCACGGCGCGCTCCGCGAGGTGGAGGTTGTACCGGACGACGATCGGGCCGACCGGCTCGCCCGCCGCCATCGCTTGCTGCATCACGGCGATCTCTTGCTCGTCGTGCGCCGTGCGCGGCCGGCCGCCGTGGCCGGGCGCGTCGATGGCGGCGACGTGGAAACCGCCGCCGGTCACGAGGGCGTGGGCACGGCCCACCATTCCCGGCCACTTCTTGTGGGTGCCGCCACCGTGCCCCAGAAGCACCAGAGGTGCACGGTCCGAGCCGGAGGCCGGCGACCAGAGCACGCCGGTGAGCTCGCCCACGGTGAATTCGCGTTCGAGGACGCCGTTCGACGTCGTCTCCGCGGTGAAATGCACAGAATGCATGAGGTGTTGCCTTTCGGGAGTGCCTTGTTGTCGAGGCGCTCCCGGCGGCGACATCTATGTCATGTATGTCATGTCAATCGCCCGACCGTGACCACAGGGGGAGCACCCACACAGCTACAGCGTTCATGGGTCTCACCTCCTCGCACGGCGTCACGGCGTTCCGCACGTTACTGGCCGAGTGGCATGCCGTCCAACCCCTTTTTCCCATCGGGTGCCGATGTAGCGGAACGCTGCGGGTGGTTGAAGAGCAGGTTCAGCAGGAACGCGGCGAGCGTGGCGCTGGTGATGGCGCTGCCGCCGATGATCTGTACCCAGGTCGGGAAGGCGTGGTAGATCGTCGGCGCCGCGACGGGCAGCATGCCGACGCCGATGGACACCGCGACGATGAGCAGGTTGTTCGTGCCCTCGAACTCCACCTTGCGCAGGGTGTTGATGCCGACGGCGGTGACGGTGGCGAACATGACCAGCCCGGCCGCGCCGACCACCGGCCCCGGCAGCGAGGCCACGACCTCGCCCAGCTTGGGGACCAGGCCGAGCGCGACAAGGATGCCTCCGGCGACGGCGGCGACGTAGCGGCTGCGGACCTTGGTCATGCCGACCAGGCCGACGTTCTGGGCGAAGACGGTGTCCACGAAGCCGTTCATGACGCCGGCGAGGACACCGGAGACGCCGTCGCCGGCGAGGCCGCGTGCCAGGTCGCCCCGCGAAAGGGGGCGGCCGGTCATCTCACCGACGGCGAGCATGTCGGCGGTGGACTCGGTGAACGTCACCAGCATCACCACGCACATGGAGATGACCGCGGCGACCGGGAAGTGCGGGGCTCCGAAGTGGAAGGGTGAGGCGAGCCCCAGCCAGTCGGCGTCGCCGACCGAGGAGAAGTCCGTGAGGCCCATCGGGACCGCGACCAGCGTGCCGCCCAACAGGCCCAGCAGCACGCCGAGTTGGGACAGGAATCCACTGGTGAAGCGGCTGACGACGACGATCAGCAGCACGATGCCGCCCGCGAGGGCCAGATGGCTGGGCGCGGCGTAGTCCTTGGCCGTGGGGTCCAGGCCGGCGATCAGCCCGGCGGCCACCCCAATGAGAGACAGTCCGATGACGGTGATGACCGAACCGCTCACCAGCGGCGGGAAGAACCGCACCGCGCGGGCGAACGGCACCGCGACCAGCAGTCCGAAGACACCGGCGGCGATCATCGAGCCGTACACCGCCTGCATGCCGTACTCGCCCGCGATCAGGATCATCGGTGTCACGGCCGTGAAGGTGGCACCCGCCACGACCGGCAGCCGTACGCCCAACACCCGGCCGACGCCGAGGGACTGAAGGAGTGTCACCAGGCCGGCCACCAGCAGGTCGGCGTTGATGAGCAGGCCGATGGTCGAGGTGTCCAGTTTCGCCGCAGCGCCGAAGACCAGCGGGACGGTGACACAGCCGGTGTACATCACCAGCACGTGCTGGAGGCCGAGCAGACCGAGCCGGGCGGGCGGCAGGACCTGGTCGACGGGATGCCGGGCGGGCGGCGGCACGGTGGCGGCTTCGGATGCGGACGGGGATGGGGACGGGGACGGGGACGGGGCAGGGGCCTGTGACATGGGGGGCCTCCGGAGCGGGGCGGAGCGGGGCGTGGGGCCTGGTAGAAGAACCGTGGATCAACTTTTTGCTGACCAGGTTTCCCTCGCATTTCGCGTGGCGAACAGACGACCGCCGCTCATGGCGTCCGGGCGCAGGCCGCGGCCAGGGTCAGGCTCCGGGCGACGGCGTGCGGGATGTCGTCGACCGGGAACAGCGTGTGCCGTACGGTCCGTTCGGCGTCGACGATCAGGATCAGGCGCTTGTGCCGGAGCCGTCCCGCGCCGCGGAAGGTCGGCAGCCGCAGGGCGGCGGCGAGTTGGTGGCCGGTGTCGGAGAGGAGGGGGTACGGGATCTCTTCGGCTCGGGCGAACTCCGCCTGTTCGTAAGGAAGTTGGGTACTGATTCCGCGTACGTCCACGCCCGCCCGCTGGAAGTCGGGCCAGGCGTCGCGGAACAGCCGGTTCTCCAGGGTGCAGCCGACGGCGCCGGGGATCCGCTCGCCCCAGTCGACGCCCGTGCCGGGGTAGGTGAACAGCACGGTCGCGGCGGACTCCGGTGAGACAACGGGCAGTTCGGCGCCCTGTGGGCCGGGCAGTTCGAGGCCGTCGGGCAGACGGGTGCCGGCGAGGGCGTGCACCCGGGCGTGCTCGGCGCCGTCCGCTGTCGCCGTCGCGGTGACGCTTCCGTCGCCCAGCACCCATCGGTCGCCCCAGTCCTGCATGGCGACGAGCAGCGGGAGCAGCGCGGTCCCGGCATCGGTGAGCAGGTATTCGTAGCGCACCGGACGCCGCTGGTAGAGGCTGCGGTGCAGGACTCCGTGGGCGACGAGCCGGCCGAGGCGCTCGGTGAGCACCTTGCGGGACAGACCGATCTCGGCGGCGAGCGCGTCGAAGCGGACGTGGCCGCGGGCGACCTCCCGCAGCACCAGAACGTTCCACCAGTCCCCCAGGACCATGGCGGCCTGGGCGATTCCACAGGTCTCGTCGGCGTTGTGCATCCTCATGCGCCCATAGTAAGTTCCCTTTCGGGACTCACTTTGTTTCCGGATGGAACTTTCTGGATGGAACCTACCGCCCGCCGCGTGCGGGTCCAGCGTGAGGAGCTGCACCGTGACCGCCATCAGCCGGGTCGTCGCACGGGAGATCATCGACAGCCGGGGCAACCCGACCGTCGAGGTGGACGTGGAACTCAGGGACGGATCGCTCGGCCGCGCGGCCGTGCCGTCGGGCGCCTCGACCGGCGCGCGGGAGGCTGTCGAACTGCGCGACGGCGACCCAACCCGCTTCCACGGCAGGGGCGTTCGGCGGGCGGTGGACGCCGTGAACGAGAGCATCGCGGACGCCGTGACCGGACTCGACGCCGAGGACCAGACGACCGTCGACCGCACCATGATCGAGCTGGACGGTACGGACACCAAGGCGCGACTCGGCGCCAACGCCCTGCTCGGGGTCTCGCTGGCCACCGCCAAGGCCGCCGCTGCCGCCCACCGGCTGCCGCTCTACCGCTACGTCGGCGGAGTCGACGCCCGTCTGCTGCCGGTACCGATGATGAACATCATCAACGGCGGTGCCCACGCCGACAATCCGCTCGACTTCCAGGAGTTCATGATCGCCCCGATCGGCGCGGGCACCTTCGCCGAGGCCGTCCGTATGGGCTCGGAGGTCTTCCACACCCTGCGCGGCAATCTGCTCGCCGCCGGCCACAGCGTGAACGTCGGCGACGAAGGCGGATTCGCACCCGACCTGCGCACTGCCGACGAGGCCCTGGACTTCGTCGTACACGCCATCGAGCAGACCGGCTACAAGCCCGGCACCGACATCACCCTCGTCATGGACCCGGCCACCTCGGAGTTCTTCCACGACGGCCTCTACGACTACACGGGCGAGGGCGTCCGCCGTACCCCCGCCGAGCACGCCGACTACCTCGCCACGCTCGTCGACCGCTACCCCGTCGCCTCCATCGAGGACCCGATGGCCGAGGACGACCACGACGGCTGGCGCGCGCTGACCGCCCGGCTGGGCAAGCGCTGTCAGCTCACCGGCGACGACGTCTTCTGCACCAACGAGACACTGCTGCGCGCCGGCATCCGGGACGGCATCGCCAACTCCGTTCTCGTGAAGGTCAATCAGATCGGCACCCTCACCGAGACCCTGGCCACCGTCGCCACCGCCCACCGCGCCGGCTACACCGTCGTCATGTCGCACCGCTCCGGCGAGACCGAGGACACCACCATCGCCGACCTCGCGGTGGCCACCGGCTGCGGGCAGATCAAGACGGGCTCGCTCTCCCGCTCCGACCGCACCGCCAAGTACAACCAACTCGTCCGTATCGAGGAGGAATTGGGGGCAGCGGCTCGTTACGCGGGCAGGGAAGCCCTGGGGCTGCGCCGCTGAGGAGTCAGTCGAGGAGTCAGTCGGTGGGGTGGGTTTCGGGGGGAGGCGGTGGTTTGGGTTTCGGGGTCAGTTGGTGGGGTGGGTTTCGGTGAAGTCCCAGAGCACCGGGAGGAGTTGCTCGGGTGTCTCGGTCTGGGGCATGTGGCCGGTGCCCTCCAGCAGCCGGAACTCCGCGCCGGGGACGGCCTGTGCGTACGCGCGCCCGTAGTCGGCGTCCACGATCCGGTCGCTCGCTCCCCAGGCGACCAGGGTGGGATGGGTGATCTTCGCCAGGCGGTCGGGAAGGGTGGGGTCGGCCATTGTGTGCGGGCCCGAATAGAGCTGCAGGGTGGCGCGGTTGGCGGCCATGACCGCGCGCTGCGCCTCGGTGAGGGCGCTGGGGTCGAAGCGGAATTTCGAGGGGTCGTGGAAGGAGAGGCGGGACAGTTCGACGGGGGTCAGCGAGAAGGTGTCGGCTATCGGGTGGCCGGGGACGGGGATGCCGACGGCGTTGACGAGGGTGACGCTGCTGATCCGGTCACTGCCCAGGGTCGCCAGTTCGGCGGCGATCCAGCCGCCGATGGAGTTGCCGACGACGGCGACGTCCCGCAGGTCGAGGGCGTCGAGCAGCTGCGCGTACACCTGCGCCAGGGCCGTGACGCCGGTCAGCCAGTCGGGGCGGGGGGTGCCGTCGAAGCCGGGATGGACGGGAGTGAACACCTGGGCCGGGCGTTGCTCGGCGAGGAGGCCGGCGAAGGGGGTGACCGTCTGCGGGCCGCCGCCTCCGTGCAGGAGCAGGAAGGGGCGCCCCTGTTGGCCATGGAGGCCGGCGGTGAGGCCGACGGTGAGGTCGAGGGCGCCCTGGTCGAGGGTGAGGGCGTGGGTGGTGGTGGCAGTGGTGGTCATGCGGTGCTCCTCGGACGGGGGCGAGGGTCGGGCTCGTCGCCCCTCCTTCGCGAGAGCCGACTCTCATGAGGATAGGCGGGTCTCGTTTCGTTATGCAAGTGGACTCTCATGACGAGAGGCAGCTGCTAGCATGCGTGTGGAACAACAGGAGGAGTCTCACGATGACGGCGCAGGCGGGCACCGGTCGTACCAACCAGAAGCTGCGCACGCGGACGGCGATCGTGACAGCCGCCCGGGAACTCATCGGCACGGGCGCCGAGGTGACCATGCCGGCGATCGCCCGCGCGGCCCTGGTCTCCGAGGCCACCGCCTACCGGTACTTCCCCGACCTTCCCTCACTGATCAGCGAGGCACTCGCCGGTGTGTGGCCGCCTCCCGCCGAGGCGCTCGCACCGGTCGCGGGATCCGCGGACCCCGTCGAACGCGTCGCCTTCGCCTGCGAGTTCCTGCTCCGCGGCATCCTCGCCCGTGAGGGGGCGGTGCGGGCGATGATCTCGGCGACCATCACCCGGCCCGAGACGGTGTCCCACCGCCCCGGCCTCCGCTTCGGGCTCATCGACCATGCGCTCCGGCCCCTCGAAAACACCCTCGGGACGACCGATCCGCAAGCCTTCGCCCAGCTCAAGCTGGCCCTCGCGGTGGCCGTGGGCGCCGAGGCGCTCTTCACGCTCACGGATCTGTGCGGGCTCGATCCGGACGAGGCCGTCGCCAGCGCTGTACGGACCGCGGTCACCCTGACCGAGGCGGCCGTGCGTGCCATGGGGTGAGTCCGGCGGGGTGTTCGGTCGCGTGTACCGGCTGCGTGAGCCGGCCGCGTGAACCGGTCAGGCCGGGGGGCGGGTGCTGTGGCGGGTGTACAGCTCGACGGGGACGAGGGTGACGGCCGGCTGGGGTGCCGTCGGGTCGTCGATGCGGTTCAGGAGGATGCGCAGGGAGGTCGTGCCGACGTCGGTGAAGTCGGTACGGATCGTGGTCAGCGGGGGGAGGAAGTGGGCGGCTTCCGGGATGTCGTCGTAGCCGACCACGCTGACGTCCTCGGGCACCCGGCGGCCCGCCTCGTGCAGGGCGCGCAGGACACCGAGTGCCATCTGGTCGTTGGAGGCGAAGATCGCGGTAACGGTGGGGTCCTTCGCCAGTTCGCGGCCGAGGTCGTAGCCGGAGTCCGCGCTCCAGTCGCCGATGAGGGGAGGGCGGACCTCGGCGCCCGCCGCCTCAAGGGTGTCCCGCCAGCTCTCCGCGCGGCGGTCGGCCGACGTCCATCCCGTCGGGCCCGCCACATGCCGGACCGTGGCGTGGCCGAGGGACAGCAGGTGTTCGGTGGCCTGGCGCGCGCCGGTGCGGCCGTCCGAGGTGACCATCGGGATGCCCGCGCCGAGTTCGTTGTCCATGACCACGAGCGGGGTGTCCAGGTGGGCCTCGGCCAGGGCCGCCGCCACCCACAGCTGGGGGGCGATCGCGATCACGCCGTCCGCGCCCTCCGCCGAGAGGCGGTCCGCCGCGCGGACGACGGTGTCCTTGTCGGCCGTGTCCAGGGCGATCGAGCTGACGAGGTAACCGGCCTCCTGCGCCGCCGTGTTGATCGCGGTCAGCGTGGAGGCGGGTCCGTAGCGGGCCGCGTCGAACGAGATCACGCCCAGCATCCGGGTACGGCCGCTGGCCAGCGAGCGGGCACTGCTGCTCGGGCGGTAGCCGAGGGTCCGCATCGCCGCCTGGACCGCCTCGCGGGTCTCGGCCCGTACGGACGGGTTGTCGTTGAGCACCCGGGAGACCGTCTGTTTGGAGACCCCGGCCAGCTTCGCCACGTCGTCCATCACCGGGCGCGTGCCCGCGAAGTTGCGGCGGCTGCGGCCCTTGGTCGCCGGGCCGTCGGCGGCGCTTGGCGTCATGGTGGGGGCTCTTCTTCCGTCGGCCGGCGGTGACTGCGGACGCACCTGCTCACGCCCACGACCCCGCCGAGCCGTCAACCCCGCCCCGGCGGACCCACAGGATAGGCCGCGGCGGTCGATGGGAGGGGGGCGCCCTGGGCGGGAGCGCCCCAGGCGGGAGCGCCCCAGGCGGCAGCGCCCCAGGCGGCAGCGCCCCAGGCGGGAGCGCTCGGCTGCCGCCTGCGCGGCGCCGGCTGCGGCCGGGCGGCCCGCCGGGTGGAGCCCCTGGACGCGAGACCAGGGGGGCGCCGTGTGGGAGGCGGCCGACCGGGAAGCTGGGCAGGACCCCTGTACGCAGGCCCGGTCGACCGCCGTGCGATGCGGCCGGATGGGTCCGCCGGACGGGCGCCCAGCGCGGGGGCTTGGACGAGCGCACCGCACGGGGGCTTGGGCGAGCACGCCGCGTGAGAAGCCAAGCGGGTTCGTCGGGCGGGAGCCCGGACGGAAACCCCGTACAGGTGCTCAGACGGAAACCCCGTGATGGAGCCCAGGGGGAACCCTCTGTGCGAGCCCAGGTGGGGACCGCTGCGCGAACCCAGGTGGGGACCCTGCGGGAACAGCCCAGGCGCGGCCCCCGGCGCGAGCCCAGGTGGGAACCCTTGCGGGGACAGCCCAGGTGGGGCCCCTGCGGGAGCTCGGGTGGGACCCCGGTGGGAGCCCAGGTGGGGACGCCCCTGCGCGAGTCCAGGTGGAGTCCCCTGCGGGAACAGCCCAGGTGGGGACGCCGCGCGAGCAGCCCAGGTGGGGGCCCGGTGGGGCCTCGCGTGGTGTCAGCCGGGGCCCAGGGTCCACCGTGTGCTCTGTGCCCATTCCGCGCGGGTCACCTCCGCCGGGCCGCCGAGGGTCTGCCCCGCCGCGTATACGTTCGCCTCGAGGGCCGGTGGCAGGAGCTTCAGGAGGAGGGGCTGGTCGGGCGGGAGGCTGTCCAGGGCGATGTCCCACGGGCGGCCCGCGAAGAACTGGTCGGCCACCAGCCTGTCCCCCACGTACGCGCGCGCCGCGTCACCCGTCCAGTGCAGACGCAGAAGGGTGCCTTCCGGTGCGGCGGGCGGGATCTCCACGCGGTACAGCGCGGCTACGGCGTCGTAGTGCTCGTCGGCAGGGGCGCTCGCGCGTCCGAGGGTGCCCGTGACGGGAGTGGGTGGCGGACCCGCCGGACGGAGGAGGATGAGGGAGGGTTCGGGGAGAGTGGGGGGCGGGGTGTCGGGGAGCAGGGTGTAGCGGGTGAGGGCGCCGTCCTGGCTCTCCCGCACGGTCGCGCCGAGGGCCTTCGGGGGGCGGGGTGGGGCGGGGAGGACGGCGAGGGTGGCCGTCGGCCCGCCGGTGCGGGTGTGCAGGCGCACCTCGTCGCGTTCCTCGTCGAAGACCACGCCGTCGGCACACAGGACCAGGCGGTCCGCGCCCCAGGCCCGGCCCCGGTACGCCGTGCGGGCCGTCGCCGCGTCGAGAACGAGCAGGGCCACCCGCCCGCCGTGAGCGGTCTCCGTCTCCACGAGGGCGTCGACGCCGGGGCGGAGGCCGGTGATCAGGATGCGGTCGCCGGCCCTGTCGACGTCGACGGTCCCTGATCCGGTGACCGTCCGTACCGTCCGTGCGCCCAGGGCGAGTTCGGGCGGGATGCCGTCCGTCGCCGCCAGGACCAGGATCGTACGGCCGTCGTCGTCGGTGACCGTGCAGACGGGTTGGGCGGTGGCCCAGTCGAGGCGCAGGCCGGCCACCTCCAGGCGCAGGGGCCAGCAGAAGTAGGAGCCGGAGGGGACGGTGACAGGGGTGGCGGGCAGCGTCAGGGGCTCGGCCTCGGGGAACTCCACCGTGAACGTCGTCCCCGGGTGGGCCGGCAACGGCTCGTGCGGCTGGTGGTTGTTGACGAAGAGGAAGCCGGCGGCGCGGCCGTCGGTGCGGACCGCCCAGCGCAGGGTGTCGCGGTCGTGCTGGTCGCGGGGGCCGACGGACGGCAGAACGGACCGCATCGGGGCGACCGTCGTACCGAAGTCGGCCAACAGGAGGTGCTGGAGGCGGAGTTCGTCGTAGGAAGGGCGGTACTGGCCGTACTCGCCCAGGGGGGCCTGGAAGTCGTACGTCAGGACGGGGAGGTCGTTGGGGTAGGCGGTGGCGTGGGATTCCTGAAGGGTCGTCAGTTCGCCCTGCGGGTTCGTGCCGCCGTGGAACATGTAGTAGCCCTGCCAGGCCGAACCGCACCCGATCTTGGTGAGGGCGAGGGCGCCGACGTCGGCTGCGTCGACGCGCGGGCGGCGGTGGTAGGCGACCGCCATGCCACCGCCCAACTCGCAGGTGGCCCAGGGGAATCGGTCCTCGTGCGTGGCGGGATCCGTGCCGCGTACGGTCGTCGGGCGCAGGTCGGCGCCGATGCCCTCGTCGTCGCGCTGGTGGGTGAAGAAGTAGTGCTTGCGGCAGGTGTCGGGCCAGCCGCCGTCGGCCTCGGTCCAGAAGGTCTCGGGGTAACCGCCGTAGAGCGGAAGCAGTTCGTCGCCCGGGAGTTGGACTCCGCCCCACGCCGTCGACGTCCACAGCGGTGCGTCGAGGCCGGCCTCCTGGGCCATGCGCTTCAGGGTGAGGAGGTGGCCGGGCTGGTCGTAGAGCTCGTTCTCGATCTGGATGGCGATGATCGGGCCGCCGTCGTTCCCCCGTTCCAGACCGGCGAGTTGGGCGGCGATCGCCCTGAACCAGGGGCGTACGGCGGCGAGATACGCGGCGTCGTCCGTGCGGGGTGCGGCGGTGCGGGTCAACACCCAGTCCGGGAGGCCGCCGTTGCGCACCTCGGCGTGCGACCAGGGTCCGATGCGGGGGATGAAGTCGAGGCCGTGCCGGGCGCAGAGCTGTGCGAAGCGGCGCAGGTCGCGGTCGCCGTCGAAGCGGATACGGCCCTCGGTCTCCTCGTGGTGGATCCAGATGAGGTAGGAGGCGACCGCCGTCACCCCGCCCGCCTTCATCTTCAGCAGCTCTTCCTCCCAGTGCCGGGCGGGATGGCGGGAGTAGTGGAACTCGCCGGATACCGGGAACCAGGGGCGCCCGCCTCTGGTGAGCCAGCGGCTCGTGACCTCGATGGGGTCGGGCGCGGTCGGCGCGTCGGCGAAGGGGAGGTGTCCGACGAGCGGGGCCGCGGGCCGGGCGGGGATGCGGAGGTGATGGTGCGTCATCAGGAGGGCTCCGGGCCGAGGTCGGGCGCGTCGGTGAGCTGGGCGCGCGGGGTGGTGGTGCCGTGGAGTTCCAGGACGACGAGTTCATTGGTGCCGGCGCGCAGGACGGGGGCCGGGACGTAGAGGGTGCGCTGGGGGCCTCGGTTCCAGTAGCGGCCGAGGGCGAAGCCGTTGATCCAGGCCTCGCCCTTGGTCCAGCCGGGGAGGGCGAGGAAGGTGTCTGCGGGGGTCTCCACTTCGAACGTGCCCCGGTGGAAGGCCGGTTGGGCGTGAGTGGGGGTGGTGGCCGGTGCGAAGGGGAGGGTGCCCGGTACGTCGGGCAGGGGCAGGGGGTGGCAGTCCCAGCCCCGGAGGGGTGCGCCGTCGAAGGTGACCGGGCCGAGCAGGCCCTTGGGTACGCCGATGCGGGGCCCGTAGTTGACCCGGCCCATGTTCTCCACCAGGACGTTCAGGACGGCGCCGGGGCGGGGGACGTGAACGGGCAGGGTCTCGTCGTACCGCTCGCGTTCGAGGACACCGGCGGGGGCGCCGTCCAGGAAGACCTGGGCGCGGTCGCCCACACCGCCGGCGAAGTGGAGTAGGCCGGTTCCGGGGATTTGGGTGGTTCCGGGGGTGGGGAGGGTGGTGCGGTAGAGGACGTAGCCCGCGCGCTCGCCCAGTTCGTCGGCGGTGAGGGGGTCGCCGGCGGAGTGCACGGCGGGGCCGAGAACGGAGAGCAGTGCGGCCCGGTGGGTCAACTCCACTGTGATGGGCGGGAGTTTGGGGGACGGGGACGGCACCGGTGCGGCGGGTACCTGGGTGTGACGGGCTATCACCTCGCGGAACGCGTGGTACTTCGGGCCCGGGTCGCCGCACTCCGTGAGGGGGGCGTCGTAGTCGTACGACGTGATGGTCGGGACGTAGGCGTGGTGGTGGTTCGCGCCGCTTGTGCGGCCGAAGTTGGTGCCGCCGTGGAACATGTAGATGTTGACGGAGGCACCCGCGGCGAGGAGTCGGTCGAGGTCGGCGGCGGCGTCCGCGGCGTCCCGGCCGTGGTGTGGGCCGCCCCAGTGGTCGAACCAGCCGATCCAGAACTCCGCGCACATCAGGGGGCCTTCGGGCTGGGCCTCGCGCAGACGGGCCAGCGAGCGGTCGACCCGGCTGCCGAAGGTGCCGGTGGCGAGGACGCCGGGGAGGCCGCCCTTGGTGAGGTGGTCGCCGTCGGTCTGGTCGCAGGTGAAGAGGAGTTCCTCGATGCCGCGTGAACGCAGGCTGTTCTCAAGGTGCTTGAGGTAGGCGGCGTCGTCTCCGTAGGCGCCGTACTCGTTCTCCACCTGTACGGCGATGACCGGGCCGCCCGCCGCCGCCATGTACGGCAGCAGCGGCGGGAGGAGCAGGTCGAGGTAGCGGTCGACGGCGTCGGTGAAGCGGGGGTCGCTGGTGCGCAGGCGGACGGTCGGGTCGGCGGTCAGCCAGAAGGGGAGGCCGCCGCCGTCCCACTCCGCGCAGATGAACGGGCCGGGACGGAGCAGGACACGCAGTCCCTCGGCGTCCGCCAGCCGCAGGAAGCGGGGGAGGTCGAGGAGGCCGTCGAGGTCGAGGGTGCCGGGTTCGGGCTCGTGGAGGTTCCAGGGGACGTAGGTCTCCACCGTGTTCAGGCCCATCAGGCGGGCCTTGCGGAGACGGTCGGTCCACTGGTCTGGGTGGACGCGGAAGTAGTGCAGCGCGCCGGAGAGGATGCGGAACGGTTCGCCGTGGAGGAGGAAGCCGTCGCGGGTGGTGGTGAGGGCGGGCATCGTCGGTGTCCCTTCGGTGGGCAGGCTTGTCGGTGCGCTTGCGCCGGGGGGGTGGCTCGGGGCCGCGGGCGAGGTCACGGGGGTGAGGCGGGGCCGCGGATGGGGTCACGGAGGGGATCAAGGGCCCCGGACGAGGTCACGGAAGTAGATCGGGGGCCGCGGATGGGGTCACGGAGGTGGATCGGTGGCCGCGGATGGGGTCACGGAGGCGGATCGAGGGCCGCGGGTGAGGTCACGGAGGCGAGGCGGGGCCGCGGATGGGATCGCGGAGGGGATCGAGGGCCGCGGACGAGGTCACGGAAGTAGATCGGGAGCTGCGGATGGAGTCACGGGGGTGGCGTGCGGGTCGCTCTGGTCAGCCAGAGTGTCGCTGCCAGGCATGCGGCCGACACGGCGGCCAGGAGGAGGGGTACGGCCCGTACGCCGGACCACTCGATGGCCTTGCCGAGGGACGGGCCCGCCGCCACTCCGCCCGCCAGGGAGGCGGCGATGACCAGGGCGCCGGCACGGCGGTGGCGGGGTACGGCCTGGTTCAGCCAGGGGAGGCCGGTGGGGAAGATCGGGGCGATGAAGAGGCCCACGCCGGCGTAGGCGTAGGGGGCGAGGTCCGGTACGGCGGCGAGCAGGAGGCAGGCCGTCATGCCCGCGCAGGAGACGGTGATGATCTGTTGGGCGGAGAAGCGCAGCGCGAGCGGGGCGACGAGGAAGCGGCCCACGGTCATCATCAGCCAGTAGACGGAGGTGGCGGTGGCCGCGAGGCCGGCGCCGTAGCCGACGGTCTCCAGGTGGGTGGGTTCCCAGCCGCCGACGCCGGCCTCGATGCCGACGTGCAGGACGTACAGCGCGACGAAGACGGTGAGGACGGAGCGCAGGGCGCGGTTGCGGGGAGTGGGGACGTCGGTGTCGGGGGCGGCGGGTTGGGGGGCGCGGTCGCGTACGCCCTTCAGACAGAGCAGGAGGGGGAGGTTGGCCAGGGCGAAGGCCAGGAAGACCGTCGGGTAGCGGTCGGCGCCGACCGCCGCGATCAGGGCGGGGCCGAGGATCGCGCCGATGCCGAAGTGGGCGTTGAGGATGTTGAGCATCGCGGTGGAGCGGTGGCCGAAGCCGGTGGCGAAGAGTTGGTTCAGCCCGTAGTCGATTCCGCCGACGCCCAGGCCCGCCAGGAGGGCGGCGGCCAGGGCCAGGGGCCAGGTGGGGGCCAGGGCGAAGCCCGCGGCTCCGGCCGCCATGAACGCGTACGACGTGCCGAGCATGCGCCGGTTTCCGGTACGGCCGTACAGCCGGTCGAAGAGGAGGACTCCGGCGACTCCGCCGACGAAGTGGGCGCTCAGAGCGAGGCCGGCGGCGGCCGGGGCCAGGCCGAACTCCTGCCGCAGGGCCGGGATCGAGGGGCCGTAGAAGGCCTGGAGGGCGCCCATCAGGGCGAAGCCGATACAGGAGGCGACGACCGCCGGGGTGGTGAAGGCGGGTGCGGTGCGGTCGGGTGCCGTGAGGGCGGGGGTGCTCGCCTTGTCCCGTGCGTCTGCGTCCGGGTTTGGCGGGGTGCGCCGGGGGTGCGTGCGGGGGTTGGTCACGCGGCCTCCAGGGGCGGGTGGCCCACGGCGGTGTGGGCGGGGTGGGGATGGGTGGTGTTCCTCCGACGGGCGTTGATGTTACCGGTAACATTCGTGACGTCAAGACGGTGCGCACGAGTCCGTTCGGGGGCGTTGTCAGTGGCGGGTGTCAGGCTGGGGACATGGCAGACACGGGTGGGCCGATGCGCGGGAGCCCGAGGAGGAGGTGCGGACGGCGGGCGGTGAGCTGCGCGGGCCGAGCCGCGGGGGGTGTCGTACCGGGCACGGGTTGGTTGCGACAAGGGCTCTTCGGGGTGGGGGAGCTGACGGGGCGGCAACATGCGGGGCATGGAGCGGAATGGTGGGGGTCGGGAACCGTACGTCGACTTTCTGCGGGCGTGGGCGATTCTGCTCGTCGTGGTGGGCCACTGGGTGATCACGGGGCTGGTCCGGCTTCCGGACGGGGAGATCAGCGCGCCGGAGTTGCTGGCGACCGTGCCCTGGACGCAGTGGCTGACGCTGGGCTTCCAGATCATGCCGTTGTTCTTCCTCGCCGGCGGGTACGCGGCGGGCGGGTCCTGGGAGCGGGCGCGGGCCGGCGGGGGTACGGCCTCGGGGTGGGTGGGGCAGCGGGCGGTGCGGTTGCTGCTGCCGGTGGCCGTGTACAGCGGGCTGGTGCTGCTCGCCGTCGGGGTGTGCGCGGCGGTGGGGGTGGATCCGGGGACGCTCGCGATGGTGGGGTGGGCGATGGCGATGCAGATCTGGTTTCTGCCGGTGTATCTGCTGCTCAGCGCGCTGACTCCGGTGCTGTGTGCCCTTCATCGGCGGTGGGGGCTGTATGTGCCGCTGGGGATGGGGGTGGTGGCGAGTGGTGTGGGGTGGCTGGTGGTGCGTGGGGAGGGTGGTGGGGTGATCGACGTTGTCGGGGCCGTTAACTACCTGCTCGTGTGGGGGGTCGTCTATCAGCTCGGGTTCTGCTGGCGGGACGGGCTGCTGGGTGGGCGGCGCCGGGGGCTGCCGTTGGCTCTGGCGGTGGGGGGCGGGGTGGGGTTCGCGGTGCTGGTCGGGCCGGGGCCGTGGCCGGTGAGTCTGATCCTGGTGACCGGGCAGGACGTCAGTAACACCAATCCGCCGTCGGTGGCCATGCTGGCCTGGGCCGTGGCGCAGGTGGGGCTGTGCCTGCTGGTGGCGTCGCGGGTGCGGCGGGTGCTGGAACGGGTGCGGGTGGCGCGGGCGGTGCGGGGGCTGGGGGGCGTGAGCATGACGCTGTATCTGTGGCACATGCTGCCGGTGCTGGTGGTCGCCGCCGCCTTCTATCTGACGGACCTCGCTCCCGAGCCCCGGTACGGTTCGGCGGGCTGGTGGGCGCTCCGGATGCCCTGGCTGCTGGTGCTCGGGGCCGTCCTGGCAGGTGTCGTACGGGGACTGCGGCCGTTGGAGCGGCGGCTGGCGGGGCTGGAGGGGAGGTTGCGGCCCGGTGTGGGGCTGCGGTGGGCCGCGGCCTGGCGGGTGTGGGCCGGGATCGGAGTGAGCGTCTGGGTGCTGACGTACTTCGCGGGGCATGGGTTCGCCTACGGAGGACGGTTCCCCGTGGCGGCTTCGGTGGGGCTGGTGGTGGGGACGGGGCTGGTGCTGTTTCCGGGGCGGACTCGGGCCGGAGTACCCGCGGTGGAGAGCGGTGGTGTTCTGGAGGAGGCCGCGTGAGCGAGGTGCCGGTGGTCAGGCCGTGCGTTTGCGGGCGGCTGTCTTCTTGGCTGCTGTTTTCTTGGCTGTTGCTTTCTTGGCTGTTGTCTTCTTCGCCGTCGTCTTGTTCGTGGTGGCCTTGTCCGTGGTGGTCTTCTTCGCCGTCGACTTCTGGGGCGTGGTCTTCTTCGCCGCCGTCGTCTTCTTCGCGCTCTGGGTGGACTCGGCCGTCGACTTCTTGCCGCCCGTCTGTTTGGGCGCCGTACGGGACGCTCTGCGTTGCGGGAGGCTGCTGACCTCCGCCTCTTCCTCCGAGGGTTCCTCGCCTCGGGACTCCTTCGCCGCTCGCACGCTGCTCTCCAGTGCCGCCATCAGGTCCAGGACCTTGCCGCCGGTGGCGGCGGACGGGATCTCGGGGGGTACCTCGCCGGCCGCCTTCGCGGCGACGAGTTCCTCCATGGCCTCGCGGTACTGGTCGTGCAGGTCGTCGAGGTCGACCTCGCCGAGGGTGTCCATCAGGGCGTCCGCGAGGTCGAGTTCCTTGTCACGGACGGTGACATCGGTTTCCGGGGCGACTCCCTCCGGGGCGCGGACCTCGTCCGGCCAGAGCAGGCCGTGCATGGCGATCGCGTCGCCGACCACACGGAGCATGCCCAGGCGTTCGCGGCCGCGGAGGGCGTACTTCGCGATGGCGACCTTGTTGCTGCGCTTCAGCGCCTCCCGGAGGAGGGTGTACGGCTTCGCGGCGGGGGCGCCGCCGGCCTGGAGGTAGTACGCGGCGTCCATCTGGAGCGGGTCGATGCGGTCGGCCGGTACGAAGGCCACGATCTCGATCGTCTTCGCGGTCGGGATCGGCAGGTGGGACAGGTCCTCGTCCGTGATCGGGATGATCGAGCCGTCCGCGTCCTCGTAGCCCTTGCCGATCTCCGCCGAGCTGACCTCGCGGTCGTCCAGCTCGCAGACCTTGCGGTAGCGGATGCGTCCACCGTCCTCGGTGTGGATCTGGCGGAAGGAGATCGAGTGGCTCTCGGTGGCGTTCACCAGCTTGATCGGGATGCTGACGAGGCCGAAGGAGATGGCGCCGTTCCATATGGATCGCACGGGCAGCACGCTCCTGGGGGGAGGGGGAGGGGGCGGGCGTTACAGGCCTTAAAGGCGTTACAGGCGTTATGTTCCATTTTCGTGTGATTCTTATCGTATGACGCCCATTGCGGAGGTGGAGGGGCGGCGGCTCGCGCTCAGCAATCTGGAGAAGGTGCTCTATCCGGCGACCGGGTTCACCAAGGGGGAGGTACTGCACTACTACGCATCGGTCGCCGATGCCCTGCTCCCCCATCTGCGCGATCGGCCGCTGTCCTTCCTGCGCTACCCGGACGGGCCCGACGGGCAGGTGTTCTTCGCCAAGAACGTGCCGCCGGGGACGCCCGAGTGGGTCACGACCGCCGAGGTGCCCCGGTCGGAGGGGCCGGCCCGGATGGTGCTGGTGCAGGATCTGGCGAGTCTGGTGTGGGCGACGAATCTCGTCACGGAGTTCCATACGCCCCAGTGGGTGATCCAGGAGCCCGGGCAGGCGGACCGGCTCGTCTTCGACCTGGATCCCGGGGCGCCGGCGAGCGTCGTGGAGTGCTGCGAGGTCGCGTTGTGGCTGCGGGAGCGGCTGGCGGGGGACGGGATAGAGGCGTACGCGAAGACGTCCGGGGCGAAGGGGCTGCATCTGCTGGCGGCGGTGCGGGGGGCGTCGTCCCAGGAGGTCACCGAGTATGCGAAGCGGCTGGCCGTGGAGGCGGAGCGGGCGATGCCCGGGCTGGCGCTGCATCGGATGACGCGGAGTCTGCGGGCGGGGAAGGTGTTCGTGGACTGGAGCCAGAACGCCGCGCGGAAGACGACGGCGACGCCGTACACCCTGCGAGCGGCTGCCGAGCCGACCGCGTCGGCGCCGGTCACATGGGACGAGGTGGAGGGGGCCGGCGTGAGTGGGGCGGAGGGGTTGGTGCTGCGGGCGCCGGATGTGATGGCGCGCGTACGGGAGGGGGGCGACCTGCTGGCACCGCTGCTGGACGAAGGCCGCGCGACCCCACTCCCGTAACCACCTCACCCCCCATCCACCCGACTCGGTCAGCCAAGAAGCACCCCACCGTCCCCCGGGCTCCGACCCCCAGGCTCCGGCCCCTGGCAGGCACTCGGCCTCGGCAGGCACCCCTCCCGCTCGTCCAGGAACCAGCAGCCCCCAAGCCTCCGCCCCCAGCCGCCGGAGGAGGGCAACGGTGCCTGATCAACTCACGTGGGCGGGCCAAGCCCCCGGGCTGTCCCGGCATGATCCGCCGGACAGGCCTAGAGGCGGGTCCAGGTGTTGCGGTCTCGGGATATGGCGTGCAGCGCCTCCACGTCGGCCGGTTTGAGGACTCCGCCCAGGCGGGACAGGGTCGGGAGGTCCAGGTCGGTGAGCACGCGGACCTCGCGAGGGGTGGTGGTGAAACTGACGTCGGCCGGGGAGACGAGGGCCAGCACGGGGTGGACCTCGGCGGTGAGGGCGTGGGACGCGCGGGAGGCGGTGGAGCGGACTCGGCGCAGGAGGGGTTCCGGAGCGCGTCGGCCCAGGGTGACGAGGGGGTCGGCGATACGGACCCGCTGCTTACGGGCGTACAGGGTGTGGACCGCGAAGAGGCCGCCGGGGCCGATGGCCAGGTGGTGGAGTCGGTCGCCGCCGGGGAGCGGGATCGAGTGGAGGGTGTGCCAGCCCGCCGCGTCGAGGCGGTCCAGGGCCTCGCCCACCGTCTGCTCGGCGGTCAGGGCGCTTCGGCGCGGGTCGGTCCGCAGGCGGCGGCCCGGGCCCGGGGCGCGGTCGAGGGCGATCAGAAGGGCCTCGCCGGGGCGGTTGGGGGCCAGGTCGTCGTCCGGGTGGAGGGAGAGCCTGGCCAGTTCGGCGGGCGTCGGCACGGGTGGCGGGCCGACGGTGACCGGGCCGGCGATGAAGGGGCCCAGCGCTTCCAGTACGTCATCCCTGCTCTCGTCGCTGAGCAGGTTGATCCGGGCTGTCTCACGGTCGTACCAGGCGATGTTCCTGCCGTCCGTGAGACAGACGTAGAGCCGCTCCCGGCCGTGTCGCCAGGTCGGTACGACGCGCAGTCCGCTCATGCACCATCACCCCATGACCATGGGAACAGGAGGGGTGCTCCAGGGGCAAGAAGGCGGTTACCTTTGGCGCGAGTTGGGCAGTTCCTCAGGAAGCCGTACGAAGTACGTCGCAGGAAGCATCCTTGTAGGACACATGGAGCGCGTTCCGGGAGGCGCCGTTGCGGACCCGCAGGAAGCAACCCGACGTACCGGCTCCGGACCGTCCGTGGGACGAGATCGCGCCGGGGCTGTGGATGGGCGGGCACGAGTACCGGGGGCCTTCGGGACAGCCGGCGTTCGCCGTGGTGCGGGACGAGTTCGATCTCGTACAGACGTTGCTGCGGCTGCCCGGGCACGGGCCGGATCAGGGCGTCGAGCACCAGGTGTGGCCGATTCCGGACGGTCCGCTGGACGGCACCCAGCTCGCGGGCGTGATCCGGCTGGCGCAGGCCGCCGGCGACGCGCTGGACGCGGGGCGCAAGGTCCTCGTCCGCTGTTACCACGGGTACAACCGTTCCGGGCTGGTCGTCGCGCACACCCTGATGCGCCGGGGGCACTCGGCCGACGACGCCGTCCGGCTGATACGGTCGCGCCGCTCGCCGTGGGCCCTGCACAACGAGCTGTTCGTCGAGTACCTCCGGGCCGGGCTGCCGACGGCCAGGCTGCTGGAGGAACTCGCCGAGTGAGCAGCGCGAGCCGCGTAAGCAGCGCGAGCCGCGTAAGCCGCGTAAGCAGCGCAAGCAGCGCGAGCCCCGCGAGCAGCGCAAGCCCCGCGAGCCGCGTAAGCAGCGCGAGCCGCGTAAGCAGCGCGAACGGCCTCCGCAGCGGACCTACGTGATCCACAAAAAGGACTTCCGTACGAATAGGGTGTACGAGGCCTGGCATCACCATGCATCACAGGAGTCCCGTGCCACCCAATCGCCCCATGCGTCCCATGCGCCCCACGCATCCCACGCGCCCCATCCGCACCGCTCTCGCCGTAGCCGCAGCCGTCCTGCTGGCCTCGGTCACCGCGGGCTGCGGTGACGCCGGCGGGCTGCAGGGCGCCGGTGCCACCCCGACCGCGGTCAGCCCGGACAAGCTCTGGCCGCAGCTGACCCCGGCCTCCAGTCCCGCCTTCGAGATCGGCGAGGTGGAGACCGAGGTGGTGAAGGGCGTCACCGTGCCCGACGGGGACATCCACGAGGTCGACCCGGTGGCCGTCGTGCGCGCCGAGATCGCCGCGGACCCGGGCGACTACTCCGCCGGGGCCTACGACGAGACCGCCCGCCGGATGGCCGACTGCGGCGGGAACAGCAAGGACCCGGGCCGGTGTCCCGTCCTCAAGGCCTACTACCGCGACCTCACCGGCGACGGCCACGACGAGATGACACTGGGCTTCCGTCAGCTGCCGGGAAATCTGACCGCCGTACGCGTCTACACCGTCCGCGACGGCCGGCTCGTGCAGATCATGTCGTACGAGGACGCCGTGAGCACGGTCGAACTGGCCGGCCGGTCCGTGATCATCCGGGCCCCTTCGGAGGTCGCGGGCTACGAGTACCGGCTGCAGTGGACCTGGGACCAGCAGCAGCACGCCATGCTGCTCACCCACGACGAGATGCTGCGCACCGGCCGAACCGGCCGCCTGACGCACTCCCCCAGCCCCAGCCCCAGCGCCTCCCCCTCCCCCTCCGCGAGCGGCCGATGAGGCCCGTGCTCCCCCAGTGGTCCGGCACGCTCGCCGTGAAGGCCGCCGTGTTCATCACGGTGATGTGCTGCGCCCTGGCCGCCATGCTCGGCGTCCTCGTACACGTCTCGGTGACCAACCAGACCGTCGGCGAGGCCCGCGACCTCGCACTGTCCCGGCTGACGGACGCGACGACGGCGTTCGAGGCCGGGGACACCCTCGGATGGGGTGCGGGCGTCGATCCGCCGGGGCTGCCGAAGGCGCTGCGCACCCTGGCGCTGGCCGGGGAGCGCGGCACGATGGTCGCCGATCACCGGGGGCGCCCCACGATGTGGGCGGCCGGTCCGGTGGACGGCGGGCGCGTCCTCGCCGTCGGGGTCGACTACGCGCAGAGCGCCCGCACCATCGAGGCGCTCGATTCCGCGATCCTCTGGTCGTCGGGGCTGGCGATCGGCGTGACGCTGCTGATCGGCGCGTTCGCGGTGACCCGGGTGACCCGGCGGCTGCACGCCACCGCGCGGGTCGCCCGGCGGATCAGCGCCGGCGATCTGGACGCCCGGGTGGACGACCCCCGCTCCAAGCAGCCGGCCCTGCCGCAGGACGAGGTGGCCGCCGTCGCCGTCGCGCTCGACACCATGGCGGCGAGCCTCCAGGGCAAGCTGCTGAGCGAGCAGCGCTTCACCGCCGACGTGGCGCACGAGCTGCGCACGCCGCTGACCGGGCTGCACGCGGCGGCCGAACTGCTGCCGCCGGGCCGGCCGACGGAGCTGGTGCGCGACCGGGTGGCGGCGCTGCGCACGCTCACCGAGGACCTGCTGGAGATCTCCCGTCTCGACACCGGGCGGGAGCGGCTGGAGCTGGACGACGAGGCGCTCGGCGCGCTGGCCGGGCGGGTGGTGCGGGCGTCGGGGACGGACACCGAGGTCAGCATCGTGCGGGACACGCGGGTGGAGACCGACCGGCGGCGTCTGGAACGGGTGCTGGGCAACCTGGTCTCCAACGCGCACCGGCACGGACGGGTGCCGGTCGTGCTGACGGTGGACGGGGCCGTCGTCGCCGTACGGGACCACGGGGACGGCTATCCGGAGTACCTCGTGGCACACGGGCCGCAGCGCTTCCGCACGGAGGGCGGTGCGAAGGGGCACGGACTCGGGCTGACCATCGCGGTGGGGCAGGCGGATGTACTGGGCGCCGCGCTGACCTTCGCCAACGCGGCCGACGGCGGGGCGGTGGCCACCCTGACGCTCCCTCAGACCCCGCCCGCCGGGGCCCGCCTCCCTGATGGCGCAGCGTAAGGGGCGACACGCCCGAACCGCTCCTAATGTGGCGATAAGTCAGCTTCCCCCAAGATCCACCGCCTGCACGGAGGTATCGCCATGTCCCTGCGCCGCTCCGCCCTCACCCGTCTCGCCATAACGGCCGCCGCCGGGGCCCTCGTCACCACCGCCGCCGTGACCCCCGCGAACGCCGACAACGAATGGAACGACACCGGCGGCAACACCGGTTCCAGCCAGTGGGACGAGGGCGACGGCAACAGCAACAGCAGCGGAAACAGCAACGGAAACGAAAGCAGCCAGAACGGCCAGAGCAACCAGAGCAACCAGTGGAACCAGAGCGGCAGCGGCGACCACAACGGAAACAACAACAACAGCAACAACAGCGGCCGGTACCGCGGACGCGTAACCGCCGGCCAACTGCTCCTGCGCAGCAGGCCCACCCGCGCCAGCCAGGTGATCCGGGTCGTGCACCGCGGCGACATCGTCTCGATCTTCTGCAAGACCTCCGGTCAGAACGTCGACGGCAACCCCCTCTGGTACCTCCTCACGGACGGCACCTGGGCCTGGGGCGCGGCGCGCTACATCGACAACATCGGCGAGGCACCGCGTTGGTGCTGACATTTGGGTAAGTTCCCGACATGGCGAACATGGCGAACATGACGGACGTGACGAGAGTCGAGGCATCCGCCGCCGCCGTACGCCTCCCCCGGCGCCGGGGCATCGAACTCGCCCTCATCGTCCTGGCCGTCCTGCTCTGCGTGTACGGCTACTGCGCGGTCGGCCTCGCCCGCAGCGGCACCGTCCCGCCCGGCGCCGTCGGTTACGGCGCCGGGCTCGGTGTGCTCGCGCTCCTCGCGCATCTCGCGGTGCGTGTGCGCGCCCCCTACGCCGATCCGCTGCTGCTCCCCATCGGTGTGCTGCTCAACGGGATCGGGCTGGTGCTGATCTACCGGCTGGACCTGGAGACCCCCGGCGACCGCGCGGCGCCCGCCCAACTCGTGTGGTCCACCCTGGGCGTCACGTTCTTCATCCTGGTCGTGGCGGCGCTGCGCGACCACCGGTTCCTCCAGCGGTACGCGTACGTCTGTGTCGTCGCCGCGCTCGCCCTGCTCACCCTCCCGATCTTCTTCCCGGCGGTGAACGGTGCCCGGATCTGGATCCGGATCGCCGGGTTCTCCATCCAGCCGGGGGAGTTCGCGAAGGTGCTGCTCGCGGTGTTCTTCGCGGCGTATCTGGCCGCGAACCGCACGGCGCTGGCGTACGCGGGCCGGAAGATCTGGTTCATGCAGCTGCCGACCGGCCGGGTGCTCGGCCCGATCGTCGCGATCTGGCTGCTGAGCGTGGGCGTCCTGGTCCTGGAGCGGGACCTGGGGACATCCCTGCTCTTCTTCGGCCTCTTCGTGATCATGCTGTACGTCGCCACCGGGCGCACCGGCTGGATCGCGGTCGGGCTGCTGCTGGCGTCGCTCGGCGCGGTCGCCGTGGGCCGGCTCGAACCGCATGTGCACAGCAGGATCGAGGACTGGCTGCACCCGTTCGCGACGATCGAGGCGGGCCAGGGACCCAACCAGCTGGCCCAGTCGCTGTTCTCCTTCTCCGCGGGCGGTGTGCTCGGCACCGGCCTCGGGCTCGGCCACTCGATCCTCATCGGCTTCGCCACGAAGTCCGACTTCATCCTGGCGACGGCGGGGGAGGAGCTCGGCCTTGCCGGTCTGTCGGCGCTGTTCCTCCTCTACGGCCTGCTGGTCGAGCGGGGCTACCGGGCGGGCCTCGCCCTGCGCGACCCGTTCGGGCGGCTGCTGGCCGTCGGGCTCGCCTCGATCGTGGCGCTCCAGGTGTTCGTGATCGCGGGTGGGGTGACCGGGCTGATCCCGCTGACCGGCATGGCTATGCCGTTCCTGGCGCAGGGCGGCTCGTCGGTCGTCACCAACTGGGCGATCGTGGCGCTGCTGATCCGGGTGAGCGACTCGGCGCGACGCCAGTACGACGGAAAGGCCGCCCCATGACCAGGGAGGTACCGGAGTGACCCGGCACATCCGGCACGCCGCCGTCTTCTGTGCCCTGCTCCTGCTGGCGCTGCTGGTCAACGCCGCGCGCGTCCAGGTCGTCGAGTCCTCGGCCTACGACGACAACCCGGCCAACCGCCGTGACTCCATCGCCCGTTACGGCCGGCCGCGCGGCGACATCCTGGTCGGCGGCGCCCCGGTCACCGGCTCCCGGGACACCCGTGAGCAGTTGCGCTACGAACGGACGTACCGCGACGGGCCGTTGTACGCGCCGGTGACCGGGTTCGCCTCGCAGGAGTACGGCACGACGTTCCTGGAGCACGCCGAGGACGACGTACTGTCGGGCGTCGATCCGCTGCTCGCGCCGTTCCCGCTGTGGAGCGACATGACGCGGGGCCGGCCGGCGGGCGGGGACGTCGTCACGACCCTGAACCGCCGCGCCCAGGAGGCCGCCTACGCGGGGCTGCGCGGGCGCAAGGGGGCGGTGGCGGCGGTGGAGCCGGCGACGGGGCGGATCCTGGCACTGGTGTCGTCCCCGTCGTACGACCCCGCCCTGCTGTCCGGGAACGACGCGGCGGCCGAGCGGGCCTGGGCGCGGCTGAACGGCGATCCGGACAGGCCGATGCTGAACCGGGCGGTCCGGCAGACGTATCCGCCGGGGTCGACCTTCAAGGTGGTGACCGCGGCGGCGGCACTGGACTCGGGGATGATCACCGATCTGGACGAGCCGACGGACTCCCCCGCCCCCTACACCCTGCCGGGGACGACGACGCGGCTGACCAACGAGGGCGGCGGCTGCGAGGACGCTCCGCTGCGGGTGGCGTTCGAGTGGTCGTGCAACACGGTGTTCGCGAAGCTCGGGGTGGATGTCGGTCTGGCGCGGATGTCGCGCACGGCGCGGGCGTTCGGCTTCAACGACGAGGGCGTGCGGATCCCGTTCTCGGTGGCCACCAGTACCTTCGACACCTCGCTGGACCGGGCGCAGCTCGCGCTGTCGTCGATCGGGCAGTACAACACCCGGGCGACACCGCTGCAGATGGCGATGGTGGCGGCGGCGGTCGCGGGCGGGGGCCAGGTGCGGGAGCCGTACCTGGTGGAGCGGAAGACCCGGCGGGGCGGGGCGACGGTGGCCACGGCCGGTTCGCGTCCGCTGCGCCAGGTGATGTACCCCTCGACCGCGCTGCGGCTGCGGGAGCTGATGGAGGACGTGGTGCGCGAGGGCACCGGGACGAACGCGGCGATCCCCGGCGCGACCGTCGGCGGCAAGACCGGCACCGCCCAGCACGGCATCGGCAACGCCGGGACGCCGTACGCCTGGTTCGTGTCCTGGGCGCGGGGGGACCGGGACATGGAGCCGGGTGTCGCGGTGGCGGTGGTGGTGGAGGACGGGGCGGCCGACCGCGGGGAGATCACCGGGGGCGGGATGGCGGCGCCGATCGCGCGGAGGGTGATGGAGGCGGTGCTCAGGTCGTGAGACGGGGGGTTCCCGGAGCCGACAGGTGCGTTCTACCGTTCGCGCATGACTGACGCCACTGCCGCTTTCGAACTCGCCCAGGTCAACCTCGCCCGCCTCAAGTTCCCTCTGGACTCACCGGAGCTGAAGGATTTCGTCGACGCCCTCGACCCGGTCAACGCCGACGCCGACGCCGCGCAGGGTTTTGTGTGGCGGCTCCAGTCGGACGGGGGCGACGCGACCGACATCGAGGTCTTCGGGGACGCGTGGCTGATCATCAACATGTCGGTGTGGCGGGACACCGACGCCCTGACCGCGTACATGTACCAGGGGCAGCACCGTGAGATGCTCGCGCGCCGGAGGGAGTGGTTCGAGCGCGTGGCGGAGGCGATGGTGGCCCTGTGGTGGGTCCCGGCGGGCCACCGCCCCACGGTCGCGGAGGCGGAGGCCCGGCTGCTGCACCTGCGGACCAACGGCCCGACGCCCTACGCCTTCACCCTGCGGACGTCCTTCCCGCCACAGGGCGCGGAGCCGGTGAGCTTCGACGTGCCCGAGGGGCTGGGCTGCTCGGTCTGACCCCGGCTCCTACAGGGGCTTGCGGGTCTCGGAGCGGATCTGGAGGGTGAGCTTCGCGTAGAACTCCAGCTGCACGTCCGAGGGTTCCTGCGTGGCGGCCTGCGCGGTGATCGGCGCGACGACGGCCGCCGTGTTGCCGTCCACCCAGGCGCAGACGGGGTACGTCAGCGTCGTACCGAGTTCCTTCTGGGTGACCACCTCGCAGGTGACGGTGGTGTCCGAGCCGCTGGGGCGGAAGTCCTTCGGCGGCACGGCCACCGTCAGTCCGTCGGCCCCGCCCACGCCCTTCAGCATGCTGTCGCGGTTGCCGTCCGTGTTCTGGAAGCGGCCGTACATGCCCGAGATCACCAGCAGGCCCTTGGTCGCGTCGCCGCCCAGGTTGTACTGACCGACCTTGGAGTCGGTGACCTTGGCGTCCCAGGCGCCGTCCATCTCGTCCTCGATCTTCTGGCCCTCGGTGCCGGAGAGGTCGTCGGCGAGTTCGTAGCGGCCGTCGACCAGCGTTTCCGGCAGGGTCAGCTGGTACTCGGCGGCCGGGAAGTTCTTCTCGACCCCCACGCCGATCAGCGCCAGCGCCACCAGGAGCGCCACGACCACGCCGACGACGCCGCCCACGATGCCGAGGATCAGCCCGAGCCGCCGCTTCTTCGGAGGCGGGGGCGGGGGCCAGGCGCCGTAGGGCTGCGGAGGGTAGGGGTGGGGCTGGGGGTACGGCGTTCCGTACGGCTGCTGCGGCACGGGCTGCTGGCCGTACGGGCCCGGCGCGTACGGACCCTGCGGGGGCGGTGGGCCGTACGGGTTCGGGGGCGGCGGCGGAGGAGGCGTGGACACGTCACGCACGTTACTGCATACGGGGGATATGTCAGCCCTCGGTACCCCCTGCGGTGATCGCCTCCGTCACCTCCGCGACCCGCTCCCGCTCCTCCGCCGCGAACCGCTCGGCGTCCAGCCGTTCCGCGGTCTCCTCGTCCTGGGTCATCAGGAGGTCGAGGTTGGAGTCGCCCATCTCGAACACGCCCATGTCGACGTACGCCTGCTGGAGCCGCTCGCCCCACAGGCCGATGTCCTTCACGCAGGGGACGATGCGGGAGAAGAGGAGCTTGCGGAAGAGGGCCAGGAAGGGGGAGCGCTCGCTGTACTCCTCCGCCTCCGCCCTGGGAATGCCGAAGTTCTCCAGGACTTCCACCCCGCGCAGCCGGTCCCGCATCAGGTAGCAGCCCTCGATGACGAACTCCTCGCGTTCGCGCAGCTCGGCGTCGGTGAGGTGGCGGTAGTGGTCGCGCAGCGCCATACGTCCGAAGGCGACGTGCCGGGCCTCGTCCTGCATGACGTAGGCCAGGATCTGCTTCGGCAGCGGCTTGTCGGTGGTGTCGCGGATCATGCCGAACGCGGCGAGGGCCAGGCCCTCGATGAGGACCTGCATCCCGAGGTACGGCAGGTCCCAGCGGCTGTCGCGCAGGGTGTCGTCGAGGAGCGAGCGCAGACTGTCGTTGACGGGGTAGAGCAGCCCGATCTTCTCGTGCAGGAAGCGGCCGTAGATCTCGGCGTGCCGGGCCTCGTCCATGGTCTGGGTGGCCGAGTAGAACTTGGCGTCCAGGTCGGGGGCCGACTCCACGATCCGGGCGGCGCAGACCATCGCGCCCTGCTCGCCGTGCAGGAACTGGCTGAACTGCCAGGACGCGAGGTGCCGGCGCAGCTCGCCCTTGTCCTTGCCGGTGAGCTTGGCCCAGTGCCGGGTGCCGTACAGGGACATCGACTCGTCGGGGACGCCGAGGGGGTCGTACGGGTCGACCTCGAGCTCCCAGTCGATGCGCCGCTGCCCGTCCCACTGCTTGTCCTTGCCCTTCTGGTAGAGGGCGAGGAGACGGTCGCGTCCCTCGTCGTACTCCCAGTTGAAGCGGGCGGCACCGGTCGCCGGGACCGTCCAGTGCGGATCACCCGGATCCCTGGCGTACAGGTCATATGTGGGCATGTCCCGCAGGCTCACACGGGGCCGGACGACGGGTCAACAAGACGTGTGAGAAGTAACGCCGGGGGGATTGACGCGCTTGCTGACAGGCAGTCTCATAAGAGCCATGACGACGACTCCGACGACCCCCACGGAAGCCGACGCGCTCGACGGGCTGCGGGACGCGCTGGGCCTCCTCAAGGACCGGGAGCGGGTGGCCGAGCGACTGCTGGCGTCCTCCGCGAAGCACTCGTTCGACCCCGACCGTGAGCTGGACTGGGACGCGCCCTTCGAGGAGGGCAAGTGGTTCTGGCCGCCGGAGCTGGTGTCGCTGTACGGGACCCCGATGTGGAAGCGGATGAGCGAGGAACAGCGGATTCTCCTGTCCCGGCACGAGGCGGCGGCGCTGGCCTCGCTGGGCATCTGGTTCGAGATCATCCTGATGCAGCTGCTCGTCCGGCACATCTACGACAAGGCGGCGACGAGCGCGCATGTGCGGTACGCGCTCACCGAGATCGAGGACGAGTGCCGGCACTCGAAGATGTTCGCCCGGCTGATCTCCCAGGGCGGTACACCCTGGTACCCGGTGAGCCGGGCCCACCAGAACCTCGGCCGCCTCTTCAAGACGATCTCCACCACCCCCGGCTCCTTCACCGCGACGCTGCTCGGCGAGGAGGTGCTCGACTGGATGCAGCGGCTGACCTTCCCTGACGAGCGGGTCCAGCCCCTGGTCCGGGGCGTCACGCGGATCCATGTGGTGGAGGAGGCCCGGCATGTCCGGTACGCCCGCGAGGAACTGCGGCGCCAGATGGTGACCGCGCCACGCTGGTCGCAGGAGTTCACCCGGGTGACGTCGGGCGAGTTCGCCCGGATCTTCTCGGTGGCCTTCGTGAATCCGGAGGTCTACACGAACGTGGGCCTGGACAGGCGAGAGGCCCAGGCCCAGGTGAAAGCGAGCGGCCATCGCCGGGAGGTCATGCAGACGGGGGCGAAACGGCTGACGGACTTCCTGGACGACATAGGAGTGCTGCGGGGGGTAGGGCGGCAGCTCTGGAAGTCGTCCGGGCTCCTGGCATAGGGGCGGGTGCCGCGACCAGCCACAACGAACCCGCACCCGGACGACTACCCTGCCCTTATGCCCGCCGCCCCCGCCTACCGTCGCCTGAGTGTCGAGGAGCGGCGCAGCCAACTCCTCGACGCCGCCCTCACCCTCTTCGCGCACCGCGCCCCCGAGGACGTCTCCCTGGACGACGTGGCCGAGGCAGCCGGGGTCTCGCGCCCCCTCGTCTACCGGTACTTCCCGGGCGGCAAACAGCAGCTGTACGAGGCCGCGCTCAGATCCGCGGCCGAAGAGCTGGAGCACTGCTTCGACGAGCCCAGACACGGCCCCCTCCTCCCCCGGCTCGCCCGCGCCCTGGACCGCTACCTCGGCTTCGTCGGCCGGCACGACGCCGGTTTCAGCGCGCTGCTCCAGGGCGGCAGCGTGGTGGAGACCTCCCGTACGACCGCGATCGTGGACGGCGTACGGCGGGCCGCCGCCGAGCACATCTACCGCCACCTCGGGGTCGCCGCTCCCGGCCCCCGGCTGCGGATGACGGTGCGGATGTGGATCACCGCGGTCGAGGCGGCCTCGCTGATCTGGCTGGACGAGGGCAAGGAGCCGGACGTCGAGGAGCTGCGGGACTGGCTGGTGGAGCAGTTCGTCGCGGTCCTCACGGTGACGGCGGCGCGGGACGCGCAGACCGCCCAGCTGGTGCGGGACGCGCTGGCCGCGCGGGACTGACCGGCACCGGGGCGCGACACTGGTGGCGTGAAGAGCCAAGACACCCCCTTCGAGGGCGGGCCCATGGACGGCCGCGTCCTGCCCGTGCTGCTGGGCCCGACCGGGCACCCGCCGAAGACGTACCGCATCCCCGTCCCCGACGCGGCGGGCGGCCCGCCGACGGTCCTGGTCTACCGGCGCGTCCCCCGCGGACGGAGCAAGCGGCTGGGGCTGCAACTGGGGTGGAAGTACGCGTACGAACCGGAGGGAAAGGCCACCGACCGCCTGAAGTGGCCATGGTCAAAACCGGAAACCCCCACGCCGGGCGGCCGCGACGACGACGCCGACGAGTGACCTCGTTGCGCCGAACCGCGCACGCCCGGCGCGCGCCGCGCGTCCGCACGCCCCATGCTCGGCCTGCGGGCCGGAGCCGCCACCCGGGCGCCTCCCCCGCGGCGGAGGTGATGACGTGTCAGGAAGGCTGCCGCGTCTGGCCTGTACGGTCGCCACGGCGGCGGCGTTGGCCTGCGGGTCCCTGCTGGCCCCCGGCACCGCCGTCGCCGTAGCGGAGCAACCGCCGGCACCCGGCACACGGACCGCCGCCGCACCGGAGCAACCGCCGGCACCCGGCACACGGACCGCCGCCGTACCGGAGCAACCGCCGGCACCCGGCACACGGACCGCCGCCGCACCGGAGCAACCGCCGGCACCCGGCACACGGACCGTCGCCGTAGCGGAGCAACCGCCGGCACCCGGCACACGGACCGTCGCCGAGCTGCTGACGGATCTTCGGCGGCTGTGCCGGGAGGCGGAACGGGCCGCCGAGGCCTACCACGCGACCGAGGAGGAGCTGACTAGGCGGCGGGCCGAGACCGGGCGGCTGGACGCGGCTCTGGCGAAGGCCCGGCTGACCCTGCACGAGAGCCGGGGCGCGGCCGGGCGGCTGGCCCGGCAGCAGTACCAGGGCAGCACCGACATCTCCCCCTACGTACGGCTGCTGCTGGCCCGCGATCCGCAGCAGGCCCTGGACCAGGGGCATGTGATCGGGCAGTTGGCGCGGGAGCGGGTCGAGACGGTGGGGCGGCTCGCGGGCCGGGAGCGCCGGGCCGACGAGCTGGCCCGCGCCGCCCGCACCGCCCTGGACCGGCAGCTCACCCTCGCCGAGCGGACCGGGAAGCAGCGGGACGACGTCCGCCGGCGCCTCGACGACGTCGAGGAACTCCTGGCCTCCCTGACCGCCGCACAGCTCGCCGCGATCACCGAACTGGCGGGAGGGACGATCAGGATCTCCCCGATCGCCTCCCACCCCGCCCTCGGAGCCGTACGTCCGGAGAACACCGGGGCATCCGGCCGCCGTCAGGCTCCCGTGACCGAGGTCAGGTAGGCGGCCGTCTTCTCGGGCTCGTAGAAGAAGTTCTCGAAGTCCGCCGGGTCGTTGAAGGCGTTGGCGAAACGATCAGCCACCGGCGGGAGCTGGCCGGCCGCGCCCAGCAGGTTCACGATGTGCTCCGGCGGCGGCCCGAGCATCGCGTTCGTCCACTTGGTGACGTACTGCGCGGTGTTCCAGTAGCGGTCGAAGGTCGCCCGCATCCACTCCTCGTCGAACTCCTTCTCGCCGTGCTCGAGGATCGAGTCGAGGTACGCGGCCGCGCACTTGGCGGCGGAGTTGGAACCCTGGCCGGTGATCGGGTCGTTGGCGACGACGACGTCCGCGACGCCGAGGACCAGTCCGCCGCCGGGGAGGCGGCCGACGGGGTTGCGGACGGTGGGCGCGTAGCGGCCGGCCAGCGTGCCGCCGGCGTCGGTCAGTTCGGCCTTCGTGGCGCGCGCGTACTCCCACGGCGTGAACTTCTCCATGAGTCCCAGGGTCAGGGAGAGGTGCTCGGCCGGGTCCTTCACGCCGTTGAAGACATCGAGGGGGCCGCCGGGTATGCCCTCCCAGAAGAGGATGTCGGCGCGGCCGGAGGTGGTGAACGTCGGCATGACGAAGAGTTCGCCGACGCCGGGGACGAGGTTGCAGCGGACCGCTTCCGTGTCCGGGTGCTCGGGGCGCGGGCCCAGACCGTGGACGTAGGAGACGGCGAGGGCGCGCTGCGGCTCGGTGTACGGGGAGCGCTCGGGGTCGCGGGCGAACATCGACACCAGCTCGCCCTTGCCCGCCGAGACCAGGACGAGGTCGTAGGCGCGGGAGAAGTAGTCGAGGTCGGAGACGGCCGCGCCGTGGATGACGAGCTGGCCGCCGCGCTGGGCGAAGATCTCCATCCAGCCGGCCATCTTCACGCGCTGGTCGACGGACTGCGCGAAGCCGTCGAGGGTGCCCACCCAGTCGATGGCGCGCTGCGTCGGGCCCGGGTCGTGCGAGCCGGGGGCCGCGACCGAGACGCCGAGTCCGGCGATCTTCGGGGCCTGGGACTCCCAGAAGTTCAGCTGGAGGTCGCGCTCGTGCTGGAGGGCGGTGTGGAACATGCACTGCGTCGACATGACCCGACCGGAGCGGATCTCGTCCGCCGTCCGGTTGGACATCAGGGTGACCTCGTACCCGTTCGACTGGAGGCCGAGGGCGAGCTGGAGACCGGACTGGCCGGCTCCGACGACGAGTATCTTCCGCATGCGGGGGACTCCTTGAAGGGCCTCGAAGCCTTGCGGGCCTCGGGGCGTTACTCGGGGGTTTCGTCGAGCGCGTGGCCCACCAGGGCCAGGAGGGTCTCGATCACCGAGATCCGGCGCCGCGCATCCATGATCATGACAGGTATGTGCGCGGGGACGGAGAGCGCCTCCCGCACGTCCTGCGGCTCGAACAGCTCGCTGCCGTCGAAGTGGTTGACGGCGACGACGTACGGCATCCCGCAGCTCTCGAAGTAGTCCAGCGCGGGGAAGGAGTCCTTCAGGCGGCGGGTGTCGGCGAGCACGACCGCGCCGATCGCGCCGCGTACCAGGTCGTCCCACATGAACCAGAACCGCTGCTGGCCCGGCGTGCCGAACAGGTAGAGCACCAGGTCGTCGTCGAGCGTGAGCCGGCCGTAGTCCATGGCCACGGTGGTGGTCAGCTTGGCGGGCGTGGCGCTGAGGTCGTCGGTCTCCGTGCTCGCCTCGGTCATCAGCGCCTCGGTCTGCAGGGGCGTGATCTCCGAGACGGTGGACACCAGTGTGGTCTTGCCGACGCCGAAGCCGCCCGCCACCACGATCTTCGTGGCGATGGGGGCCCGGGTGCGGTCCGTCTGCCAGGACTTCAGGTTCTCGTCGGTTTCGACGTCGACGAGCGGGGCGACGCCGCCGACGGAGGAGGAGGCGACGTCAGAGACGACGGAGTCCACTCAGCACCCTTTCCAGCAGAGCGCGGTCGGGACGGCCCGTACCGTGGGCGGTACCGGTGCCGTACACACGGATCTTTCCCTGGTCCGCGAGGTCGCTGAGGAGCACGCGGACCACGCCGAGCGGCATCTTCAGCAGCGCGGCGATCTCGGCCACCGTGCGCATCCGGCGGCACAGTTCGACGATGGCGCGCAGCTCCGGCATGACGGTGGTCTTCAGCGAGCCGTTCGTCAGTTCCCTGCGCTCGTCCGGGGCCTCCAGGGCGGCCACGAAGGTCTCCACGAGGAGGACGTGGCCGAAGCGGGTCCGGCCGCCGGTCAGCGAGTAGGGGCGCACCCGGGCCGGCCTGCGGTCGCCGCCGCGGACGGGGAGCTGCTGCTTGGGGGCGTCGGTCATCGGGCGCTCCCCGACGGCTCCTGCTCCAGTGACGCCCGTAGCTCACTGCGGAGTTCGGGGGTCAGGACGTGTCCGGCGCGGCCCACGAACAGGGCCATGTGGTACGCCACCACGCTCATGTCGCAGTCGGCGGAGCCGTGGACGCCGAGCAGGGAGCCGTCGCTGATCGACATCACGAAGAGGCTGCCGTGTTCCATGGCGACCATGGTGTGCTTCACCCCGCCGGACTCCATGAGCTTCGCGGCGCCGATGGTGAGGCTGCCGATGCCGGAGACGATGGTGGCGAGGTCGGCGGCGGAGCCGCGCGGGCCGGTGGGTTTGCCGCCCTGCGCCTGGCGGGCCTCGCTGTTGCGGCCCGGGTCGGAGGAGAGGAGCAACAGGCCGTCGGAGGACACGACCGCGACGGACTGGATGCCCGGCACCTCCTCCACGAGGTTGGTCAAGAGCCAGTGCAGGTTACGGGCTTCACTGCTCAGTCCGAAGGTACTCGGCGCGGTCAACTGCTTGCCTCCTCGACTGTGCCCCCCGTGTCTTTTTCGGCATGTGCGTGTGCGTCTTGAGGTGCTTGAGGTGACGGAACCCTGTTCTGGCCCGTTCGATCGGCGATCTCTGCTTCCACGTCGCGATAGCCGGCCTCCGCCCCCCGGCGGAAGCCGCCCAGACGGCGGCGGAGGGCGTCGGCGTCGACGGATCCCGGCCGCCGGTGCGGCGCCTGGGCGGGTGTGGTGATCTTGGGGGTGCGCTTGGGCAGGCCCTTGTCGGTGACGAGTTCCTCCGGCTCGTCCGGAGCGCGCTCGTGTACGTCGTCGTCTTCGTGGACCACGTCCTGCGGACGCGGCAGCAGGAGTTCCATCGTCAGCTCGGCGGAGGACTGTTCCGACGCTGGTTCCTCCGGCATCGGCCCCGCCGGTTCCGCGGCCGTCTCCTGCGCCGTCTCCTGCGCCGTTTCCCCGGCTTCGCGTACGGCCTTCTCGGCGAGCGTCACCAGCGGGTCGGCGGTGCTCTTCGAACGCCCCGGCAGGACATTGGAGTTGGCCTCCGCGTCCGCGCCCGGCAGGGTGAACACCTGGTTCGCGGCGGAGGCCGGCGCGGTCGCGGGGACCGCGGCGGCCGAGGGCACGGCAAGGAGCGGGGTCGGCAGGACCACCACGGCCGCCGTCCCGCCCTGCTTCTGGTCGCGCAACTGCACCCGCACCGCGTGCCGTTGGGCGAGCCGGGCCACGACGTACAGGCCGAGGCCGAGACCGTCCTCGCCCTCCTGCTCGTAGGGGTTGTCCGGCTCGAACTCGGCGAGGCGGGCGTTGAGCCGGGCCAGCCGTTCCTCGTCGACGCCGATGCCCTCGTCCTGGACGGAGAGCATGACCTCACCGTTCTCCAGGAGCCAGCCGGAGATCTCGACGGGGAGGTCCGGCGGGGAGAACGAGGTGGCGTTCTCCATGAGTTCGGCGAGGAGGTGGCTGAGGTCGTCGGCGGCGAAGCCGGCCACGTGCGCGTGCGGGGGCAGGGCGGCGATACGGACGCGCTCGTAGCGCTCGATCTCACTGACGGCCGCCCGGACCACGTCCACCAGCGGGACCGGGCCCGGGTGTTGCTGGACGTGTTCGGTGCCGGCCAGGACGAGGAGGTTCTCGCTGTGGCGGCGCATGACCGTGGCGAAGTGGTCGAGTTTGAAGAGGGTGGCGAGCCGGTCGGGGTCCTGCTCGCGCTCCTCCAGGGTCTCGATGACGGCGAGTTGCCGTTCCACGAGGCCGAGGGTGCGCAGGGCCAGGTTGACGAAGCTGCCGCCGATGGCTCCGCGCAGCCGCTCCAACTGGCCCATGGACTCGGCGAGTTCGGAGCGCATGCCCTCGCGGGCGTCGGCCATGTTCTGGCGCTGGCCGACGAGGTGCTTGCGGTCGGACTCCAGCGTGGTGACGCGCTCGTGGAGGGCGACGGCGTGCGCGTGCAGGGCGTTGACCGAGCGGACGACCTGGGCGAACTCGTCGTTGCGGCCGGTGAACCGGACCGGCTCCGCCTCCACCGGGTTCTCGGCCTCGGCGAGCCGGGCGGAACCGCGGCGCAGCACGGACAGCGGGAAGGTGAGGCTGCGGGCCATGCCGGTGGTGACGACGACGGCCAGCAGCATGATGGCGCCGAGCAGGGCGACCTGGATCTCCAGCGCGGTGACGTCGTCGTCGCGCAGCTGGGCGAGATCCTTGGTGCGGTGGTCGTAGAACGAGGACTCCGCGCCGCGCATCAGGTCGACGCGGGCGGTGAGCGCCGTGTCCACCTTCTTGACGTTCACACCGAGTTCGTCGTCGCCGAGCGTCGGCTGGCCGGTGAGGGCGGTCAGGTACTTCTCGGCGCCGTCGACGTCGCCGCCGGTGACCGTGGAGTCGTAGGAGTCCACCGTCTTCTCGGGCGCGGTCTCCCGGAACTCGGTGAGGGCCGCGTCGGAGCGCACCCGGGACTGCTGGGCGGCGGCCGTGAGGGCGTTGCGCTGCTCGGTGTCGGCCTTGGTGGTGACCTTCTCGTCGGCCGTCCGACCGGTGGTGGGGTCGTAGACGGACCGGGTGGTCGTGGGCACGTTCAGCGCGGCGAGCAGCAACCCGCGGGTCGCGGCGGCCTGCTGTACGGCGGTGTCGAGCTCGGCGAGGGCTTGTGCGCCGGAGCCCGCACGGGGCGGCATCTGCTCGGCGAGCCGGTCGGCGAGGCCGTGCAGCGCGGCGATGACCTTGGAGTAGGCCTGGTGCGCCTCCAGGGCGGTGCCCTTGCCGGTGAGCGCGGAGGCGCGCACGGAGGCGAGGGAGTCGAGGGCCTCGCGCAGCGTGGCGGAGACATCGGCCTCGGCGGTCAGCTCGCGGGCCTGCCGGTCCACGCGGGCGCTGCCGTCGGCGGAGGGCGTGGCGGACTTGGGGCGGCCGGCCGCGACGAAGGTGGTGACCTCGTCCCGCTCGTCCGCCACCGACTGGGCGAGGACCAGGGCGTCCTGGGTCTGTTCGGCCAGGGTGACCAGGTCCTGGGAGTCCTTCAGCTGCCCGGAGGCGGCGAGGACGCCGGGGGTCCCGGCACCGGCGATGGCCGCGGCCACCACGGCCACGGCGACGATCAGCCGGTTGCGTACATGGGTCGGACGGCCCTTGCCGACAGGGGTGCGCTCCGCGCCCCCCTCGGAGGCCGTCTTGCTGCCTGTGCGCCGAGGCCGCGTCTTCTGCACCGGTGCTCGCATTCCTGACTCGTGTACCCATGGGCCGGATGTGACGATCCGTCAATTACGGTGTACGTCCGGTTCGGTCCCCGACCCTCCCAGTGCCGGTGGGCGGGGGTCGCGCATCGCCTGCCCCGCCACCCGAAGGAGTGAACATCGGAGGGGAGTTGGCGGGCAAGTTCCTCTGGCGTGCGCTGCGCCCTTGCGGGGCGGGCCGGTTGGACGTGACGGGCGCGCTTTGAGAATATTCGCCACCACACGTTCCCGGAGCCCTTTATTCCTACCTAAAACAGGCGTCTGACCTGCGCTGCCACGGGAGTTCGGGGGTCGATGCGAGCCTTTCGCGAACGCTGTGAAGGGGTCGTGCAGACTGGCCGGATGCGTACGGAACTTGTCTCGGAGCCGGGCGATCCGGCCCGCCCCAACGAGGACTTCGCGAGTGTCGGACTTCCCGCCTGCGGACAGGGCGGTTCGGTCGTCGTCCTCGACGGGGTGACACCGCCCGGGGACGGCGGGGGCTGTCTGCATTCGGTTCCCTGGTTCACAGCACGGCTGGGCGGGGCCCTGACCGAACTGGCCGTTTCGTTCACGGATGTTCCGCTGGCCGGGGTCCTTTCCCTCGCCATTGCGCGTACCGCCGACGCCCATGCCGAAACCTGTGACCTTTCTCACCCGCGAACGCCCCAGGCGACGGTGGCCGTCGCCCGCTGGTCGGCGGAGACCGTGGAGTACCTGGTCCTGTCCGACGCGGCGCTGCTGCTCGGCGCCCCCGACGGCACGGTCACGCCGGTCCTCGACGACCGGCTGGCCCGGGTGCCGCGCGAGCGGCTGAGAAGCGCCGCGGAGGTCGACGGCACGCTGCGCAACCGGGAGGGCGGCTTCTTCACGGCCGCGGCGGATCCCTCGGTGGCCGGGCGGGCGGTGACGGGGAGCGTGCCGCGCGCCGGGGTCCGGGCCCTGGCCGCGCTGACGGACGGTGCGACGCGCTGGACCGAGACATTCCGGGAGGGCGACTGGGCGGAGCTGTTCGCCCTCGTCCGCGACGAGGGGACGCGCGCTCTGGTGGAGCGGGTGCGGCTCCTGGAGCGGGCGGACGGCGCCCGGGCGTTCCTGGGGCGGGCGAAGCCGCACGACGACGCGACGGCGGTGTACGCGGAGCTGTAGAGCAGATCCCCGGGACCGCCGGAGACTACTTCTCCATGCCCCTGTTCAGCTGTTCCAGCAGCCGGGCCAGTTCCGCGATCTCCTTGCGGTCCCAGTCGTAGAAGTGGCTGACGTACCGCTCACGGCGGGCCTCGCGGACCCGGCGCACCCGGGTGCGGCCCTCCTCGGTGAGGTCGACGAGCCAGGCACGGCCGTCCGCCGGATCGGGGGCGCGGGCGACCAGGCCGAGCTGTTCCAGGGCGCGCAGCTGGCGGGACATGGTGGCCTTGCCGACGCCGATGTAGGCGGCCAGTTCGGTGGCGCGCTGCCGCCCGCACTCCTCCAGCCGGACGAGCAGGCCGTACGCGGCGGACTCCAGGTCGGGGTGGACCTCGCGGGCCATCTCGCCCTGGTTGGCGCGGGCGCGGCGCAGCAGCACCGTCAGCTCCCGCTCCAGGGAGAGGAACTCCCGGTCGCCCTGCTCGACTCCGCGCGGCGACGCCCCGCCGTTCTCCGTCTCGTGCACGTCAGCACTCCTGTTCCGTTTCCACCGGTCGCCCGCCATCGCCGCAGCTCACTAAGTATTCCGCAGCCGCGACCCGGCGTCGCCGCCCCAGACCCGCCGACTCCCCCACCGCCCCGGTGTGCGGCGAAGGCCCGGCGTTCCCTCGCGGGGGCCGGGCCTTCGTCTTCATCTTCCGGTCGCGTCCGTCACGCCGCTACCGGAACCTCCGGCTTCGCGCCGTTCGTGGCGGGCGCGAGCGCCAGCTCGAGGACCTGGCGGACGTCCGTGACGGCGTGGACGTCGAGCTTCTCCAGCACCTCCGCCGGGACGTCGTCCAGGTCGGGCTCGTTGCGCTTGGGAATGACGACGGTCGTCACTCCCGCGCGGTGGGCGGCGAGAAGCTTCTGCTTGACGCCGCCGATCGGCAGCACCCGCCCGGTCAGGGACACCTCGCCGGTCATCGCCACGTCCGTGCGGACCAGGCGGCCGGACAGCAGGGACGCCAGGGCCGTCGTCATCGTGACGCCGGCGCTCGGGCCGTCCTTGGGGACCGCGCCCGCCGGGAAGTGGATGTGCACGCCCCGGTCCTTCAGGTCGCCGACGGGCAGCTCCAGCTCCGCGCCGCGCGACCGCAGGAAGCTCAGCGCGATCTGCGCCGACTCCTTCATCACGTCGCCGAGCTGACCGGTCAGGGTCAGTCCCGCCGCGCCCGTCTCCGGGTCGGCCAGGGAGGCCTCGACGTAGAGGACGTCTCCGCCGGCGCCGGTGACCGCGAGCCCGGTCGCGACGCCCGGCACGGCCGTACGGCGCTCGGCCGGGTCCTGGGCCGCCTCGGGCACATGGTGCGGGCGTCCGATGAGCCCGCGCAGATCCTCGTCGGTGATGGTGAACGGCAGCTTCCGCTCGCCCAGTTCGTGCTGGGCGGCGACCTTGCGCAGCAGCCGCGCGATGGACCGCTCCAGGGTGCGCACGCCCGCCTCGCGGGTGTACTCGCCGGCCAGCTTGCGCAGCGCGCTCTCCTCCAGGACGACCTCGTCCCGGTTCAGGCCGGCCCGCTCCAGCTGGCGCGGGAGCAGGTGGTCACGGGCGATGACGACCTTCTCGTCCTCGGTGTAGCCGTCGAGGCGGACCAGCTCCATACGGTCGAGCAGGGCCTCCGGGATGGCCTCCAGGACGTTGGCGGTGGCCAGGAAGACGACGTCCGACAGGTCCAGCTCCACCTCCAGGTAGTGGTCCCGGAAGGTGTGGTTCTGCGCCGGGTCCAGCACTTCCAGCAGGGCGGCCGCCGGGTCGCCCCGGAAGTCGGAGCCGACCTTGTCGATCTCGTCGAGCAGGACCACCGGGTTCATCGACCCGGCCTCCTTGATCGCGCGCACGATCCGGCCGGGCAGCGCACCGACGTACGTACGCCGGTGGCCGCGGATCTCGGCCTCGTCACGGACGCCGCCGAGGGCGACCCGGACGAACTTCCGCCCCATCGCGTGCGCGACGGACTCGCCGAGCGAGGTCTTGCCGACACCGGGCGGGCCGACGAGGGCCAGCACGGCACCGCCGCGCCGTCCGCCCACGACCCCCAGGCCGCGCTCGCTGCGCCGCTTGCGCACCGCCAGGTACTCGGTGATGCGCTCCTTCACGTCCTCCAGACCGGCGTGCTCGGCGTCGAGCACGCGCTGGGCGCCCTGGATGTCGTACTCGTCCTCGGTGCGTTCGTTCCACGGCAGTTCGAGGACGGTGTCCAGCCAGGTCCGGATCCAGGAGCCCTCGGGCGACTGGTCGCTGGACCGCTCCAGCTTGTCGACCTCCTTGAGGGCGGCCTCGCGGACCTTCTCGGGCAGGTCGGCGGCCTCCACACGGGTGCGGTAGTCGTCGGACTCCTCGCCCTCCTGCTCGCCGTTGAGCTCGCGCAGCTCCTTGCGTACGGCTTCCAGCTGGCGGCGCAGCAGGAACTCCCGCTGCTGCTTGTCGACGCCTTCCTGGACGTCCTTGGCGATGGTCTCGGCCACGTCCTGCTCGGCGAGGTGGTCGCGCAGCTGCTGGGTGGCGAGCTTGAGTCGAGCCACCGGGTCGGCGGTCTCCAGGAGCTCGACCTTCTGCTCGGTGGTCAGGAAGGGCGAGTAGCCGGAGTTGTCGGCGAGCGCGGAGACGTCGTCGATGGCCTGGACCCGGTCGACGACCTGCCAGGCGCCGCGCTTGCGCAGCCAGGCGGTGGCCAGGGCCTTGTACTCCTTGACGAGTTCGGCGACCTGACCCGGCAGCGGCTCGGGCACGGACTCGTCGATGCGGAGGCCCTCGACCCAGAGTGCCGCGCCCGGACCGGTCGTCCCGGCGCCGATCTGCACGCGCCCGCGGCCACGGATCAGCGCGCCCGGGTCGCCGTCGGCCAGCCGGCCGACCTGTTCGACGGTACCGAGCACACCGGTGCTCGCGTACGTCCCGTCGATGCGCGGCACGAGCAGCACCCGCGGCTTTCCGCCCCCGGAACGGGCGGCGGCCTGCGCGGCCTCCACGGCGGCGCGCACATCGGTGTCATTGAGGTCCAGCGGAACCACCATGCCGGGGAGCACGACCTCGTCGTCGAGGGGCAGCACGGGCAGAGTGAGCGATGTGGACGTCGAAGCCATGATCTCCCCTTAGGCAGTCAAGTTGAGCTATGCCGACTCAATGCACGGGCGCCCGCGATTGTTCCCCGCCCCCCGCGACGTTCGCTGTGGGCGATCACGACGAACCACGACGAACAGGAAGGGCGATATGACACCCCGGACACCCCGGCCGGCCCGGTCCCCGACGGCTACCGGCAGCGCACCTGGTCGCGGGGCGGCGTGATCCGCACGATGATCGCCGCCCCCGACGGCTCGCCGGCCGCGCGCGGCCAGATCGCGCCGACCGGCGAGACCGCGGTCGCCGACCGGATAGCGACCGACCCCGCGCACCGCCGGCGCGGACTCGGCACCCTCGTGATGCGCACGCTCCAGCGCGCGGCCGCCGAACAGGGCGCCCGGACCGGTGTCCTGGCCGGGTCACCGCAGGGACGGGCACGGTACGGGTCGCTCGGCTGGAGCGTCGTGTCGCCCATGACCAGCGCGCGGTTCACGGGAGCGGAAGCGGGCTGACCCGGGGGCTCCGGGAGCGCGTCCGGGCCGTGGGGCGGGAACCGGGCGTCCGACCCCAGGGAGCCCGGGGGGGCGCCCGGACCGTGGAGCCGGAGCCGGCGGCCGGCCCCGCGAGCCCCGGGGGGGCGCGTCCGGGGGTGGTCCGCGACCGGGTGTGCCTCCTTGCTACAGGCTGTCCTCACCCCGCTCCCTCCACTTACGGAAATCACCCCGAAGCCGCTCTTCGCCCCCACGACAATGCGCACATGACCGATGACTGGAAGCGACGGCTCGACGCGCTGCACGACGAACTGGTCCGCCGGGACGACCCCGTGGCCTGGGTGACGGAGGCGGACGCCGTCGAGGCGTCCCGGCGCTACCCGCACCTCGCGCTGCGCGGTCCCGTCTTCGGTGTCGCCGCCCACGACCCGTCCGCCGCGCAGCCGCACTGGCGGCTGGTGAAACCGGTGATGGACGGCATGCCCCAGCAGGCCAGGGACGGGCTGAACTCGCATCTGTGGTTCACGGCGAAGGACCGCACCGACGACCCGGCCGAGCGCCGCGCGCTGCTCGCGGCGGTGTCGGTGCTGGAGCGGGACCCGGCCGACGAGGTGGAGGCGCTGGGCGTGCGCTACCGGGTCGTGCGCGGTGACGAGTTCGCCCGGACCGGCGACGACGGTCTGGAGCCACCCCGGCCCACCGACCCGGAGCCGGCGGTGCCGTCGTGGGAGGAGCGTGGGCGGGCCCCGGCGCCGGATGTCGGGTTCGTGCTCGACCCGGGCCGGGACGAGGGTCCGATGGCGGGCGCGCTGCGGCTGGGCCTGCGCGACTTCGTGTACACGGGCGCCCGCTTCCCCGCCGAGGTGCGCGCGGACTCCGTGCGGGCGGCGGCCACCCATGAGGACGTCGTGCGGCTGCCCGTGGGCTTCGCGGTGGCCGAGCGCGGCGCCTTGGGCTGCTGGACCCCGTGCGGCTCCCTCCACCCCACCCCGCACGACGCGCGCCGCGCCCTGTACGACGGGATGGCCGGCGTGTGGGCGACGCTCCACCGCTACGACGAGCGGCGCACGGCCCGGTACGCGCACGCGGCCGAGGAGTTCCGGGCGGCCGGGCGGGCCGACGAGGCGAGCGTGGAGGACCGGCTGTTCCGGATCTGCCGGGTCGAGCGGATGGTCCGCATGGGCCCGGACGGGCCGGAGCCGCCCCGGCCGACCGACGTCGACGAGTACGGGCCGATGAAGCTGCACCCGACCCTGTGCGAGGACGGCACCGTCCGGCACGACGACTGACCCCGGCCGACCGCCACACCATCGCAAGGCCCTCGGTACGCGCCCGCAACGGAACTCACAGGCAACTCACGCACACTGCAAGCCGATTCACAGCGAGTGAGCGAGTACGTGAGTGACTGGGTCCGGGGGGCGCATGAGCAGGACATCCGACACGCGTGCGGACCGCCGGCCGAGCCGGCGCACCCTCCTCGCCGGAGCCACCGCGATCGGCGCGGCGGCCGTCGCGACCCCCCTCGCCGTGCACGCGAGCCGGGCCGGCGGCGAAGGACGGCCCCAGGCCGCCGTCACCCCGTCCCCCGCGACCCGCCGAGGTGCCCGCCCGCGTTCCGACGACCGCCCGAACATCCTGTTCGTCCTCACCGACGACCAGCCCAAGGAGACCGACTGGGCGCTGCGCCGGACCCTCGGCTGGCTCGGCCGCGACGGCGTCACCTTCGCCCGCGCCCACGCCAACACCCCGCTGTGCGCGCCCTCCAGGGCCTCGATCATGTCCGGCCGGTACGCCCACCACCACGGCGTCCTCGACACCCGCCACCCCTACCACCTGGACCAGCGCACCACCGTCCAGCGGCGGCTGCGCGAGGCCGGCTACCGCACCGGCCTGTTCGGCAAGTACCTCAACTTCTGGCACCCCGCCGACAACCCGCCCCACTTCGACGAGTGGCTCCTGCAGGAACCCGTGGCCTACGACAACGGCCACTACAACGACGGCGGAACCGTCCGCACCATCCCCGGCTACAACACCACCGTCATCAAGAACCGCGCCCTCGCCTTCATCGAGCGGTCCCGCACGGACTCCCGCCCCTGGTTCGCGTACGTCGCCACGCGCGCGGCGCACGAGGTGAACATCCCGGAGAAGAGGTACGCGTACACGCGCGTGCCGGAGTGGCAGGGCCGCGCGTCGGTCTTCGAGACCGACCGGAGCGACAAGCCGCCGTACCTCCGCGAGGCCGCCCACTCCTTCGCCGAGGGCCGGGCCCTGCGCGAACGGCAGTTGCGCACCCTGCTCTCCGTGGACGACGCGATGGGCGACTTCCACGACAAGCTGCGCGAGCTCGGCCAGCTGGAGAACACCCTGGTGCTGTTCACCAGCGACCACGGGCTGTGCTGGGGCGACCACGGCTGGCTGCGCAAGTCGGTGCCGTACCGGCCGAGCCTGGAGGTGCCGTTCCTGATGTCATGGCCGGCCGGCGGGCCGGCCGGGGGCGCCACGGACGACCGGCTCACCTGCCATGTCGACATCGCGCCCACCTTCCTCGCCGCGGCCGGCGTCACCCCCGACACCCCGCACGACGGGCACTCCCTCCTCGACGCCCGCAACGACCGCGACCACCTCCTCGCCGAGTGGTGGTGGAACCGTCAGGACAAGGTGCCGGTCCACAACTGGGCGTCGTACATCGGGAAGACCGAGCAGTACACCGAGTACTACCGGGGCCGCCTCGGCCCGGACGGCCGTCCGCGCGGCAGCGGCGAGGTCGTCTTCCGCGAGTACTACGACCTGCGCGCGGACCCTTACCAGCTGACCAACCTCCTGCACGGGGTGTCTCCGGCGGTGGAGCGCCGTCTGGGCGTGCGGGAGCTTGCCCGGGGGCTGGCGGCGGCCCGAAGCGGCTAGGCCCGCTCCCGGCGCCAGCGCCGTACCCGGGGCCAGGCGGCCATGCCTGTCGCCAGGGCGATCAGGTGGCCCCAGTTGGTCATCGGGTCCGTGAAGGCGATCAGGTCCTGGAGCAGCATGCCGCCGAACGCGGCGAGCAGCGGCCAGCGCAGCCAGGGGCGCAGCAGGCCCGCCAGGGCGCCCACGCTCGTGGCGACGCCGAAGCTGATGCCGTAGTCGAGGCGGTGGAGCGAGCTGTCGGGGAGGTCGCCCACCAGGACGGCGAGGCCTACCGGGACCTCGGTCGCGAGGGTGGCCAGGACATGGCCGACCAGGAAGACGACGGCAGTCCGGGTGCCGCCGAGGCGCCGCTCCAGCGCGGTGAGGACGACGAGGAAGCCGAGCACGAAGGGGGAGGTGAAACCACCTGCCACCCACAGCGCGCTGGCGATCAGGACGAGTACCGGTTCGCGCAGCAGATGGGCCACGTCCGTGCTGGAGCCCTGGTGGAGGGCGTGCACGAGGGCGGGGTCGGCGTGTGCGGCGACGTAGGAGGTGAGGGCGAGGACGGCGGCGTAGGAGAGGGTGAAGGGGACGGGGATCCGGGGAAACCGGCGTCGGGGGCTCGCCGGGATCCGCCGGAGGGCGCGCTGTGCGGGGATGCCGTCCAGCGAGCCGGAGACCACCGTGGGTTCCACTGAGAGGCACTCCTTCCGTTTCACCTCCCAAGCCTTCGCGCCCGAGCTGTCCGCTGTCTGTGACCGGGGCCACGCGGGGGTCGATTCTCAGCAGACTCTGAGGGAGCCCCGAACATTCACAGGCCCTCACACAATCGGCGCACAGGAGTACGTCAACATCACATCCGCCCTCACCCGCGACCGGCCGGCCCCTCTTAATTCCGTCAACAGTCGGTCAAGGAAATGCCACGATGGGGCGATGACCATCCCGCACGACATCCCCTTCGAGAGCCCTTTACGGACCCCCGTCGAGACCCCCGAGGTTCTGGACCGTCGCGAGGGTCCCTACGGCGAAGTGGTGCTGCGCCGGCACGGGGAACTGCTCCAGATCATCGCCAACGGCTGCTTCCTGATGGACACCTCCGACGGGCGCTCGGAGCGCCTGCTCGTCGACGCCGCGCTGGGCGCCCTGCCCGGTGACCGCGAGGCCCCCGACCTGCTGATCGGCGGTCTGGGCGTGGGGTTCTCGCTCGTACACGCCGTCGGTTCCCGGTGGGGCCGGATCACCGTCGTGGAGCGCGAGCGGGCCGTCGTCGACTGGCACCGGGACGGGCCGCTGGCGGCGATTTCCGGGCGGTCGCTCGCCGATCCGCGGACGGACGTCGTGGAGGCGGATCTGCTCGACCACCTCCGTGAGACATCCGACACGTTCGACGCGGTGTGCCTCGACATCGACAACGGCCCGGGCTGGACCGTCACCGAGGGCAACGAAAGCCTGTATTCGCCTGCCGGACTCGCAGGCTGCGCGCGGGTGTTGAGACCCGGTGGCGTACTGGCCGTCTGGTCCGCGCAGCCCTCTCCGGAATTCGAGGGAACCTTGAGAAATGCCGGGTTCCAGCGGGTGCGTACCGAAGAGATCCCCGTTGCCCGAGGCGTGCCCGACGTCGTACACCTCGCCGTAAGACCTGGATAGCAAAGCCGCCGTGACTCCCCGTACGCTGCATCCCTGTGACGCCGATCATTTACGCGTCAACCGCAGTCATGCGCAAACATGGGATCACCCCACTGGTTCCGAAAAGCTCACTCAGGGGCGGGCGATGGAGACGACACACACCTCGCACAATGGCACGACGACGGCGACCCCCGGCGCGCAGCGGCGCGTCCTGGTGGTCGAGGACGACCCGACGATCGTCGATGCCATCGCGGCCCGCCTGCGCGCCGAGGGATTCCTCGTGCAAACGGCGGGTGACGGCCCCGCGGCCGTCGACACCGCCGAGGCCTGGCAGCCCGATCTGCTGATCCTCGACATCATGCTGCCCGGCTTCGACGGTCTGGAGGTCTGCCGCAGAGTGCAGGCCGCCCGTCCGGTGCCGGTGCTGATGCTCACCGCGCGCGACGACGAGACCGACATGCTGGTCGGGCTCGGCGTGGGCGCCGACGACTACATGACCAAGCCGTTCTCGATGCGGGAGCTGGCCGCGCGCGTGCATGTGCTGCTGCGCCGGGTGGAGCGGGCCGCCATCGCGGCCACCACGCCGCGCAGCGGGATCCTGCGCCTCGGTGAGCTGGAGATCGACCACGCGCAGCGCCGGGTGCGGGTGCGCTCGGAGGACGTGCATCTCACGCCCACCGAGTTCGACCTGCTGGTCTGCCTGGCGAACACCCCGCGCGCGGTGCTCTCCCGTGAGCAGCTGCTTGCCGAGGTCTGGGACTGGGCGGACGCCTCCGGGACCCGCACGGTCGACAGCCACATCAAGGCGCTGCGCCGGAAGATCGGCGCCGAGCGGATCCGCACGGTGCACGGCGTGGGCTACGCGCTGGAGACACCTACGCCATGAGCGGCGCGGACGGACCGAGAAGCCCCGCTCCCGGACCCGGGGAGCCCTGGGGCGGAGTGCGCCCGTTCTCGATCAAGACCAAGCTGGGCGCGCTGGTCGTCATCTCGGTACTGATCACCACCGGTCTGTCGATGATCGCGGTGCACACCAAGACGGAACTGCGCTTCATCACCGTCTTCTCGATGATCGCCACCCTGCTGATCACGCAGTTCGTGGCCCATTCGCTCACCGCGCCGCTGGACGAGATGAACACGGTCGCCCGCTCCATCTCGCACGGCGACTACACCCGCCGGGTGCGTGAGAACCGCCGGGACGAGCTGGGCGACCTGGCCCAGACGATCAACGTCATGGCGGACGAGCTGGAGGCGCAGGACCGTCAGCGCAAGGAGCTGGTGGCCAACGTCTCGCACGAGCTGCGCACCCCGATCGCGGGTCTGCGCGCCGTCCTGGAGAACGTGGTCGACGGCATCGCCGAGGCCGACCCCGAGACGATGCGTACGGCGCTGAAGCAGACCGAGCGGCTCGGACGGCTTGTGGAGACGCTGCTGGACCTCTCCCGCCTCGACAACGGCGTCGTACCGCTGCGCAGGCGGCGGTTCGAGGTGTGGCCGTATCTGTCGGGCGTGCTGAAGGAGGCCAACATGGTCGCCTCGGCTCGGGCGACCATGGGCTCGGGCGGCAGTCACACCCGCACCGACGTCCATCTGCACCTGGACGTCTTCCCGCCGGAACTGACCGCGCACGCGGACCCCGAGCGCATCCACCAGGTCGTCGCGAACCTGATCGACAACGCGGTCAAGCACAGCCCTCCGCACGGCCGGGTCACGGTCCGGGCGCGGCGCGGCCCGCAGGCGGAGTCGCTGGAGCTGGAGGTCATGGACGAGGGGCCGGGCATTCCGCGCTCCGAGTGGCGCCGGGTCTTCGAGCGCTTCAACCGGGGCGCCGTCCGCAGGCCGCACGGTCCGGGCAGCGACGGCGGCACGGGACTGGGCCTGGCCATCGCCCGCTGGGCGGTGGATCTGCACGGCGGCCGGATCGGGGTGGCCGAATCTGATCGAGGTTGCCGGATTCTTATCACCCTTCCGGGAGAGCCATCTCTGCCAAGTTGACGTAAAGTGCGAAGCGGAGCCACAAGATCCACGGACGTTCGCGCTGTCGGACACGTGTGAGGGGGCGGCTGCCCGGCCCAGGTCGGCACGGGTTCGCACAAAGTCCGCCCGTTTGGTGTGCCCTACCTGCGTCAACGCATCGTCTTCAGACCGCAACCGCGCTTGTTTCCCGCCATTTCCACCCCCGAAACGCACTTTCCGATGTGACTTACGCGACGAAGCACCGGCTCGACCTGACCTTGGTGCTCTTGGAGGCGTAGCCTTAATTCCCGCTGTCCATCACCTTGTGAAGCGGAAGAGGGCGGTTGCCGCCGTGTCGCCACAGTCCCCCAGTAACTCGAACATCTCGACCGACGCAGACCAAGCGGGCAAGAACCCCGCGGCCGCGTTCGGGCCGAACGAGTGGCTCGTCGACGAGATCTATCAGCAGTACCTCCAGGACCCGAATTCGGTAGACCGTGCCTGGTGGGACTTCTTCGCCGACTACAAGCCAGGGGCCGCCGCGCCCTCGGCTCCGGCGGGTACTGCGGCCGCGGGGGCCGCAGGGACCACCACCACGGCCGCGGCGCCCGCCGCCCCGGCCGCGCAGGCCGCTCCCGCCGCCCCGGCCGCCGTGGCGGCTCCGGCGGCCCCCGCCGCCCCTGCGCCG
>NZ_JBHSFK010000023.1:0-187842 GCF_042653945.1 Streptomyces vulcanius | reverse complement strand
GAGGCCGCCAGGCGGTGGACGCCGAGATCAAGCTCCTCGGCACGGTGCACAACATCAACAAGCTCATCAATCACCCGCCCAAGAAGAACCCTTGACCTTCACCGGGCAGAAGCCGTGCGACAGCCTCGGCATGTGCTGGCGGAGGTTCCGAAACGTCCGGCGTACCCGGGCAGGGGTGAGGCGGTCGGGTGCGGCCGGTCTTTCCCAGGGATGCCGCGGGTCCTGGACAAGCGGGCGGGCGAGCCTGAGCTGGGTGTAGGCGGCTCAGACACGCATACAACTCGTCCCGAAAGCGTGACGCTTCCGCGAACGCTTCCCCCACAGCAGCTTCAGGCAGCAGACTCACCCTCACGGCCTTCGTCGTGGTCACGTGCACCTTGGTCGGAGCACATGATCAGACGGTGGCCGCCTCGGCGTCCGGCACATGACCAAGCGGGCGAAGAAGTTCAAGACGCCGTTCGAGGCGTGAGGAATCGGCTCAGTCGGGCAGCGCGACGGTAAGGTCAACCTCGACCAGCTGTCCTGCGAAGCCCAGCTGTGCAACGCCCAGGAGCGTGCTGGCGGATGCGAACGCCGACCCGAGGGCGGAGGTGGTGAGCCGATGCCATGCAGTGCCCAGGACATCTCTGTCGTCGCTCCGCACGTAGATCACCGAACGCACAACGTGATGGGGCTGGGCACTCACTGCCGCGAGGGCAGCGAGCGCGTTCACGACGACCTGATCGACTTGCACCTCGACGGAGCCCGAGCCGACAAGGGAACCGCTCCGATCGAGCGGGCACTGCCCCGCCAGATACGCCGTCCGGCCGACTTCCACCACGGTGATGTGGTGGTAGCCGGGCGTGTCATGCAACTGCTCGGGATTGATGTGGGTGATCTTCGCTGTCATGCCCGCGAGTCTGACCAGCATGACGCACACACGCATCGCAATTTCCCCCCGTCGCGACCGCCGATCGCGGCGCGAGGTTAAAGAACAAGCTGAGCCTGACTCCGTCGGGCACCTGCGCGGCCACGGCGCCAGCCGACCCCGCGCATGGTTGAGCCTTTCGCTGGGGGCGGTAGCGGGCCGGCGTGGTCTACCACCAGGCGGAGCACTTGGCCGGGGGGTCCGTGACCAGCGAGCCGCAGACCCGGAACTGGTACTCGGGGTCGGTGCTGGTCCGCCGGAAGGGCGTGGTCAGGCTCTGTCCCGCGGACCGGACGGTGAAGGGACCGCACTGGAGCCAGGGGGACACGGAGTCAGCGTTGTCCCAGCCGTTTGCCCGCCAGTCCATCCAGACCTTGTCGCCGGGTCGGGTCTGACCGCTGATCTTGCCGAAGCCGATCTGCGTGCTGCCGTAGACGCCCTTCTCGAGCGTGAAGTGGACGTTGCCGACCCAGAACTCCCGCGGCTTCACGGAATCGCCCGACGCGTTGTCCGGGTGGTCGCGGAAGCCGCGCTTGCCTCCCACGCAGTCGGAGGCCGCGGCCGCGGCGGGCTGCGGGGGCTGAGCGAGGACGACACCGGTGGCTACCGTGCACAGCGCCGCGACCGTGGCGAGGGTGGAACGTAACAGGCGCATGAGAGTTGTCTCTTCCTGTCTGTGGAAGGAACCCCGTGATGAGGCCGGGGCCTGGAGGACGACTCGAACCTTAGGGAGGAGGGGGAGCCGGCGGCACCTGAGAATTGTCAGGGTGGCCGTACGCCGCTCAGATCGAGACGAAGGCCGTGAAGGTGAGTCTGCTGCCTGACGCCGGTCCCGGGGAGGTGTTCGTGCAAGCGTGACACTTCCGCGAACGCGTCCCGCAGGACGCCCAGGCACTCCAGACTCACGACCACGGCCTTCGTCCTGTTCCTCTGCCTCTGTGACGGAGCAAAGGATCAGACGAAGGCCGCCCTCACGCCCGCTGAACTGCGAAAACACCGACCAGGTTCGAGCCGCGTTCGACGCCGGACCTGAAACGACAAGCTGAACGCCGGTGCCCGACGGCGGCAGCCGCGGCGGGCTGCCGCCGTCGTCTCACAGCGCCGAGACGTCGGTCCGCCGCCGGTCCGGCTTGAACGGCAGCGCGGACACTGTCGCCCGGACCTCGCGCTGCGCGGTCCCCGGCCGCCCCCACAGCACCACGACTTCGCTCCCGGGGGTGGCGTGGTCGTCGTCGATCACGCAGAGGGAGATGGTCGCCCGCAGGTTCACGCTGACGGTCCGGCCGGTGGACACACCCACCCGCTGTCCGCCGACGAGGACCTGGTCGAAGGCCGGGCCACGGCCGCGCGGGACCTCCATCGGGTCGGGCAGTTCGCCCTCACCGAGGTGCGCGGTGAGGATGCCGGCGACGTCCTCGGAGTGCCAGCGCAGGCCCACGAGCGTCCGCCGCGGTTCTCCCTCGGCGGCGTCGGCGGCCAGCGCGTCACGGCCCTGGAAGTCACGGTCGGGGACTCCCTTGCGGAAACCCCAGCCCAGCTCGCCCGGCTTGCGGAAGTAGTCCGTGATGCCGTTCTCGGGCACGAAACTGCCACCCGGCGTTCCCCTCCTGAACTGCCTCGGCGCGCCGGGCGTCAGGATGGAGGCGGGGAGATAGTCGAGGCCGTTGGTGGCGATGCCCGCCTCGATGTGCTGCACCGGCTGCGACCTGAGACCGAGCTGGCGGATTCCGAACCGACCGCCGCTCTCGACGGTGGCCGACCAGATCTCGCTGGCGTGCCCGGCGGGGCCGTGCAGTTCGTAGCCGAGCTCGCCCGAGATGCCCGTGCGCAGGACCCGCACCGGGACTCCGGCGATCCTGGACATCCGGCTCCGGCTGAAGGCGATGTCGCGCAGGTCCTCCCCCGTCAGCTTCTCCAGCGTGTCCAGGGCCGCCGGGCCCTGGATGCCGAAGATGAACCGGTCGGGGCTGACGTCCTGGATCTCCGCGTCCCAACTCCCCTGGCTCAGCTGCCAGATCAGCCAGTCCCCGCTGCCTGCCGTGTACAGGAACTCCTCCTCGTCCAGGCGGCACAGGATCCCTTCGGACGCCACCCAGCCGCTCTGGTCGAGCTGGACGTGGTGCTTGATCTGCCCGTGTGCGAAGCGGGACAGGTCCCTGATGCCCAGCCAGGCGAGGAAGTCCAGGGCCTCCCGCCCTCGGACGACGACCTTGTGCAGGCTGGACCAGTCGCCGAGGTAGCAGGAGGTGACATGCGCGGCGGACTCCTCTATCCAGTTGGTGTATTCGAGAGGCAGCAGGATCTGTGCGAAGGGGGCGAAGGCTCCCTGGGTGTTGCTCTCGTCCTGGGCTGCCGCGGCCGGGCTGAAGTACGCGGGCCGCTCGGCGATGAAGGGGGCGTCCTTCAGCCGCAGGACCGCTTCGTAGGTGCTGCGCTGAGCCTCGGCGATGTCCACGGAGGTCCTCCTGCTCATGGGCGCTTCGACTTCTCCGGCGACCCGGTCCGGTCCGGCTGTGGAACGCCGCGGCACTCGGCCACGCGTCGGCGGGGGTGCAGGGCAAGGGGCGAAAAGAGTCGAAGCTACCTGAATCACTCAGATGCCTCTTCGCTCGTCCGGTCACGAAGGAGGCAACTAGATCGGTTTAGTTGGACCGTAGCAGACGGCGGGAACGACGGCGACGGACTCGACGAAGATCGTTGTCACAGGGTCGCGCGGTGGTGGCCTCCGCCGGTCACACCGACGCGCGGACCACGATCCGGCCGGACACGGGCGCCAGCCCCCCGCTGTCGATACCCAGGGCGTTGCGGGCGGCGATCCGGCCGAGGATCTCGGCGTCGATGTGGACGGTGGTGAGGGCGGGCGTGGACAGGGAGCCGTGCTCGGTCTCGTCGAAGCCGATCACGGCCATGTCCTCCGGCACCCGGCGCCCGAGGTCACGCAGGGCCGTCAGACTGCGCAGGGCGATGTCGTCGTCGAAGGCGGCCAGGGCGGTCACGTCCGCGTGGGCCGCCAGGAACGTCGCGACGGCGGCCGCGCCGGCCTCGCGGGGCCTCGGCACGACGAGGTGGCCCAGGGGCGGCAGCCCCAGCCGCCGGGCCGCCTCCCGGGCGAAGCCGAGCCTGGCCTCGGTCAGCGGGAAGTCGTGGTCGGGCATGGCCATCGCGATCCGCGTGTGCCCCCGCTCGGCAAGGTGGCCGATCTGCAGCGCGGCGTTGGCCGCGAACCCGTTCTCCCAGTCCTCCTCGATGGGCTCGTGGCCCCGCATGTAGACCTCGCCGAGCCGCAGCACCGCCCGGGGCGCGATGGTGTCCAACACCTTCTGCGTGGCTTCCGGGATCGAGTGTCCGTGCCGGACCAGGAGGATGTGGTCGTGCTCGGCCAGTTCCTCGTCCAGACCCCGGACGTAACTCCGGGAGAAGTTGCCCTCCATGCCCCAGTCGACGTTGAGCACGACGATGCGCGAGGAGCCCTCGCGCAGGGCGCGGGCGATGCCGTGCGGGACGTATCCCAGGTCGGTGGCGGCCTCCATGACCCGCTCCCGGGTGGCCGCCGAGATCGTCTGCCGTGGGTCGTCGTTCAGTACGAAGCTCACCGTCGCCCTCGACACACCGGACGCCTTGGCCACGTCGCTCAACGTCACGCGGCCCGAACGACCCATGCCGGCACACTCCCTCACCATCGCCAACACCCCGGCCCACGAGGGGCGCCACCGGAAGTGCTGTCCGACGTCTAGAACGATTAAGCGTCGAGGGCCAGCCTACGCGGCGCCCGGGTGTCGCGCCGACGCTATGTCCAGGAGTCGGCGTGCCTTGAGTTCGGTCTCCTGCCACTCCCCTTCCGGCTCCGAGCCCCAGGTGATACCGGCCCCCGTGCCGAACTTCAGGGCTCCCTCGGCCCGGTCGATCCAGAAGGTGCGGATGCCCACCGCCAGGGCGCCACGCGCGCGGTCGGCGTCCACCCAGCCGATTCCGCCGCAGTAGGGGCCGCGAGGGGCCGTCTCCAGGGCGTCGATGATCCGCAGAGCGCTCTCCTTGGGCGCCCCCGTGACCGAACCGGGAGGGAACGTCGAGGCGAGGAGCTCGGGCCACCCCACACCGTCGCGCAGACGTCCGCCCACGGTGGAGACGAGGTGGACGAGCCCCGGATGCCTCTCCACGGCACACAGGTCGGGCACGGTCACGGAACCCGGAACGCAGACCCGGCCCAGGTCGTTGCGGACCAGGTCGACGATCATCACGTTCTCCGCGTGGTCCTTCTCCAGCAGGTCCGCCTCGGTACGGGCGGTTCCCTTGATGGGTCCGGAGACGATGTCTCCGCCGTCGCGACGGAGGAAGAGTTCCGGGGAGGCGCAGGCCACCTCCACCCCGTGGCGCGGCACGCGGACGACTCCGGCGTACGGCGCCGGGTTGTGCCGTACCAGGAGACCGGCGAGGGCGAGCACGTCGGAATCCGCGCCGACGGGAGCGGACAACACCCGGCACAGGTTCGCCTGATAGACCTCACCGGCCGCGATGTGCTCGCGGATGCGTTCCACTCCTTTTTTGTAAGCGCTCCGGTCGAGCGAGGTGGACCACGCTCGGGCCCGCGGTCCGCGCCAGACAGCCGTGCGAACGTCGCCGTTCCGGATCCGGCGTACGTCGCGGAAGCGCGCGCACGTCAGGTGGCCCTCGAAGTCGGCCGTCACGGCCCAGAAACCCTCGGAGTCCAGCGCTGAGGGATCTCCGGTGACGTCCACGAGCCCGGTGGCGAGACGTCCGCCGAACAGCGCCAGGGGAGGGAGCTCGTCCATTCCGTGCCTCCTGTGGTGCGGTATCGCTCAGCCCCCACGCCGCGACAGCCCGGCGTTCCGCAGCCCACTGGGCGGCACGCAGCGTGTTGACGAGGAGCACGGCGACGCGGGGGCCTTTGAGGGGAATGCCCTCGGCGGCGAGCAGTCCGATGACGCCGCTGGGTGTGCAGGGGCGCGGCCCCGGGTCGGCCGCCGGTCGTCGCGGGCGGCCGGCCCGGTCGTCGCAGGGGGTGACGCACGGCAGGGCCGTGCATCCCCGCACCGGGCGGTCGCTGTGCCGAAGGACTGCCCGGTCAGGCGAAGACGATGGTGTGGTTGCCGTCCCGGATCACCCGGTCCTCGGCGTGCCACAGCACCGCGCGGGAGAGCACCGCGCGTTCCACGTCGGCCCCGCGACGGGCGAGGTCGGCCGCGGTGTGGGCGTGGGTGACCCGGACGACGTCCTGCTCGATGATCGGCCCCTCGTCGAGGTCCTCGGTGACGTAGTGGGCGGTGGCGCCGACCAGCTTCACGCCCCGCCCCTTGGCCTTGGCGTACGGTCCGGCGCCGATGAAGGCGGGCAGGAAGGAGTGGTGGATGTTGATGACCGGGACGCCGACGTTGTCGATGAAGTCGCCGGAGAGGATCTGCATGTAGCGGGCGAGGACGACGAAGTCGACGTTGCCCTTCAGCAGCCGCAGGTGTTCCGCCTCCGCCACCGACTTGTCCGCGCCCTGGCAGGGGACATGGAAGAAGGGGATGCCGAAGCTCCGTACCTCCTCGGCCACATCCGGGTGATTGGAGATCACCATCGAGATGGTGACGGGCAGTTGACCCTGCCGGTGGCGCCACAGCAGGTCGAGCAGACAGTGGTCGGACTTGGAGGCGAAGATCGCGACCCGCTTGGGCACGGAGAGGTCGCGGAGCGTGTAGCGCAGCCCGAACCTCTCCGCCAACTCCTGGTTCAGGTCGGCCCGGAGGGCGGGGAGCGCGGCCTGGAGGCCGTCGAGGCCGAAGACGGTGCGCTGGAAGAAGGCGCCGCCCTGCGGGTTGTCGGAGTACTGGTCGAGGGAGACGATGTTCGCGCCGTGGCCGCTCAGGACCGATGTCACGGCGGCGACGATGCCCGTGGCGTCCGCGCCCTGCACGATGAGCGACGCCTGTTGCGCGGGGGGCCTGCCCGTCGCGCTGCGGACAGGGCGGTCTTGCGTGAGGGTCATGCCAGGCTTTCCTTCCGGAAACGGGTGGCCCACTCGGAGGTGGCCCCGAGCCCGCCGAACGTATAGAAGTGGATCTTCAACTCGCCGTGCCGGGCCGGATCGTGGGCGGCGGCGAGTTCGCGCAGGAAGCGGTCCGGACCGGCGGTGCCCATCAGGTTGGTCAGGGAGAACCCGTACTTCTTGACGACGGAGGCGCTGGTGCCGACCCCGAAGCGACTCGCGTACGACATCAGCCGGCGCACTCCGGCGGGGCCGGGCACCCCGATCCTGATCGGCACCCCGATACCGCGCCGCCGTACCTCTTCCACCCAGGCCAGCACCGGCTCGACGTCGAATCCGAACTGCGTGATGACGCCTGCCTCCAGCGGCTGGTCGGCGAGGGCGGTGTGCTTGTCGTGCAGCGCGGACCACAGCGCCCCGCCGTCGATCGCGGGGTGGCCCTCCGGGTAGCCGGTGATGCCGACGCTCCGTACGCCGTACTCCTGCAGCAGTCCCGTCCGGATCAGGGACAGCGCGTCCTCGTAGGGTCCCTCGGGGTGTGCCGGGTCACCGCCGACCAGGAACACGTTGTCTGCGGTGCCGTCGGCCCGCAGTCCGGCCAGGAACCGCTCGAAGTCGTCGCGCGACCCGAGCCGGCGGGCGGATATGTGCGGTACGGGCACGAACCCGAGCCGTTTCACCGCCCGGGCCGCGTCCAGCCGCAGCTGTGGGTCCTCGTTGCCGAGGAAGGTGACGTTGATCCGGGTGCCCTGGGGAATGGTGTCGCGGGCCTCCTCCAGCTTGGGGACGTCCTTGCCGGTCATCTCCAGGGAGTAGTCCTCGAGGAGCGAGGTCCCGACCACCGTGCGTACCGTGCTCGCGGGGTTCATCGTCTTGCGTCTCGCTTTCCGAGTGCGGCGTCAGCGGTTGCGCCGGTAGAGGGTCCGCGCGTGCTCGTTGAACGGCGCCGGCTGGACGGTGGCGCGGATGCGGGGGAAGCCGAGGTCCGCCTCGGGGTCGGTGCCGGAGCCGGGGTGCTCGCCCCAGACGACCGTGACCTCGGTGCCCGGTGCGGTGTACTCGGCGTCGATCAGGGTCTGGGCGAGGACCGTTCCCACCGGGTCGATCGATGCGCTCTGCATGGTCATGCCGACCAGGCCGGAGCCGTTCTCCACCCGGTGCCGGGCGTAGGTGAGGACGAAGCCGGGGTCCTCGCCCTGTCCGATGAGGGTGCGGACGTCGTCCGGGTCCAGGACGAGGGTGACCTTGGTGCGCAGCGGTCCGTCCTTGGCCTTCAGCAGGGCGTCCCGGCCCACGAAGTCATGGCCGAAGTGGATCATCTTGCCGTAGCCGAGCTCGTAGGGGGAGACGTAGTAGTCCTCGATGTCCTCGGAGAAGTAGCTGCCGTTCAGCGGGCGCTTGCCCTCGATGCCGAACAGGGGCAGGTACTCGCGGTATTCCAGCAGGTCGGGGTCGGTGTAGATGCCGGGTACCGGCGAGGGGATCCAGCCGCTCTCCACGCTCGGGGTGGCATACGCCAGGGCGCCGACCTGGATCAGGCCGAGCGGCTCGCCCACCTTGCAGAACGCCTCGTGGACGTACGCGGCGTGCTCCCACGGGCCGATGAACTCATAGCCGGCCTGGCCGGCCATGCCGTGGCGCAGGGCGCGGAAGGAGCGGCCGTCGAGGACGACCGGGCTGGAGTGGAAGAACTTCGTCTCCGGCAGCGGGCCGCCGAAGGCCCGCTCCACCAGTTCCACGGCCAGGGGGCCCTGGATCTGGTAGCGGAACAGCTTCGGGTCTCCGCCGCCGGGGCGGAAGGCGGAGGAGGGGTCGGTGACGAAGCCGACGTCGTAGCCGCCCTTCTCCGCGTGGTGCCGCACCCAGTTCTGCGCGGCCGGGATCCCGCTGAGCAGGTACTTGTTCTCGCCCTCGCGGGCCAGGATCCCGTCGGTGACGATATGGCCGTTCCGGGTGACCGGCACGTACTGCTTGGCCTGTCCGATCGCGAACTTCTCGAAGTTGTTGGCTCCGTGGTCGGCCAGCACCCGGGTGGCGTCCGGACCCTCGATCCACAGGTCGTACATGTGGTGCGAGAGGTTGAGGAGCGCCAAGCCCTCGTGCCAGGCGGCCTGCTCCTGACGCCACCCCGCGTACTCGCGCGCGACGACCTCGGGGAGCCACGGCTCGGCGTTCGGCTGCCACAGCAGCTTCATCGCCGAGCCGGCCTTGTCGATAGCGTTCTGGAGGGAGGGGGTTGCCATGACGGCTCCTTCTGCTGGCTGTCTGCCTTGGGACTGAATCGATCTAGTGCTGAAACGATCTAGCGAGCGCCGGCGCCGACCGGAACACCGCCGGCCCGAGAGCCGTCGCGGTCGAGGTGAGCGAGGTACGTGGCCGCCATACGCACGGCGTCGAGGCTGGCCCGGACGTCGTGGACGCGTACACAGAACGCGCCGTTGAGCGCCGCGAGCGCGGAGACCGCGGCCGTCGCCGCGTCCCGTCCCCCGGGCGGCACCTCACCGGCGCCGCCGTCCGCGAGAGCCGCACCGATGAAACGCTTCCTGGAGGCACCGACGAGCACGGGGTACCCCAGTCGCCGCAGGGAGCCGAGGCCGGCCAGCAACGCCCAGTCGTGCTCCGGCCGTTTGGAGAAGCCGAGCCCCGGATCGAGGACGATGCGGGCGGGGTCGACACCCTGTTCCGCCAACTGCCCGAGTCGGCGGGCGAGTTCGGCCGTGACGTCGGCGACGACATCGTCGTAGTCCGCATGACGGTCCATCAAGCGGCTCGACGTACGCCAGTGCGTGGCCACGTACGGGACACCGGCGGCGGCGACCGCCCGTGCCATGGCCGGGTCGGCCAGCCCGCCGCTGACGTCGTTGACCATGCGCGCTCCCGCCTCGACGGCGGCTCGGGCAACGGGCGCGTGCATGGTGTCGACGCTCGTGCACACACCGGCCCGTGCGAGTTCCCGCACCACCGGGACGGTCCGGGCCAGTTCCTCCTCCAGGGCCACGGGGCCCGCCCCCGGCCGGGTGGACTCGCCGCCCACGTCCACGATGTCGGCGCCCTGCGCGGCGAGTTCGAGTCCCCGGTCGACCGCGCGCCGACGGTCCGCGTACAGACCGCCGTCGGAGAAGGAATCGGGCGTGACGTTGAGGATCCCCATGACCAGACAGCGGCCCGGTCCGGGAAGCCCTTCCCTCTCCGCCGGCGGTCCCGGCCTCCCGACGGCGGCGACGCTTCGCACGGTTGACATCGGCGGCAACCTCCTCGATCCCGCGCCCTGCTGCGGGAAGGGAATGGAATGCTAAATCGATTAGGCAGTCATGTTACAGAGAGGTGCTTAATCGTTCTAGTTCCTGGGCGGCGTGCTCCCGTTCGTCGAGCGAAAGCTGATGTTGCACGCCGGACGGGTTGTCACCGCCCAGGACCCGGGGAGGCCGACGCGTCAGCGCTTGTCGCTCGCGAACGGCCGGCGGGAGATGGTCGCGCGGATGACGGTCTGCGCGTGCCGCTCGACGGTCGGGTTGGCGGATCCGCCGTTCGGCTCGCCCCAGACCAGGTCGACCTCGCGTCCGTAGCCCAGTTCGTCCGCGTCGATCATGCAGACGGAGATCCAGCCGCGGACGTTGGACGAGTAGCTGCAGAGCGTCGACAGCCCGATGAGCCGGCCGTCGCTCTCGACGCGGTCGAACTGTGAGGCCGAGTAGAAAGCGGCGGGCGTCTCGATGTACTTGAACCGCCTGTCCCCCTCCTCGTACATGCTCGCGTAGACGCGGGCGACGTCGTCGCGGTGCCAGGACAGCCAGGCCTTCCTGCGGTGCTTCCGTCCGCGCATCCGCTCCAGGGGTTCACGGCCGATGAAGGGGTGGTCGAACTTGAGGATGTGGCCGTAGCCCAGGTCGTAGGGGGTGACGTAGTAGTCGTCGATCCGGTCGGGGACGAAGCTGCCACCGGTCGAGAGGTTCGCCTCGAAGCTCCGCGCGCCCAGCCACTCGCGGTACGGCTTCATGCTCTCGCCCGAGTAGACCGCGGGCACGGTGGACGCGATCCAGCCGGACTCCGTGGCCACGGAGGCGTAGGCGCGACCGCCGATCTGGCGGATCCCGTACGGCGCGCCCGCCTCGAGGAGCGTGTCGCGGATGCCGTCGAGGTCGGCGTAGGGGCCGAAGAACTCCAGGCCGGGGAAGCCGGACATACGGTGGTTGAGGGCCGTGACCTCGTACTTGCCGATGTGGAACCGGCCCATGGTGAAGAAGGGGATGTCCGGCATGGGACCGCCGTTGACGTCCTCGAAGATGCGGGCCGCGTACGGGCCCTGCAACTGCAGCCGGTAGAACTCGCGGCCGTGCGGGTTCTGCGCGGTGCGCTCGTCGCGGCGGACGGTGACGTCGTAGCCGCCGGTCTCGGCGTGGAACTGGACCCAGTTGAGGGCCGGCGGGCGTCCGACGATCCGGACCAAGTGGTCGGCGAGGCAGAAGAGGATGCAGTCGCCGATCATGTAGCCGTCGTGGTTGACCGCGATGAACTGCTTGGCCTGCATCGGGCCGAAGCCCTCGAAGCTGTTCGCGCCGAGTTCGGACAGCAGGCGGTAGCAGTCCGGGCCCTCCACCGTGAGGTCGGTCATGTGGTGGGAGAGGTCCATGAGCGCGGCCGTGGTGCGCCAGCTCTCCTGTTCGTCACGCCAGTTGGTGAACTCGGCGCGGATCGGGAAGGGGTACGCCCCCGACCGCCCGCCGCGCAGCAGCGCCAGCGGGCCACCGGCCTCGCGTATCTGGTCCTCGAGATGTGCCATTGCTTCCTCCATGTCATGCGGATGCGGCTGCGGGTGCCGCGACAGCGGGTGGGAAGGATGCCGATTCGGCGAAGGGACGGGGTGAACGTCCGTCCGGTGGGCCTGACGGCCCAACGCGATCACACAGGCGCCGACCCGGTTCCGGCCCGGTCAGCGACGGTACTGTACCGTACAGTACGGTCAGCGGCAGGGGCGGGCAAGGGGGCGGTTATACGATGTCGGCCGTGCAGAGGATGAGAGCCGCGGACCGCCGGAAGCTGATCCTGCGGGCGGCGGGCGAGCTGTTCCTCACCAAGGGGTACGCCGGCGTCACGATGGAGGATGTGCTGACGGAGGTCGGCGGATCCAAGGCGACGCTGTACCGGCACTTCGCGGACAAGGCCGAGCTGTTCCAGGCCGCGGTGGAGGCCCTGTGCGACGAGTGGTCGACGCCGGTTCAGTCCTTCACTCCCCCCGGCACCGATCTCAGCGAGACACTCACAGCCCTGGGCGGTCACTTCGCCGCCCTGGTCCTCACCCCGCAGGCCATCGCCCTGCACCGGCTGGTCACCGCGGAGGCGGCACGCATGCCGGGGGTGGGCCGCGCCTTCTTCGAGCACGGCCCCGCCGCCGGCCAGGGTGTTCTGGCCAGGTATCTGCGGCGGGCCCGGGACGCGGGTGAGATCGAAGTCGCCGACCCCGTGCGCGCGGCGGCCCAGCTGTACCAGGCGATGCTCGGCGACCCCCAGATGCGGCTGCTGACGAACTCGCCGCACAAGCCGGACGACGCGGAGGTCAGGGAGAGCATCGCCACGGCGGTCCGGATCTTCCTGCGCGGCACGACCACGTAGCTCCGGGCTTCCGCCCTTCCCGCCTCTCGCGTGTGGCGAAGGGCTTCTGCTAGCGTCGCGTCATCGCGTCAACTAAATCGTTCTAGCAGAGAGGCTCCTCAGCACCTCTCACCTGCCCCAGGAGGTACTTCCATGGACCGCATACTCCTGATGCGCAGCTTCGTCACCGTCGCGCAGATCGGCAGTTTCAGCGGCGCCGCCCGGGCGCTGAACTCGTCGGGTTCCCTCGTCTCACGTCACGTGGCGGAACTGGAACGGCAGATCGGTGTCCGCCTCGTCAACCGCACGTCCCGCTCGGTCAGCCTCACCGAAACGGGCCTGCGCTACTCCGAGTTCGCCGCCCGCATTCTCGCCGAGATCGAGGCGGAGGACGCTCTCATCGGGCACCTGCACGACCGGGCGGAAGGCCCTCTGAACGTCCTGTGCCCCAAGTGGATCGGCAGTCTCGACGTCGGGGACGCCATCGCCGCCTTCGCCGCCGACCATCCGAAGATCGCCGTGCGGTTCGAACTGGGAGGTCTGTCGGAGCGCACCTATGACTTCCTGGACAGTGGTTTCGACGTCGCGCTGCACACGCGGGACCTGCGGGACTCCCGGATACACCTCAGGAAGATCGCGTCTCTGCCCTTCGTCCTGTGCGCGTCCGAGGACTACGTCAAACGCCACGGCGATCTTGACCACCCCGGCGATCTGGCCGACCGCGACTGCCTGGTGCACGTGAACGAGCCCGTGTGGCGGCTCGGACACGGATCGAACTCCAGCCTGCACAAGATCCGCAATGTGGCCTTCTCCTCGAACTCGTACATCGCCCTGCAGAAGGCCGCCGTCCAGGGCCGCGGCATCGCCGTGCTGCCCCAGCGATCGGCGTACGACGACCTGGTCTCCGGAGCACTGCGGGTCCAGCTCCCCGCGGTACCCGTCCCCGACCGCCCGCTGTACGCGGTCTACGGCCCCGGCCGGACGGTGCCGCGGAAGATCGTCACCCTGCTCGAATTCCTCACGCGATGGTTCAGGGAGAACCCCACCCCGACGATCCGGACGGGCGGCGACGGGCAGCATCCCGACCAGTGATCGCGGTCGCGCTGTGCGGCGTCAGGACGACAAGCGGGTCGAGTCCTGCTGTGCCGCGCCCTGACCGCCCCGCCAGGTCCTGCGCATCGCAGAGGAGCCGCCCACATGTGTCAGAACGACCAGCCGACCCAGGACGTGGAGACCAACTCGCCGCAGAACGCTCCTGGGCGCGGTGGCGGCCTCGGCCGTGGGCGCCGCGCCGCTGCTCTCGGCTCCCCCGCCACGGCCGCACCCGCCTCGGACACCGCTCTGTCACTCGTCCTGCTCGGGGGCAACAGCGGTCCACCCGCCCCGAAGGGCCGGCGGGTCTGGGCCTGCCGGAAGCCCGGCCGGATGCTCCGCCGCGCCGATCTGATGCACGTCCCGGTACGGCGCGGCGGCGCCCGCCGGGGGTGACGGGTCAGGCGGGGGGGGTGAAGCGGGCGATGGTGTGGTGCCGGCCCGCCCGATCGCCGTCCTGGCAAGATGGCGGCATGGAACGTGTGCTTGGAATCGGTGGATATTTCATGCGGGCCGCCGACCCCGCGGCCCTGAGCGCGTGGTACCGCGATTGCCTGGGCCTGGACGCCGACGAGAACGGCCTGTGGCGTCAGGAAGCCGGGCCGACGGTGTTCGCGACGTTCGAGTCCGAGACCGACTACTTCGGATCCCGCGCCCAGCGAACCATGCTCAACTTCCGGGTCCGCGACCTGGACGCGATGCTCGCGCAGTTGCGCGCCAAGGGAGCGGACGTGGTCCAGGAAACGCAGGACATGGAGGGCGTCGGTCGATTCGGCTGGGTCACCGATCCGGAGGGCAATCGGATCGAGCTGTGGCAGCCGGCCTGACCGCGTCTTCACGCAGGCGGTGACACCTTCTGCTCGCTGTCATGGGAACACCTCGGCGAACCTGTCACCGAACTCGCGCCGCGGTGGGAGGCGCGATGCAGGTCCGGACGCCGTCGGCGGCAGGCCAAGCACGCAGGCGCCGGTCGCGTCGCTGGACACGAGGGCCGCGGTGGCGATGCCCGAGAAGGTGAGGAAGGTGCGGCATTGCCGTCCCTGACGAGATCGGAGAAGCAGATCTTCGCCGGCCGCCAGGGCGCGCCGATGCATTTCACGAGGTCGAGAGACCCGCTGCCGTCCGATGGTGTAGCCGGCTGCACCACGGGTTCGGGAGCGCACTCCCTCGTTGACGCGGCCCGATGCCGGGATCGTTGACATCGCAGGGTCGCCCTGCCGCCCACTCCCGCGGCGGCATCGTCATAGCGCGACCGTGTGCACTCATACCGGGGCCGCCGCAGAAGTCGGCCCCCGCGCCGCACCCGTGGGGACGGGGGACGGCGCAGCCTCGGGCCCGGCGGCCGGACCACTCCCCCCGGCCGGCCGCCGGGTCCGAGGACACCGGCCCATGGGGACTCGCCGCTCCCGATCGACGGAGGGCACATGCCAGGAAACGACGTGAGAGCCAGGAGACACATGAGGAGCGAAGGTGACCTCGAGGGGCGCGGTGTCGTCGTGACCGGTGCGGGATCCCGCATCGGACGGGCCTCGGCCCTCGGTTTCGCCGCGCTGGGCGCCAAGGTCCTGGTCACCGACCGGGACGGGGACGCCGCCATACAGGTGGTCAAGACCATTACCTACGCGGGTGGCATCGCTCGCGCCGTGACCGGCGATCCCTGTGACCCGCGGGTGGTGGACGAGGTCGTCACGACGTCCGTGGGAACCTTCGGCGGGCTGGACGTCCTGGTACACAACACCGGGATCCCCGACCGTACGACCGCCCTCGCCGACACCGACGACCCGGACGACACCGAGTGGCACCGCGTCATCGCGGCCGGTCTGACCGCGCCCTATCTGCTGACCCGCGCCGCGTTGCCGCACATGCTGGCCAGGGGACACGGGGCGATCGTCCTCACCGTGTCCGAGGCCGGTCTGCGCGGCGGCGCCGCGGGGGCCGCCTGCACCGCCGTCGCACACGGCGCCGTCGGCCTGGTGAAATCCCTCGCCGCGCGGTACCGCGAACACGGCATCCGGGCCAACGCCATCGCCACCCCCATCGACGCCGGCATTGATCCCGGCCGGGGCGACTCCTGCGCCGAGCCCGCGGAGCAGGCCGACGCCGTGCTGTTCCTCGCCTCCGGGGCCGCGAAGAAGGTCAACGGCGTCGTCCTGCCCGTGGGGTGACAGCAGCCGAGTGGGGACGGTCGGTTACGCGGACTGCCGAACGATCACTCGTGCCGGTTCGGGAGTGGTGTCGGCCGCCGGCAGGCCAAGTGCGTTGCGCGCGGCGATTCGGCCGATGGCTTCCGCGTCGATGTGCACGGTGGTCAGGGCAGGTGAGAACAGTGCTCCGTGCGGGGTGTCGTCGAACCCTATGACCGCGAGATCCTCCGGTGCCCGCAACCCGATGTGTCGCATCGCGGCGAGGGTCAGGAGTGCGAGGTCGTCGTTGTAGGCGAGGACGGCCGTCACTTCCGGGTGTTCGGCGCGGAACGTCCGTAGCCGTTCCTCGGCGGCGTCGAGGTCGCCGGGCAGGACCATCGTCGGGCAGTCGGCCAGGCCCGCGGTGTGAGTGGCCTGCCGGATGAGCCGCTCTCGCAGACCGGCGAGAGCCTGGAGTTCCGGGGTGTCCGGCATGGCGGTGGCGAGGTGTCGGTGGCCGAGGCCGACGAGGTACTGGACCGGGACGTCGGCCTGCGCGGAGAAGGCGTCGAGGGAGGTGTCGGGGGCGATCGCGTCCGCCCGGCCGGCGTTGCCCAGGTCGATCACGGCCCGTGCGGAGACGGCCTGGGCCACGTCGGAGAGCGCCTGCGAGGAGAGGTGGCCGTGCAGGACCAGGAGCACGTGCTGGTGCGCCGCGAGCTCGGCGTCGAGGCCTCGGATGTAGCTGCCGAGACTGTTGCCGGTGGGGATTCCCTCGACGTTCAGCAGGACGATGCGGGACGCCCCCTTGCGCAGCGCCTGCGCCGAGCCGTTGGGGACGTAGCCGAGAGCGCGAGCGGCCTGCTGCACCCGCTCCCGCGTCTCCTGGGAGACGTGCCCGGCCGCCCCGTTGAGGACGAAGCTCACCGTGGTCTGTGAGACGCCGCTGGCCCGGGCGACGTCCTTGGCTGTCGCGCGCGGGGACTTGCTCACTTCACTCGCTCCTCGGGACGGGGGCCGACAGCGGCCTCCTGCGTGCGGTCTGGCCTGGCCTGGTCTGGTCTGCTCGGGTCCGGCCTGAGGGTTGTGCGGTGCGGGGTGCGCTGGATACCGTACCGCAGACAGTTGGTAATACGATTTACCTTCGGTGGGATGCAGGTCCGGGACCGGATTCGAGGAGAGGCGCCGATGAAGCTCGACCTGGTCGACCCGGAGCTGCGCCGCAGCGTCGCGCGAATGCCGCGCCTGCCGATCCGTCGGAAGTGGGGGCGCCATGTCGTGCGCGCCCTGGTCCGTCGGCGCGGGCTCGGTGAGCCGGTCGCGGGCGTCGGCATCAGAGACATCGGCCAGGGCCCGGGCATCCGCGTGTACACCCCTGCCGCCGGTCGTTCGGGGGCGGCACTGCTGTGGGTGCACGGCGGTGGGTACGTCATCGGCGATGTCGTCCAGGACGACGCCTTCTGCTCCGCCACCGCCCACGAGCTCGGCATCGTCGTCGTTTCGGCGAACTACCGCCTCGCCCCCGAACACGCCTTCCCTGCCGCGCTCGACGACACCGCGGCCGCGTGGCAGTGGTTGCGGGAATCAGCCGGGGAACTCGGGGTCGACCAGGCGCGCATCGTGGTCGGGGGTGCCAGCGCCGGCGCAGGTCTGGCGGCCTGCCTGGTGCAGCGGCTGCGCGACGCCGGAGGGGTCCAGCCGGTCGGGCAGTGGCTGTTCTCTCCGATGCTGGACGACCGCACCGCCGGGCGTCGCGAGCTCGACCAGGTGCAGCACCGGGTGTGGAACAACACCGCGAACCGGACCGGTTGGGGCGCATACCTCGGCGCCGGGCCCGGCGGCCCACGCACCCCTGACTACGCGGTCGCGGCCCGACGCACCGACCTCAGCGGGCTGCCACCGGCCTGGATCGGCGTGGGCGACATCGACCTGTTCGCCGACGAGTGCCGCACCTACGCCGGACGCCTGCGCGACGCGGGCGTGGACTGCGCATTCGACCTCGTCCCCGGCGCGCCCCACGGCTTCGAGGACTGGGCTCCCGACACTCGCGTCGCCCGGGAGCTGCTGGAGCGCAGCCGCGCCTGGTTGGGCGCGCGGGTGACCGGATCGGCCCCGGCCGTCCCCGGCGAGGCGTAGGCCTTCGCGGAGGGGTGTGCCGACCGCGTCCGCACGGCCGAGACCGCTGCCTTCACATCCGCATATCGGTACATCGCCACAACGACTGGTCGTGAGGAGCGACGGCCCCGGACCGGTGCCCGCCCCACACCCCACGGAGATCACATGATGCGCACATCCTTCAACGACGGCTGGCAGACCCGCCCCAAGGTCAACCCCTTCGCCGAACTGTCCGGCTCGACGGTTCCCTTCCGCCCGGTGACGCTGCCGCACGACGCGATGATCGAGCGGGAACGCGCCGCGCCTGGCGGCGAGGTCACGATGGAGGGGGGCGCCGGCGCCTACTTTCCCGGCGGGACCTACGAGTACCGCAAGACCTTCTCCGTTCCGGAGGAGCACCGGGGCAAGCGGATCCTCTTCGAGTTCGAGGGCGTCTACCGCGATGCCGTCGTCTTCATCAACGGGGACTACGCCGGGCAACGGCCCTTCGGGTACGCGCACTTCCACATCGACGCCGACCGTTTCCTGCGCTTCGGCGAGGACAACGAGATCCGCGTGGAGGCCCGCACCCACCGCGACTCGCGCTGGTACACCGGCGCGGGTATCTACCGCGACACGTGGATGCTCGTCGGCGAGGTGGTCCGGATCGCGCCCGACGGGGTCCGGGTCACCACGCCGGACATCGACGGGGAGCGGGCGGTGGTCGAGCTCGCGACGAGGGTCGAGAACGACTCGACCGCGGTCCGTACGGTCGACGTCGTCACCGAGATCCGCGACGCCGACGGGAGCGTCGTCGCGGGCGACGTCTCGAAGGTCACGGTGCTGCCGGGCGAGCCCGCGACCGTGCGCCAACGCCTGTACGTCCGCGCCCCGTTGCTCTGGAGCACCGACTCGCCCACCCTGTACGCCGCCACCGTGACCCTGAAGGACCTGGACACCGAGACCGTCACCTTCGGCATCCGGTCCCTGAGCCTGGACCCCGAACGCGGCCTGCGGATCAACGGCGAGACGGTCAAGCTGCGCGGCGCATGTGTCCACCACGACAACGGAGTTCTGGGCGCCGCGACCTTCGCCCGGGCCGAGGAACGCCGGGTCCACCTCCTCAAGGACGCCGGGTTCAACGCGATCCGCATGTCCCACAACCCCATGAGCAAGGCGATGCTGGACGCCTGCGACCGCCTCGGCATGCTCGTCGTGGACGAATCCTTCGACGTGTGGACGTCCGGCAAGAGCGAGTTCGACTACAGCCTGAACTTCCCGGAATGGTGGGAACGCGACATCGAGGCGATGGTCGCCAAGGACTTCAACCATCCCAGCGTCATCATGTACTCGATCGGCAACGAGATCCCCGAGACCGGCTCGCCCTTCGGGGCCGCGTGGGGGCGCAAACTCGCCGAGAAGGTCCGCTCGTCGGACCACACGCGCTATGTCACCAACGCGGTGAACGGCATGCTCGCCGTCATGTCCGAACTGGGCAAGCTGCTCCGACAGTCACAGGAGAGGGCGACGGAGGACGGCGCCGGCATCAACACCCTCATGGCCGACGCCGGAGACATGATGAACGCGATCAGCGCCTCCGGCCTCGTCACCGAGAAGACCGCCGAGTCCTTCGCCGTACTCGACGTCGCCGGCATGAACTACGCCGAGGCCCGCTACGCCCTGGACCGCGACCTGTTCCCCAACCGCATCATCCTCGGCACCGAGACCTTCCCCACCCGCGTCGACGGCAACTGGCGTCTGGTGAAGCAACACGGCCATGTCATCGGCGACTTCACCTGGACCGGCTGGGACTACCTCGGCGAAGTCGGCATCGGGCGCCCCCAGTACGCCACCCCCGGCGCACCCCGCCCCTCCCACACCGCGCCCTACCCCTACCTGCTCGCGGACTGCGGCGACCTGGACATCACCGGCCACCGCCGCCCCGCCTCCTACTACCGCGAGATCGTCTTCGGCCTGCGCACCCGGCCCTACATCGCGGTCCGCAGGCCCGAACACCACGGCAGGACCTGGGCGGGATCGCCCTGGGCCTGGAGCGACACCCTCGCCGGCTGGACCTGGCCCGGCTTCGAGGGATCCCCGGTCACGATCGAGGTCTACGGCGACGCCGACGAGGTCGAACTCCTCCTCGACGGACGCTCCTTGGGGCGGCAACCGGTGGGCGAGGACCACCGCTTCCGCACGGAGTTCGACACGACGTACGAGCCCGGCGAACTCCTCGCCGTCGCCTATCGCGACGGCACCGAAACCGGCCGCCACACCCTGCGCTCCGCGACCGGCCGGGTGGAGCTGCGCGCAGAGGCCGACCGCCAGGTCATCACCGCGAACGGCGGCGACCTCGCCTACATCGCCCTCACCCTCACCGACCCTGACGGCACCCTCCACACCGCGGCCGACCGACCGGTCACGGTCGAAGTCTCCGGCGCGGGCGTCCTGTTGGGCTTCGGGAGCGCCGACCCGGCCTCCGAGGAACGCTTCGACGCCACCGAACGCCGTACGTATGAGGGCCGCGCCCTGGCCGTCCTCCGGCCGACCGGTCCCGGCAAGATCCACCTCCTCGCCTCCGCACCCGAGTGCGACCCGGTCGAAGTCCTGGTCGACGTCGACTAGCAGACGCGACCCAACGGCGGCCCGGCACCGCGCACACCCAACGCGGTGGTGCGCGCGGAGATGCTCCCGGACCGGCCGGTCCGGGAGCTCGAAAGTCACGTCACGCGGCGCTGCGGGTTCTCACGCCCTTGGCTTCGAAGTCGTAGATGCGCTGATTGATACGGAGACCGTCGACGGCACCGATCCACATGTAGTCGCGGCCCTTGCCCACCGCGGCGGTGTAGATGGTCGCCCCTTGGCTGTCGGCGTCATTGAGCGCGGTCTTCACCTCCGCGAAGGTGCACTGGTCGGCCGCCGGGCAGACCTCGCCGCCCGTGAGGTACCAGTAGCCGTTCGTGGTGGCGTCGATGAACCCGCTCCACCTGTTCGTCACCACCGTGGTTCCGTCCGGCACCCACACCAGCGTGGAGTAGTTGTCGGCCGGAAGCGCACTCAGGTTCGGATCGATCTCGAACTTGATGTTCGGCAGGTTCCCCGTACCCCCGTAGCCGACGTTCTCGCCGGTCTGGAAGACATGGAACCCGAGGTTGTCCAGGCCCAGAACCGGATCGCCGAAGAAGTCGACCTCGTTGCCGAAGTCGACCTTCTCGCTGGGAGGAGTCAGCGAAGTGGAGTTGTTCGCCACCTCGATGCCAAGACTGCCCTGTCCGTAGGGCGGTCTGGCCGACGGTCCCGTCACGCCGAACGAGCCGAACGGGCCGTTCCTCAGATCGGCGACGGGAGAGCCGATCGTGTTCCGGGTGATCACGCCCCAGTGGTCTGAGCGCGATCCGTCTCCGTATCCGTCGGCGAGAGCAGGACCCGATCCGGAGAGGGTCGAAGCGACGATCGCGGCCAGCGCTGTGACCGCAAGCGCCCTTACCCGGTTCACGCCAAAGCGAGCCTTCACACTCACTCCTTCCAGATAGCTGAAGGGCCGGACAGGTGCCGGTCCCCGGCGGGCGCGAACGCGCCACCGTGCCTGACTCGGTATTGACAATGACTATGACATATTCACACAATTCACCCATTAACACCCCAGATGCAGCAGGCTTTGATCGTGAAGGCATGGAAGAGCAACCGTTGGAGGCGCGGAAGGCAGGGACCGCGTACGAGCGGTACACAGGACGTGGAGCCGCCTGGTCGCACGGGAGTTCACGGTGCGGCATGGGGGTGGGAATCGACCGGTCGGCGGGGTTCGTCCGCTCGGCCCGGGCCGCGGCCTGCGGCGCCGCGCGGTTCGTCGTGGCGGATGCGATGTCGCTGCCCGTGCGTGACACCGCCTGCGATGTCGCCGTCAGCGGCCTGGCACTGAACTTCCTTGACGCCGCTCTCGCGGTGGATCCGTCCGTGGCCGCGCTGGACGAGGACCGCCGGTTCCCCGTCTGCCGTCCGGAACCGCTGCGCGGAGTGCGGGCCGGCGCGAGGCTCGCCGACGTCCGCGTCGCCCCCCTGCGATGACCACTGTCCCGGACCCCACGAGGAGTCGCCCCACGCGTGGTGACACCGAGCGCGATCACAGGCATCTCACCAAGGCGGAAGCGCGGCTGTTCGAGAACTCGCCGGCGCCCGTCAACCTTGCCGAGATCGCCAAGCACGCCGAGGTGTCCACCGCGACGGCCTGTCGACGCCACTGAGGGACTTGCCCAGGCGCTCGCCGAGCCGCTGCGGCAGACCGCCGAGGAACTCGGCCTCGAAGACCTCGGGGACGAAGCCCTGTACCTGTGGAACGCCCTGTTCGGCCGGTCTGCGGGCCGGTGACAAGGAGGGTCTCGGAGGCTGCGTTCTTGTGAGCACTTCCCGACCGCGGGCACTGCCCGGCCCTACCGTCCGGCTATGAACACGAGTCGTGGAAGAGGAAGGACATGGCGCGGCGCCGCGTTGGCGGTGCTGCTGGCCTCGGGGGCGCTCACCGCAGCCGCCCCGGACGCCTCTGGAGCGGGCACGCGGACCGAGACGCCCGTGGTGTCGACGCACCCGGCCGACGGTGTGACCGAGTCGGTGGTGCGGGTGAAGGTGCCGTTGCCGGCGTCCTTCGGCGCCCGTCCGGCGGCCTGCGACTGGCTGTCGTACCTGCGCTACCGCTCCGCCGGAGGACCGCAGGTGTCGGCCGACGCCGACCGGATCCTGATGGCCCAGCCGGGCATCCTGGAGGGTGCCGGAGCGTTCGACAGCGTCGCCCGCCAGACCGTGGCGAAGGCCGCCGCCGAGGGGCGGCACATCGAGTTCTGGGCGCTGGACCGGCGCTCCAACTGTCTGGAGGACCGGACCGGCATCGCCTCCGGCGACCAGCACGCGGCCGTCGACTACTACTACCGCGGCGGGCAGGTCGACGGCCGGACCTTCGGGGGGTTCGTCGGGAACGACCGGCTGGGGTGGATGGCGAAGCTCGGGATCGAGCAGACCGTGCGGGACGAGTACGACCTGCTCGTCCACGAGTTGCCCGACCAGGGCCTGAGGGAGCGCAAGGTGCTGTGCGGCGGGCACTCGCTGGGCGGGGTGATCACCGGGTACTTCGCGGCGGCCGACTTCGACGGCGACCCCGCCACCACGGCGGACGCGGGACAGAACCAGTGCGCCGGGTACTTCGCCCTCGACACGACGGTCTCCACCTCGCTGGCCGACCTGAGCGGCAGCATCCCGGACGACACCGACCTGCCGGACATCGGGCTCGGTTACGCGGCGGTGCAGGCGGGGCTGGACACGGGCCTGCTGTCGCGCTCGCTGTCCGCGCCGGTGCTGCTCAATCCGGAGACGATGACCCTGCTCGCCATCGCCGGCATGGGTGCCGTGGCCGATCCGGACGGCGAGGCGGACCTGCCCGCCTATCTGCCCTCCAACGTCAACATCGAGGCCACCAACAGGTTCCTGTTCTCCAAGGACACCGCCGCCTTTCTCACCGGCTCCCCCGGGGTGAAGGACTTCCGGCTCACCAACGCCGCCGTGCTCGGGGCGCTGATGGACGACAACTCCGTACCCCTGGCGTTTCTGCAGAGCAGTGTGGGCCTCTTCGACGGCGGGCCGGTCACCGACAAGAACTTCCCCGCCGCCAACGGCAGTTCGCAGCCGACGCAGTTGTTCGGCGTCGAGTACAAGGCCATCCCCGCGCAGCCGCACGGGCCGCTGTACACCTGGCGCGACTACGACCGGGTCGGCGACGCCGACGATCCCGGGTACCGGTCGGCCGACGGTACGCCGTTCACCGGGGCGGGCAAGGAGGTCACCGACATCCAGGAGCTGGCGCGCAGTCTGGCGGAGCAGCCGCTGGACTTCACCGAGCAGTACTTCCCGACCAAGCTGGTGACCGACATCCAGCTGGCCACGTCGCCGCAGGTGAGGAGACTCGTCGTCCATCCGGAAGGGCTGACGGCCCGCCCGACGCTCACCGTGCTCGCGGGCGACGGGCTGCTCGCCGGCCGTGTCCCGGCCGACCTGCACCCCGTGGTCGCCGCCGGCTACCAGCACCTCGACGTGCTGACCGCGGCGCCCGTGCAGAACGACGGCCGGCCCGAGCCCGTGTCCAGCAGTCTCACGGCGTTCGCCCGTTCGCCGCACTAGACACCGCAAGGGGCCCGGGAGGAGATTCCTCCCGGGCCCCTTCCCCGTGTGCCGGATCAGACCTTGGTCGCGGCGAACGTGGCCGCCGCCGTGGCGTCGGAGGTGTAGCCGAGGTGCGCCAGCACGTCGTCGCCGCCGTTCTCGCAGATGGGGTCACCGTCGGCGCAGAAGTCGATCGTGCGGCTCTGGTAGGTGCCGGTGACACTCTTGCCGAGGGCCCGGATCGGGTTGCCGAACAGCAGCACCGCGGCGACCTTCGGCTCGACGGCCGCGGGGAGGGTCGCCACGATGGGGCTGCCGACCACCGCGCCCGCGCTGCTGATTCCTATGGAGTTGTCGACGACGTTCGCACCCTGCGAATAGCCGACGAGAATGAAACGCTGACCGGGGCAGGCCGCCGCCTGCGCCTTGACATGGTTCACCAGGTCCGCGTTTCCCTGCGCGGCGGAGGTGAGGGAAAGGTCGGCGGGATAGTTCACCGCGTAGCTGGACAGGTTTTTGCCCGTCAGTTTCTGCCGGAGCGCGGAGTACACCGGGTCGCCCACGATCAGGCCGAGGGTGCCCGGTTCGAAGGTGCCGCGGGCCGCCACGACGTCGATGTCCGAGCAGGCGGCGGCCGAGGCCATGGGTGCCGAGAGGGTGGCGAGACCGGCCCCGCCGACAAGCGAGAGCGCGGCGAGGCACAAGCGGATACGCATGGGGATCCTTTGCGGGTGGGGCGCGTGAAGCGCCTGTTGAAAAGGACGGTCCCGAAGGTATTCGCGTTTTCCGCACGGGTGTTATGGACGGGAATTCAGAAATCCCCGTGATTATTGTTCCGAAGTTAGTGTCGGTGTGGAGCGCAGGGCGAGAATCAGGTCCAGGCGGGTGTCCGGGTCGTGCAGGGCGTCGCCGAAGAGCTTCTCCAGCTGACGCAGGCGGTAGCGGACCGTCTGCGGGTGGATGTGGAGCCGGGCGGCGACATCGGGCACGTTGCTGCCGCTGAGCAGCCAGGCCAGCAGCGTCTCGGCGAGCCGGGGGCGCTGTCCCTCGGAGGCGGCGTCGAGGGGCGCGAGGGCCCGGGCCTGGAGCCGGTCGAGCACCGGCTCGTCGCTGTGCAGCAGCAGGGTGGACAGGTGGTCGGCGCAGCGCACCACGCCCTGCCGGGGAAGGATTCCGCGGCCCATCAGCCCCAGTGCCCGGGTGGCCCAGCGCAGGGAGCGCGCGGCCTCGGTGACGGGGACCGTCGGGCCGATCGCCGCCGGGCGGCCCTGCAGACCGAGGGTGAACGACCGGCTGCCGAACCGGCCCGATCCTTCCGGGTCCGGCACCAGCACGCGCGGCGGCCGTGACTCCATGTCCACCAGCGCCCCGGGCATCGCCTGGGGCGGCTCCCCCGCGTTCGGGTCCGCGGGGGCCGCCAGCGTGACGACGGCGACCTGGGCGGGAACCCGCCACCGCGCGCCGTGCGCCAGGTCCTGCACCGCCTCCGGGGACACGGGTCCGTCGCCAAGGAGCAGTTCCAGCAGGCGCCTGCGGCGCCGTGCCAGTTCGTCCGTGCTGTGCGACTGTGCCTCCGCGTAGCCTGCGGCGGCGGCCTCCGCGACCTCGTGCACGGTCCGGAACGCCAGTTCACCGAGTGCGGTCACGGTCGTCGAGTCCAGCCCGAGTTCCTCCGCCGTGCGGCCCATCAGCCGCCAGGCGTGCAGGCCGCCCACACGTAACGCGGACTGCAGGGCGTCGAGGCTGCGGCCCTCGACGGCCTCGCCGCGCCCGAGTTCGTAGTACGTCGCGGCGATGGCGGCTCCCTGGCCGCGCGGGTCGGCGATGTGGTCGACGAACAACGTGAGCGCCTGGACCACTCCGGCCCTGAGGTTGCGGCCGTAGGCGCCGTCGGCCGGCCGCGCGTACTCGGGGACCTGTCTGCGGACCTCCTCCTCCACCTCGTCGGCGACGTCCTCCAGCTGGGCGCGCAGCAGATCGGCGAGGTCGCCCCGAACGGAAGCGGCTCCCGAAGCGGCTGCGGGACCGGTGGGCACGCCGTGCGGTGTGGGGCCGGCCACGACGGACACTCCTTTCACCCGGAGACGGCTCGCCCACGGACCGTTGCCCGCGGGACGAGGGGGACGTCCTGTGTTGGACGCACGCCCCTTGCGCTCCGTTCCGTGCCCCGGCTGCACCGACATCACTCCGGCACTCCCAGCGCACCGGCGAGCATCGGCCATGACGCGGTGAACTCCCGCTTCCAGTAGGTCCAGCTGTGTCCTCCTCCCGCGTAGTAGTGCGTGGTGACCGGGATGCCCAGGAGTGCGAGGAGGTCGGTGAAGGCGTGCGCGGAGGGCCACAGGGTGCTTTCCAGCACCCCGGGCAGCCAGTCGCCGAGGTCGCCGGGCACCCCGCTGCCGCTCGAGACGTACAGGGGGGTGCCGCGCAGTCCGGTGGCGCGGGCGCGCGGGTTGAAGTCGCGCCAGGTCAGGGCGTTGAGGATCGGGTTGCCCCAGAGGGAGAGGGGCACCAGGTTCTCGCGGGCCACGATGGCGTCCATGAGGGTGGGCACGCCGGGGGCAGTGGTGTCGAGGATGCCGCTGTAGGAGGCCGCCGCGGTGAACACGCCCGGGTGGCGGGCCGCGTGCGCCATCGCGCCGTAGCCCCCGGTGGAGACGCCGGCCACGGCCCGTACGCCGGATGCCCGGTAGTCGCGGGCGAGCAGCGCCGGGACCTCCTGGAGCTGGAAGGTCTCGTAGTCGGTGCCGCCGCGCCATGCGGTGGGGATGCCCGTGGGGCCGGCGTCCGGCATGGCCACGATCAGGTCGCGGCCCTCGGTGAAGGCCTCGATGTCGGTCTCCCTGGTCCAGGACGTGTAGTCGTCGTGGGCGCCGTGCAGGAGATACAGGACCGGGTAGGTCCGGGTGGGCCGGGCGTCGAAGTCCGACGGCAGGATCAGCCGGACCGGCGCGGCGCGTCCCAGGGCCGGGGATGACACGGACACGTCGAAGGTGCGCGGTACCCGCCGGGTCGCGGCCCGGGCCCGTCCGCCGGCCGCGGTGGTGCCGAACAGGGCGGCCAGGCCCGTGGTCACGGCGGCCCTGGTGACGGCGCGTCGGGACGACATGCCGGCGGTGCTTCGGGACGCTCCGGCGGTGTGCTGCGGCATTGCGGCTCCTCAAGGCTTCGGTCTTCGGGCTTCGGTCTTCGGGCTTCAGTCCGATGCGGCAAGGGTCTGCCGCAGATGGGCGGCGATCTCGTCGACGTGCGGCGGGTCGAGCAGGGACAGGTGGTGCCCCGGGACCGGTACGACCGTCAGGTCCGGGCACACCTCGTCCCAGCCGAGGGCCTCGTCGTCGCGCTCGTAGGCCGGGTCGCGCACGGTGTGCGGGGCCGGTTCGGTGGCCCGGTACAGGAGCACGCGGCCGTCGTAACGGCCCGGGCGGTGGGCCTCTCCGATCCTCAGGTCCAGATAGGAGGCACGGTGGTGCTCCAGCGCGGCGTCCGGCACCTCGGCGGCCCCGCGCAGGGCCCGCAGCACGAGGTCGATGCGCTCACCGTCGTCGTCGATCGCCAGGAGTTCGTCGTACGGCAGCCGCAGTTGGACGCCGTAGGTGTCGGCGACGTGCCGGGCGAAGCCCGTGAGGTGCGCGCGGACCCGGTCGGGCATGGGGAGGGGCCGTACGGAGTCGATGAGCACCACCATCCGCACGTCCCGTCCGTCGGCGGTGAGTCGGCGTGCCGTCTCCTGGGCGAGGAAGCCGCCGAAGGACCAGCCGCCCAGCACAAGAGGCCCGCCCGGACGGGCGGCGGCGATGGCCCGGGCGTAGCGGCTCGCCTTCTCCGGCACGGTACGGGCGTCGTCCAGCCGTTCCAGTCCGTACACCGGGCGCTCGTCGCCCAGGCGTTCGCCGAGTGCGCGGTAGACGCTCGTGGGGCCGCCGGCCGCGTGGAACAGGAACAGGGGTGGCTGTGATCCGGTGGTGCGCAGAGCCCGCAGCGGTGCGGACGCGCCCATCGCCTGCCGGATGCGGTCGGCCACTTCGGCGACCGTGGCGGCGGTGAGCAGGTCGCGCAGGGGCAGTTCGATCCGGAAGTCGCGCTCCAGGGCGGTGCGGATGCGGACGCCCATCAGCGAGTCCAGGCCCAGGTCTGACAGCGGTGTGGCGGGTGTGACGCGGGCCGCCGGATGGCCGGTGACGGCGGCGATGTGGTGGCTGAGGCGGGCGGTGACCGACGTGGGTGGTTCCTCCGCCTCCGCCGTCGTCACTTTCGCCGCCGCGCCGGGCGTGCGGCCGTCCGTCCACCAGTACCGGGTGTGGCGCCAGCGCGGCGCCGGGAGGTCGATGACCCGGCCGGACGGCGGCGGAAGGGGCAGGCCCGCCGCGTGGAGGGCGCCCAGCTCCGAGAGGAACGCGGCGGATCCGTCCGCGTCGCGGCGCAGTGTGCCCACGGCGAGGGCGCCGGGCACGGTGTCGGTCACCGGCCGTGCCAGGACCGGGTGCGGCGAGATCTCGACGAAGGCGGTGTGGCCGTCGGCTGCGGCTGCCGCGAGGGCCCGGTCCAGGCGTACGGGCCTGCGGAGGTTGGCGGCCCAGTGGGCGGCGTCGAACGCGCAGTCGCCGCGCGGGTCGTCGAGGACGGTGGAGTAGACCGGGACGTGCGGGCGCCGGCCCCGGATGTCGGACAGGGCGTCGGTCAGTTCCGGCAGCAGCGGGTCCACCTGCGGTGAGTGCCCGGCGCCGACGACCCGCATGGCCCGGGCGGTGCGGCCCCGCTCTTCCAGCCGGTGCACGAGCCGGCCGACGGCCGCCTCGTCGCCGGTGACGACCTTCTGCCGGGGCGAGGAGTGGACGGCGATCCGGACACTCGGGAACTCCCTTTCCAGGACGGCCAGTTCGTCGTCGTCCAGGTCGACGACGGCCATCGCGCCGCCGTGCAGTCCGCTCAGCAGCCGGGCCCGTACGGCGACGACCCGGGCGGCGTCCGGCACGTCCAGGGCGCCCGCGCAGACGGCGGCGGCCACCTCGCCCATGGAGTGGCCGATCACCGCGGCCGGTTCGACTCCGTGGCCGCGCCACAGCTCGGCGAGCGCCAACTGGAGCCCGAACAGGACGGGTTGGGCGACATCGAGGCGATCGAGAGCTCCGCCGGACGCCAGGTGGCCGTGGAAGGAGAAGCCGAACGCGTCGGCGAGCCGTGCGTCGAGTTTCTCGACGGCGGCGGCGAAGTCCGGTTCCTGGGCCAGCAGTTGCCGTCCCATACCCGGCCACTGGCTGCCGTACCCGGAGAACACCCATACCGGGCCGCGCCCGACGAGATCGCGGTCGCCGGTCACCACCCGCGCGTCCGGTCGGTCCCGCGCCAACGCGTCGAGGGCGTCGGCCAGTTCGTGCCGGTCGTGGGCGACGACGGCGGCGCGCACGGGTCCCCGGCCGGTGCGTCCGGCGAGCGTGCGGGCCACGTCGGCCGGGCGGGCGGTGTCCGCCTCGGGTGTACGCAGCCACGCGGCGAGCCGGGCCGCGGTGTCCCGGACCCGCTCGGTGCCGACGTCGGACAGCAGGTGCAGACGGGCGGCCCGCTCCTCGGCAGGGGGCGGCGGGAGGACGTCGGGCCGCCATTCCTCCAGTACGGCATGGGCGTTGGTGCCGCCGAACCCGAATCCCGACACCCCGGCGGTGGCCGTGCCGCCGTAGCGGGGCCACGGCTCGGGTTCGGTCACCACCCGCAGCCGTACGTCGTCCAGAGCGCTGCCGTGAGCGCAGTGCAGCGACGGCGGGACGAGGTCGTGATGGAGGGCGAGGACCGTCTTCACCAGGCCGGCGAGGCCCGCGGCGGACTCCAGATGGCCGAGGTTGCCCTTGACGGAGCCGAGCAGCAGCGGCTGGTCGGGGTCACGTCCCGCGCCCAGTACCGCACCGAGCGCGCCCGCCTCGATCGGGTCGCCGAGCGGGGTGCCGGTGCCGTGCGCCTCGACGTGGTCGATGCGGGGCGGGGCGAGTCCGGCCCGGGCGTAGGCGGTGGTCAACAGTGCTTGCTGGGCGGCTGGGTTGGGCGCCAGGAGGCCGTTGGAGCGGCCGTCGGAGTTCACGGCGGTGGCGCGGATGACGGCGAGCACGCGGTCGCCGTCCCGCTCGGCGTCGGACAGCCGTTTCAGGAGCACGGCCGCGCAGCCCTCGCCGCGCCCGATGCCGTCGGCCGCCTTGGAGAACGGCTTGCAGCGCCCGTCCGGGGCGAGCGCGCCGGCCCGCTGGAACGCGACGCCGACGACGGGCGACAGCAGCAGGTTGACGCCGGCGGCGATCGCGGTGTCGCTCTCGCCGGTGCGCAGGCTGACGCAGGCCTGGTGCACGGCGACGAGAGAGGACGAACAGGCGGTGTCGACCGCCATGCTCGGGCCTCGGGTGTCCAGGACGTACGCCAGCCGGCCCGCGGTCACGCTGAGCGCGGCGCCCGCCGGGGCCCACGGGTCGACGGCGGCCGGGTCGGCGCCGGTGAGCTGTCCGTACTCCGGGGCGGAGACACCGACGAAGACGCCGGTGGCCGTGCCGGCGAGGGCGGCGGCCGGGACGGCGGCGTGGTCGAGGGTCTCGCGGACTACCTCCAGGAGGATCCGCTGCTGAGGGTCCATCACCGCGGCCTCGCGCGGGGTGACGCGGAAGAAGTCGGCGTCGAAGCCGGCGATGTCGTCGAGGTAGCCGCCGTACGCGGGGGCGTCGGCGGGCGGGAAGGCGGTGAAGTCGCGCCAGCGGTCTGCCGGGACGCGTCCGATCGCGTCGACCCCGTCGACCAGCAGCCGCCAGTACTCGGCCGGGCCACGCACCCCGCCGGGCAGCCGGCAACCGACCCCGATGACCGCGACGGGCTCGTCGGGTACGCTCCGGGCTTCGGGCATGTGCCGCGCCTCGGTGTCGCCGCACAAGTGCGCCACCAGGGCCTCTACCGTCGGTGCCTCCCACAGCAGCGTGGCCGGCAGGTCACGTCCCGTCGCCGCCGACAGGTCCCCGGCCAGAACGACCGCGTCCCGCGAGGACATGCCGAGGTCGGCCAGCGGCACGTCCGTCGGCGCCTCACCGCCGGTCCACTCGGCGATCCGCTGCACGATCAGGCGGCGCAGTTCGGCCGCGTCCACGGAACTCATCGCGCGCCCTCCGCGGCGTAGGCGCCGTCCAGGTACCGGGCGCGGGTCAGGGCGCGCGACACCTTGCCGCTCGACGTGCGGGGCACGGTGCCGGGAGGGACGAGGACGACGTCGGCGAGCCGCAGTCCGTGCCGGGCGGAGACGGCCGCACGCAGGTCCCGCACCAGGCCCGGGACGTCGGTCTCGGCGAGCCGGGTGACCCGCGTGTGCTCGGCCACGACGACCACCCGCTCACCCTCGCCGCGCCGGACGCCCGGGACACCGAAGGCGGCGAGCCGGTCGCGGCGCACGGCCGGATGGGCGTCCTGGACGGTGGCCTCCACGTCCTGCGGGTAGTGGTTGCGGCCGTCGACGACGATGAGGTCCTTCAGCCGCCCGGTGACGATCAGCTGGCCGTCCAGGACCGTCCCCAGGTCGCCGGTGCGCAGCCAGCCGCCGGGGGCGTCGGCGAGGACGCCGCCGAAGACGCGCCGGCTCTGCGCCGCGTTGTTCCAGTAGCCGCGCCCCACGTTGGGGCCCTGCACCCGGATCTCGCCGACCTCCCCCTCGGACAGGACGGCCCCGGAGACGGGATCGACGACGCGGACCCGCTGGCCCGCCGGAGTACCGCAGCCGGCCAGCTGCACGGCCCGGGGGTCGTCGGGCCGTGCGGGCAGGGCCTTTCCGGTGGCGAGGGCGTCACGGTCGAGCGCGAACCGGCGCAGCGGCCCGCCGGGGCGGGCGGCGCTCACGAAGACGGTGGCCTCGGCGAGCCCGTACGACGGACAGTGGACGTCCGCGGCGAGCCCCTGGGCGGCGAACGCCGCGTGGAAGCGGTCGGCGGTGCCGGGCCGGACCGGTTCGCTGCCGTTGATCAGCGCGGCGACATCGTCCAGCCGCAGGTCCGCCTTCTGCGCGTCGGTGACGGCGGAGACGCAGTAGTCGTAGGCGAAGTTGGGCGCGGCGCTCACCGTGCGCGGATGCGCGGCGAGGAGCCGCAGCCAGCGCGCCGGTTCGTGCAGGAACGCGGCCGGGTCCATGAGGACCGACAGCAGTCCGCGTACGACGGGGGCGGCGACGCTCAGTACGAGGCCCATGTCGTGGAAGAGCGGGAGCCAGCCCACACACGTCACCGGATGGGTGTCGGCTCCGTAGGCGGTCAGCGCTTGGTGGGCGTTGGCGACCACGTTGGCGTGGGTGATCTCCACGCCGGCCGGGGCGCGGGTGGATCCGGAGGTGTACTGGAGATACGCGGTCGCGGCGGGGTCCGGGGCGGGCGCGGACCAGTCGCGGGCGGCGGTGTCCGGCACCTGGTCGGCCGCTACGACGGGCAGCCCCGTGCGTGCGCACCACTCCCCCATGGCCCGGCTCGTCGTCACCACGACCGAGGGGCCGGCGTCGGCCAGCACCCCGGCGAGCCGGTCCCCGTGTCCGGGCAGTCCTGGCGGATACAGCGGTACGGCGACCAGGCCGGCCGTGAGCGCCGCGAGGAAACCGGTGATGTAGTCCGTGCCCTGCGGGCACAGCAGCGCGACCCGTGCCCCGGGCTCGGCCTCCTCGACGAGCCGGGCGGCGAGGGCGCGTACGCGCAGGTCCAGGCGTTGCCAGGTCAGGGTGCGGTGGGTGCCGCGCGCGTTCGGGGCGGGGTGTTCGACGAAGGTGAACGCCCGGCGGTCGGGGGTGGTTTCGGCCCAGTGCCGCACGTACTCGGGGAGAGTCCGGCTGTCGTCCATCGGGCGTTGCTCCTCACGTCACGGTGTCGGGCGGATCAGAGCGGGATGTTGCCGTGCCGGCGCTCCGGCATCGGGGCGCGTTTGCCGCGCAGCGCGCGCAGGGCCCGGCAGAGGTGCGCGCGGGTGTCGCGGGGGGCGATGACGGCGTCGACGTATCCGCGTTCGGCGGCGGGGTACGGGGTTCCGTGGGTGGCCTCGTAGGCGGCGACGAGGCGGGCGCGCAGTGCCTCGGGGTCGTCGGCGGCGGCGAGTTCACGCCGGTGCAGCACGCCGACGGCGCCCTCCGCGCCCATGACGGCGATGCGGGCGGTGGGCCAGGCGAGGTTGAGGTCGGCGCCCAGGTGCTTGGAGCCCATCACCGCGTACCCGCCGCCGTACGCCTTGCGGACCACCACCGTGATCTTCGGGACCGTCGCCTCGGCGTAGGCGTACAGGAGTTTGGCGCCGCGCCGGATGATGCCGGCCTGTTCCTGGCCGACGCCGGAGAGGTAGCCGGGGACGTCGGCGAAGGTCAGCAGCGGTATGCCGAACGCGTCGCAGAACCGTACGAACCGCGCGGCCTTCTCGGACGCGTCGATGTCGAGGACACCGGCGGCGTGCAGCGGCTGGTTGGCGACGAGCCCGACGGTGGCACCCTCGATCCGGGCCAGGGCGCAGATGATGTTCGGCGCGAACAGCTCCTGTACTTCCAGTAGTTCACCGTCGTCGACGACGGCGTGCAGGATGTCGCGCATGTCGTAGGCCTGGCCGGTCCGGTCGGGGACGACCCGGTCGAGCCGGTCGTCGGCGGGAGCGGAGCCGGGCGCGTACTCCGGCGGCCGGCCGAGGTTGTTGGCGGGCAGGTACGACAGCAGGTCGCGTACGGTGTCGAGGGCGTCCTCCTCGTCGACGGCCAGGAAGTGGGCGTTGCCGTTGACGGTGTTGCTGGCGCGGGCGCCGCCCAGTTCCTCGGCGGTGGTGCGCTCGCCGGTGACGGCCTCGATGACGTCGGGCCCGGTGACGAACATGTGCGAGACGCCGTCCACCATCACGGTGAAGTCGGTGATGGCCGGCGAGTACGCGGCCCCGCCCGCGCAGGGTCCCAGGATGACCGAGATCTGCGGGATCACCCCGGACGCCCGCACATTGCGGCGCACCAGCTCGGCGTAGAGGGCGAGCGAGGCGACGCCCTCCTGGATGCGGGCGCCGCCGGAGTCGTTGAGGCCGATGACCGGGCAGCCGGTCTTCAGCGCGAGGTCCATGAGGGCGACGGTCTTCTCGCCGAAGGCCTCGCCCATGCTGCCGCCGAAGACCGTGGAGTCCTGGGCGAACACACAGACCGGCCGGCCGTCGACCGTGCCGTACCCGGTGACGACTCCGTCGCCGTAGGGTCGGCGTGCGTCGTCCCCCGTGGGCCGGGCCCGGACGAACAGGCCGGTCTCCGTGAAGGACCCCTCGTCCAGCAGCCTTTCGATCCGCTCCCGCGCGCCGAAGGCGCCGGGTCTCCTCGGCGGGCCCTGCACCACCGCCTGCGCGCGACGGTGTTCCAGGTCCGCTATGCGTCCGGCGGTGTGGTCCGCCGCGCTCGTCACCGTCGTCCGGGTCGTTGTCGCCTCTCGCTTCACAGCCACCTCCGAAGTGGTCCTCGAATATGGCAGTGCCGCGGGAGCGTCCCGGGGTGATCGGGGCTCTGTTTGCGTGAGATGAGTCCTGGGGGCCGGAGGTTCGTCGTGAGGTGACAAGCGACGGCGCCGGCTCAGCCCTTGATCCCGCCTTCCTCGACCCCGCGGAAGAAGAACCGCTGGAGGCCGAAGAAGAAGAGCAGGATGGGTGCCACCGCGATGACGGTGCCGGCCGCCACGACCCGCGGGTTGTCGAAGAACGTGCCCCGCAGGGCGTTGAGGCCGACGGTGAGCGTGTACTTGTCCTGGTCGGACAGGACGATGAGCGGCCACAGGAAGTCGTTCCAGGAGCCCACGAAGGCGAAGATCGCGACGACGGCGGTCGCGCCCTTCACCTGCGGCACGCAGATCAGCAGGAAACGCTTCCAGACGTTGGCCCCGTCGATGACCGCCGCCTCCTCCAGGGCCGCCGGAAGGGAGAGGAAGGCGTTGCGCATCAGCAGGACGTTGAGGGCCGCGACAGCCGTCGGCAGGGCCACCCCCAGCAGGGTGTTGTTCAGCCCGAGGGAGCGCATCAGCAGGAACTGCGCCACGATGATGATCTCGCCGGGCACCAGGAGCGCGACGACGAACACGGACAGTGCCGCGCCCCGCCCCGGGAAGCGCAACCGGGCCAGGGCGAAGCCCGCGCAGGTGGCCCCGACGACGTTCGCTGCGACGGAGATCAGCGCCACGATCGCGGAGTTCAGCAGGTAGTGGAGTACGGGTACCCGCCGGACGGCCTCCCGGTAGTTCTCCAGTGTGGGATCGCCGGGAAGCAGCTGGGGTGGTCGGCTGTAGAGGTTGTCGCCGGTGCCCTTGAAGGACAGCGACAGCTGCCACACGAACGGGCCGACGAGGATCACGAACACCAGGACGAGCGCCACATGGCGCAGGACGCCCGCCCCGGTGCGGCGCTGCCGGCTCATTCGGCGTCCCCGTCCCGCCGTTGCAGCCGCAGTTGGACCAGCAGCATGGCCAGGGTGATGACGAACATGACGACGCTGATCGCCGTCGCGTAGCCGGTGTCCGCGGACAGGCCGGTGCCCTCGCGCTGGATGAGCATCGTCATCGTCATGTCCTTGCCGCCTGTGCCGCCGGTGTTGCCGGAGAGCACGTAGATCTCGCTGAAGACCCGGAACGCGGCCACCGACGACAGCACACCGACCAGGGCCATGGTCGAGCGGACCCCGGGGACCGTCACCGCGAGGAACCGCCGCACGGGGCCCGCCCCGTCGACGGACGCCGCGTCGTAGAGGGCCGGAGGGATGTGTGCGAGCGCGGCCAGATAGATGACCATGTAGTAGCCCATGCCGGTCCACACGGTGATGAACATGGCGCTGAACAGGAGGAGCCAGCGGTCCGCGATGAAGGGGACGGGCGTGGAGATCAGCCGCAGCGAGGACAGGAGTTCGTTGACCAGCCCACGGCTGTCGAGCAGATTGGTCCAGATCAGTCCCACCACGACCGCGGACGTGACGACCGGCATGTAGTACGCGCTGCGGAACACTCCGACGAACCTGCCCGGCCGGCTCACCAGGCAGGCCAGCAGCAGCGGGAGCACCACCATGAACGGGACCACGCAGACGACGTACAGGCTGGAGTTCAGCAGAGCGGTCCAGAAGCGGGGGTCGTCGGTCAGCCGACCGTAGTTGTCCAGGCCGATGAACCGGCCGCCGCGCACCATCGTGGCGTCGGTGAAGGACAGGACCACGGTGTTGACGAACGGGAACAGCACGAAGACGACCGTGACGACGAGCCCGAGGGTGAGGAAGAGCCAGGGCGCCGTCCACCGGTGGTGTGTCCGGCTGACGGGGGACGTCACGTCCGGTCGAGTCTGTCGTTGCAGAAGTCGACGGTGTCGTCCAGGGCCTGTTTCGGGGACTTGTCGCCCTTCAGCGCCAGGGCGACCTGCTCGCGCAGTTCGTCCACCATGGCCTGGGAGAAGGCCGGTGGCCAGTGGACGACGGCCCGCTCGATCTGTGCGGCGGACTCGACCCGGACCCTGCCTTCGTCCGTTGCGTCGTCCTTGGTGAAGAACGGGTCGTCGAGCGTGCCGGCGGTGGCCGGGAAGATCGCCGCCCGGTGGGCGAACGCCAGCTGGTTCTCGGCGTTGGTGGCGAACTTGGCGAACGCGACGGCCGTCGACGCGTTCTTGGTCCTGGAACTCACCGCGAGGGACTCGATGTACATGTTCGGCGCCGAGTTGGCGATCATCGGGCCGATCGCGACGCTCTTGTAGATGTCCGGGGCGTTCTTCTTGAAGTCCGCCAGGTTGTAGGCGCTGCCGGGCAGCCAGCCGAGGCGGCCCGCCTTGAACTTGTCGACCTCGCCGACCTGCTTCTCGTTGAGGATGTCCTCGGTCAGCGCTCCGGAGTCGTACATCTCCTTGTACCGGGTGAGGAGTTCGACGCCTTTGTCGTTGTTGAAGGTGAACGCGGTGGCGTCGTTGTTCATCAGCTCGACGCCGTAGGTCCCGAAGGTCTCGATCACCGGGGTCCGGCCGAGCATCGAGTACTCGCCCTTCGCGGCGTCGGCCATCTCGTCGGCCTGGGCGAACAACTCGTCGTACGTTTCGGGGATGTTCTTCGGATCGAGGCCGGCCTCGGACATGAGCGCGGTGTTGAAGAACGACGGCCCGGTGTTGAGGTAGAAGGGGTAGCCGTATGTGCCGCCGTCGATGCCGGCCCAGGTCATGGCGTTCCAGGCGGCGGGGAGGAAGTCCTTCTTCGCGGAAGGGTCGGCCTTGGCGATGTTCAGCAGCATGTCCGCGCCGGCCAGGGTGTAGCCCGCCTCGGGGCCGAGGTCGACGACGTCCGGCAGATTGCCCGCGGCGGCGTCCGCGGAGAGCTTCTCGGAGTATCCGTCGGCGGGTTGGTCGATCCACTTCACGTCGGTGCCGGGGTACTTCTTCTCGAAGGCCGCGACGAGGTCGGTGAAGTAGTCCTGGTACCCGCCCTTCAGGTTCCACGTCTGGAAGGTGACCGCCCCGGTGACCTTGCCGCCGGCCGACGCGCCGGGATCGCCCGCGTCGTCGTCACCACCGCCGCCCACACCGCAGCCGGCCATCCCCAGACTCAACGCCATGACCGCGCTCGCGGCCCCCCATAATCTCGTCCGTCGCATCGTGAACTCCCTTGGTCGGTGGTGCCGCAGGTGAGTTTTGGACGGGGCCGGAGCCCGGGAAGACGCGAGCGACACTAAGGCGCTTAAGTTGAGAGTGTCAACGGTCGGTACCCAGGGTGCTGGCGCGGGCGATCAGGGACGGCACCCGTTCCTCGTGGTCCTTCGCCGGTTCACCGGCCAGCAGCTCGAGCAGCCGCTCCGCCACGTCCGCGCCGAACCCCACCGCGTCGCGCCGCAGCGCGGTGAGCGCGGGCGTGAGCGCGGTGCACACCGGGGTGTCCTCCCAGACCACCACCGCGACGTCGTCGGGGATGCGCAGTGCGTGCCGGCGGATGACGCCGACACCGGCGACCGCGAGCACCTCGTTGTCGTAGACCAGCGCCGTGGGCCGCGGTCCGCCGAGGAGCACGGACTCGGTGACGGCCGCGCCGGCCGCCGCCGAGAAGTCCGTGGGGAGGGTGCGGCAGTCGCTGAAGCCGAGGTCGCGCCCGGTCCTCTCGAAGGACTCGATGCGGCGGTGCACATGGAGCATGGAGGCGGTTCCGGACAGATAGGCGACCCGGTCATGGCCCGTGTCCTTGAGGTGCCGCATGATGGCCCGCATCGCCGCGGCGTCGTCGATCGAGACCGAGGGCAGGGCTCCCCCGGGGTCGGGCCCGCCCGCGATGAGGGCGGGCAGGCCGAGCGCCGCCACGGCGGCCGGCCGTGGGTCGTCGCGCCGCAGATCGACCAGGACCACTCCGTCGACCCGCTGCTCGTGCTGCCACCTCCGGCAGGTCTCGATCTCCTCCTCCACGGACCCCACCACCTGGAACAGCAGCCCGTAGTTCCGGCGGCTCAACACCGTCTGCATCCCGGTCATCAGCCGGTGGAAGAACAGCTCCGTCCCGACGTCCTGCGCGCTGCGCGCGATGACCAGGCCCACGGTGGAGGATCCGGCGCCGGTGAGGGCGCGTGCCGCCGGGTGCGGTGACCAGTTCAGCTCCCTGGCGACCTCCAGCACGCGGCGACGGGTGGCCTCCGAGACACCGGGCTTCCCGTTGAGGGCGAAGGAAGCCGCGGCTTCGGATATCCCCACCAGGTCGGCGATGTCCCGGAGCCTGGGACGACGGCCCTCGGCTGTCATGGAAACCTCGATGTGTTGTGACCCCGCCGAAGCTGATGTGACGTCAACTGCCTCTTGCAGCACCAACTTTAGCGCTTTAGTGTCGGCTCCGTTCTGGACTGCGCGACCCGACCCGTGTCCGCCAGAGGGGACCCCCATGCCCATTGACGAGATCGGCGAACAGAACGGTCCACCCGCGAGGCCGGTTCCCGCGGGGGAGCCCGGATCCCCCACCTGGCTGCGACGCCGGCGATTCCTCCAGGCCACCGGCGCCGGACTGCTGGCCGCCGCGCTGCCGGCGACGGGCGCGGGAATCTCGGCGGCGGCTGTCGCCGCGACAGCCGACTTCGGACCCGAACCTCCCCTGATGCACGGGTACTCGGGCCCGCAGATCAAGGCCTGGGACCCGGCCACCGACCGCTACGCCCGCTATCTGCGCTCGCGGGTCCCGCTCGCCACGCGGATCGCCCCGTTCGAGCCGGCCCAGGCCCGGCGCGGGCTCGACCCCCGCCCCAGGCTGGCCGTGCTCGCCAACGACTATCTGCAGCCAGGCTGGGAGACCGAGGGCTATCCGTACGGGCCGGGCGCCGAGGCGTACGCCCTGCGGTTCTGGCAGTACGCCGATCTCTACGCGTCCTGGCACGGGTTACCGCTCGACGGCCGGCACGACGAGGCGAACCCACCGTACGGACTGGTCAACCTGCCCAACCCCGGGTACACCGACGCGGCGCACCGCAACGGTGTCCTCAGCCTGGGCTGCTGGTTCTGGCCACGCCCGGAGAACTTCGCCGAGATCGTCGAGAAGACTCCGCAGGGCACCTTCCCCACCGCCGACAAGCTGATCGCGATGGCGGAGTACTTCGGCTTCGACGGGTACTTCATCAACCAGGAAGCGGTCATCCCGGCGGCGCAGGCGACACTCCTGATGGAGATGCTGCGCTACATGGCGCGCAAGGCTCCCGCCGGCTTCCACCTCCAGTGGTACGACTCGCTGACGGTGGACGGCCGGATCTCCTACCAGAACGAGTTCAACCGGGTGAACTCCCCCTGGGTGGGCTCCGGTTCGGACCGGATCAACACCAGCGTCTTCCTCAACTACTGGTGGAGCTCCGCGAAGATCCAGGCGTCCCGCTCCCATGCGCTCTCGCTGGGCCTCGATCCCTTCGAGGTCGTCTACGCCGGCAGCGAGATCGGCATGTACCGGTTCGCCCAGCCCTACGACCCCCGCGCGATCTTCCCCGAGGGGGCCGAGCCCCGGACGAGCTGGGCGTTCCTGGGCTCCGAGATGGTCTGGTACACGGTGGAGGGCGACAAGACCACCCTCGCCGCGCAGGCCCCCGCCTACGCTCGGGAGCGCCAGCTGTGGTCGGGCCCGGCCGAGGACCCGTCACGCTCCGGCCGTACCCGGCAGCCCGACAGCAGCCGTCCGCTCGACCCGGCGGGCTGGGACGGTACGGCCCACCACATCGTGGAGAAGTCGGCGATCGGGAAGCTGCCCTTCGCGACCCGCTTCTGCACCGGCACCGGGGAGCGGTTCTTCGTCGACGGGATACAGGTCGGCGACCGGCCCTGGTTCGACATCGGTGTGCAGGACCTGCTGCCCACCTGGCAGTGGTGGGTGCGCGACGCCGCCGGGGCCCCGAGCACCGCGGTCCGGGTGGACTACGACCACGCCATCGCCTACGACGGCGGCTCCTCGCTCCGTCTCAGCGGCGCCCTGGGCCCGTCGCAGTCGGCGACCGTACGCCTGTACAAGACCCGGCTGACGCTCGCTCCGACCACCGCCGTCACCCTTGTGCACCGGGGTGCCGCCGGCCTCACCCTGCGCGTCGGACTCGTCTTCGAGGACGCCCCGGCGCAGCCGGAGTGGCTCACCGCGGACGGCGTGGCGGGTACCGGCTGGACACGCTGGACGGGCGGCCTCGGGCAGTGGTCCGGCCGGACCGTGGCCGCCGTCGCCGTGTCCCTGGTGTCGGGCACCGCGGGAGCGCAGGGCATCGCCGTCAACCTGGGCGAGCTGCAACTGGCGGACTCCGCCCTGGAGTCCACCCCGCGCACCCCCTCGGGATTCACGGTGGACCGGGCGGTACGGGCCCAGGACGTCGCCAGTGTCTATCTGAGCTGGGACTTCGAGCCGGACGGCGTGGCCCACTACGACATCTTCCGAAGGACGGCCGGCGGCCGGAAGTGGCTGGGGCGGACCTACGACGGCGCCTACTGCCTCTGCGCACTGACGCGGGACGCGGACACCGCCACGACCCTCCTGGAGCTGGAGGCGGTGTCGGTGACGGGCCGTCGCGGTCCGGCCGCCACTACGGAGCTGAGCTGGTGAGCCGCGCCTTCGCGTCGCTCGCTCTGCTCTGCCTGCTCACCGGCTTCCTCCCGGCGGCCCACGCGACGCCGGTCGATGCGACGCCGCCCGCCGTCACCCCCCGTCCGCAGCAACTGGAACCCAACGGGGACGCCGTGGTCGTCCCGTCCCGGGTGCGGGTGGTCACGTCCGGTGCGGTCGACCGCCCGGCCCTCGACCTGGTCGTCTCCGTGCTGCGCGCGGCGGGCGCCGAGCAGATCGAGGAGGACCCCCTGCCGGCCGGACGCGGCGCGGCGGGCGAACTGACCGTGGTCGTCGGAGGGATCGACGACGCCCCGGTGGCGCGGGCACTGCGGGCGGCGGGCGGCACGGTGCCGGACGCCCTGCCCGCCGAGGGCTACGCGCTGGCCTCCCGCTCCGGCCCCGACGGCGGCTCGGTGGTCCTGGCCGGCGCGGACGGGAACGGCATGTACTACGCGGCGCAGACACTGCGTCAGCTCACCGTCGGCGCTACCGTCGCGGGAGTCTCGGTGGTCGACTATCCGCTGATGCCGCTGCGCGGCGCGATCGAGGGCTTCTACGGCAGCCCGTGGACGCATGCCGAGCGCCTCGACCAGCTCGCGTTCTACGGCGATCTGAAGATGAACACCTATCTGTACGCCCCGAAGGACGACCCCTACCACCGTGAACGCTGGCGGGATCCGTACCCGGCGGACCGGCTCGCCGAGCTGGGCGAGCTGGTGCGACAGGCCGCGGACCACCATGTGCGGTTCACGTTCGCGCTCTCGCCGGGGGTCTCCATCTGCTACAGCTCCGCCGCCGACCGGGCGGCGCTGGAGGCCAAGCTCCAGGCCGTGTACGACCTGGGGGTGCGCAGCTTCTCCGTGCCGCTGGACGACATCAGCTACACGCGGTGGAACTGCACCGGCGACCGGACGGTGTACGGGGCGCCGTCGCGGGAGTCCGCCGCCCGGGCGCAGGTGGAAATGCTGAACCGGCTGGAGCGGGACTTCCTGGCATCGCGGGAGGGGACCGAACCGCTGCAGATGGTGCCGACCGAGTACGGGGACGTCACCGAGACCGCCTACAAGAAGACCGTCCGCGAACAGCTCGACCCCGCGATCCAGGTGATGTGGACGGGCACCGACACGGTGCCGCCGCGTATCACCGTCCAGGACGCCGCGCAGGCCGCCGCGGTGTGGGGCCGCAAGGTGTTCCTGTGGGACAACTACCCGGTCAACGACTACGGCCAGGCGGAGGGGCGGCTGCTGCTCGCCCCCTACGCGGAGCGCGAACCGGGGCTGCACGGGCAGCTGTCCGGGCTGGTGCTCAACCCCATGAACCAGGCGGCGGCGAGCAAGATCGCCCTGTTCGGCGGCGCCGACTTCGCCTGGAACGACACCGGCTACGACCCTCGGCGCGCCTGGACGGCCGCCGCCGACTACCTGGCGGGAGGCGACCCGGACACGGTCTCGGCGCTGCTGGCCTTCTTCGACGTCGAGCATCTCGCACCCACCTTCGGCGCGGATCCCTGGCAGCCGCAGGCCCCCGAACTGGCCGCTCGTCTCGGGCAGTTCCGTGCCGCCTGGGACGACGGGGCCAAGCCGGACGCGCTGAACGTCCTGCTTCCCTACGCGGAGTGGCTGGCCGACGCGCCGCAGCGGATCAGGAGCGGGGTCGTGGACCGGGGCTTCGTCGCCGACTGCTCGCCCTGGCTGGACGCGCTGGGGCTGTGGGGGGCCGCGTTCGAACGGACGCTGGACGCGCTCGACGCCCGGCTGTCCGGCGACGAGCAGCGCGCCGAGCAGATGTTCGACGCGGCAGCCGAACTGGCCGGTGAGGCCGGCGCGATCGAGACCATCCCGGGCGAAACCCGCCCACAGGGGCCGGTACGGGTCGCGGACGGGGTGCTCGACGTGTTCCTCACGGAAGCCCGCTCGCTTCACTGAGCCACAGCAGCCAATACATCGGATCTATCCCTATGCATTGACGCACACCTTCCCCGTCTCTATGTTTCCTGGCGAGAAAGCTCCGATGATTCATGGCGCCCGCACCGCGCCCGCACCGAGCTCGCCTGGAGGCAACGTGTCATGTCCCTCTGCTTCCGATCCGTCCAGACGTACCGTCCTCGCCACCGGATCCGCTCTGGGTGGCGTCCTGGTGACCTCGGGCCTGGCCACCCAGGCCGCCGCGCTGCCCGCCGGCCACGACTCCGACCCCTGGCGCACCGTCCTCGATGACGCCGACCTGGTCTGGCAGCGGATGCCGACGGCCTGGTACGAAGGCCCGTTCCTCGGCAACGGACTGCTCGGCTCCGGGATCTACGCCGAGCCGGGCGCCGCGTCGACGGCCGTGCGCTTCAACGTCCAGCACTCCGAAGTGCAGGACCACCGCCCCGAGTTCGGTTCCCTCTTCGGCCTGGCCCGGCTGCCGATCGGGTACTTCACACTGGAGCCGGTGGGCGCGATCACCGGCCTCGACTGGCGACTGTCCCTGCGTGAGGCCGAGTTGACCGGCACGCTCACCACGGAGAAGGGCACCCTGTCCCTGCGCGCCCTGGTCCACAACGACCACTCGATCCTCGCCGTCGAAGTGACCGCGAGCGAGGGCGAGCGCGGCTTCCGCTGGGTGTTCCACCCCGCGGACGCCATCAGTCCGCGGGCCGCCTTCAAGCCGCTGCCGGACGGCTACCAGGGCAACCCGCCCGCCGAGGTCGCCGGCCACGACGGTGTGACCGCCGCCGTACAGCCGCTGCTGGCGGGCGGGCAGCACGTCACCGCGTGGCAGGAGCGGACCAGGGGCCGGACGCGGACGCTGTATGCGCACGTCGCCCACTCCTACCCGAAAACCACGGCTCTCGGCCGGGCGCTGAAGGCGGTCCGTGCCGCGGCCCTGCTGCCGTACTCCGCCCTGGCGGTGACCCATCGCGCATGGTGGCACGCCTACTACCGGCAGAGCTTCCTCTCCGTTCCCGACGCCCGGATCCAGCGGTTCTACTGGATCCAGCTCTACAAGACGGCCTCCGCCGCCCGCCGCGACGCCCCGGTGATGGCGACGAGCGGCCCCTGGCTGGAACCCACGCCCTGGCCCAACACCTGGTGGAACCTCAACGCACAGTTGGAGTACTGGCTCATCCACGGCTCCAACCACCTCGAACTCGACGCGATCACCCGGGCGTTGAGCGAGTTCCGGGACAACCTCGCCCAGGAGACGCCGACGCCGTACCGCGCCGACTCGCTGGGTATCCCCCGCACCACCGATCCCCACCTCGTCAACGGCGCGGCCAGCACCCTCATGGGGTACGGCGTCGGCATCCCCGGCGAGGACCCGCCGACCCCCGAAGTCGGCAATCTGACCTGGGCGTTGCACAACGTCTGGCTCAGCTACCGCCACACGATGGACAAGCGGATCCTGCGCGACGTCCTGTTCCCCCTCCTCCGCAAGGCGGTCAACTACTACCTGCACTTCCTGGAGCCCGGCCCGGACGGCAAACTCCATCTGCCCGCCACCTTCTCCCCCGAGTACGGCGGCGACTCCCGCGACTGCAACTACGACCTCATGCTGCTGACCTGGGGCTGCCGCACCCTCCTCGAATCCGCCGAACTCCTCGGAATCAAGGACGCGTTGGCGCCACGCTGGCGCGAGGTGCTGGCGAAGCGGGTGCCGTATCCGACGGACGCGAACGGTTTCATGATCGGCGCGGACATCCCCTTCGCGAAGTCCCACCGCCACTACTCCCATATGCTCGCCGTCTACCCGCTGTACGAGGTGACCGGCCGCACCCCCGAGGAACGCGCCCTGATCGAGAAGTCACTGGCGCACTGGGTGGGCTTCGAGGGCGCCCTCCAGGGATACACCTTCACGGGCGCCGCCTCGATGTCGGCGCTGCTCGGCAAGGGCGAGGACGCGCTGGGGTACCTCGGTGAGCTGATGACCCGCTTCATCCAGCCCAACACCATGTACCAGGAGTCGGGGCCGGTCATCGAGACACCCCTGTCGGCGGCGCAGTCACTGCACGACATGGTCTGCCAGTCGTGGGGCGGGGTCATCAGGGTGTTCCCCGCGCTGCCCGCGGCCTGGGCGGACCTGATGGTGCACGACTTCCGTACGCAGGGCGCCTTCCTCCTCAGCGCGCGCCGCAAGGGCGGTGCGACCCGCTGGGTGCGGCTGGTCAGCGAGGCGGGCGCCCCCTGCGTCGTACGGCACGGGATCGCGGGGCCGATCGATGTACGGGACGGGCGGGGCCGCCCCCTCCGCTACTCCGACGCCGGCGACGGCGCCGTCCACGTCACCTTGCGCAAGGGCGATTCGGTGCTGATCACGGCCAAGGGCGACCGGCCCGACCTGGCGGTCGCGCCCGTACGCCCGAACGCGGAGGCGCCCCGCTGGGGACTGCCCGGCAACTGAGCGTGCCGCCGAGGTGCGCGATTCGGGCACCTCGGCGGCACGCCACGCCGGCGTCAGGGACGGATCGTCAGCCAGTCCACGGCCGCGACCTGGTGGGCTCCCTTCGCGACGAGGTAGAGGGTGTGGATGCCCGTGACGCGATGGGGCAGGGTGACCGACTGCTCCCGCCATGTCGACGCGGAGCCCGTGGCACGCACGGGAAGGGTTGCGGCCACCGGGCCCTGCGGGGAGTCCAGGCGGAGTTGGAGTGCGCAGCCAGTGGTGCAGGTGGAGGCCAGGCGTACGGTCAGACGGCCGCCGTTCACGCTCGCCTGCCGGTAGCCGATCCGGTCGCCGGAGCCGAGCACGCCGGTGGCGGCCGTACCGAGCCGCACCCCGTACGTGGACGTGGCCTGCTCGGCCTGGAGCGTGCTGGAGGCGTCGGGGCCCTCGCCGTACAGACGCAGGTCGTTGACCACCCAGGGGACGGGACCGCTCGCGGTAAGGGTGATCCGGACGTACCGGGCCGTCCGGACCGGGAAGGCCGCGTCCTGGGTGAAGGACCGGCCGGCGACCCGGGCGACCGCCCCGCTCCATGCCTTGCCGTCCCGGCTGACGGACACCGAGAAGCCGTACGGCTGTCCGCTGGTGTCGCGTCCGGCGTCGAGGGAGAGCCGGTCGAAGGTCTTCGTCTCCCCCAGGTCGACGGTCAGTGACTGACCGGGAGCCTGTGCGGCGGCGGCCGTCCAGCGGGTGTTGATATCTCCGTCCACAGCGGCGGAGGCGTCCGTGCCGTCGCTCGCCGTGGCGGTCCAGGCACCGTGCCGGACACGCTGCTGACAGCCGGGGAGATCACAGCCGGTGGACCAGATCGGCTCACCGTCCTCGTACGCGCCGATGTCGGGCGCCGTGCCCCGGACATCCGTGGTGATCCCGTCGATCGTCTCGCCCGCGTCGATGACCGGGGATCCGGCCTTCGGCCAGAGTTCGCCGTTGACCGGGTCGGTGTAGCCGGGCTGGTCGCTGATCAGGTTGGAGCGGACCACCGGTAGCGGGTCGCCGATCTGGGTCACGCTGATCGGCTTCGGCCCGACGATGTTGCTGATGTACGAGCCGGAGGCGTCCGTCGCGCCGCTCAGCAGCACCGAGTTGCCGTTGATGCCGATGCCGTAGCTGGAGTTGTGGTCCTGGTTGGCGATGCTCGGGCCGGTGTGGCCGTTGAAGAAGGTGCCCCGACTGCCGGTGTTCCAGGCCACGTTGTGGTGCAGCAGGAAGTTCCCGGAGTAGTTGTCGACGTAGTAGCCGACCTGGCCGTCGGCGTCGTGCGAGGTGTTGTGGTCGATGGAGGTGCCGGAGCCGTTCAGGCTGCAGCACACGTAGAAGGGCGAGCCGTCGCGGGAGGTGCGCATCGCCTCGGACAGGTCGTTGTACGCGATGCGGTTGCCGTGGAACTCGGTGCCGTTGAGCTGCCAGGCCGTGTCGATGGAGGCGCGCCCGGTACGGCGGATCGTGTTGTGCGTGACCGTCTGGTCGTTGCCGTTGATCTCGATGCCGGGGGTGTAGCTGCCCATCCAGCCGACGTCGTGGATGTAGTTGTTGGTGACGGTGTTTCCGGTGCCGCGCACCAGGACGCCGTCGCCGGCGGACTGCGATATCTCGCTGTTCTTCAGGGTGTTGCCGGTCCCGAGGATCTGCACGCCGGAGTCGAGGATGCGGGAGGCGACGATGTGCCCCTCGGTCGGCGGGATCGCGAGGTCGCTGTCCGGCGGCATGGGGAGGGTGGAGAACTCGGAGATATAGGTGGCGTGCAGGCCGTCGACGACAACTCCCGTGCTCGACTTGCCCGTTCGCAGGGACGTACCCCACAGGTTCAGGCCGCGCACGGTGACGTACGAGCTGTCGGTGAGGTCGACGCCCCACAGGCGGTGCTTGGCGGTCACCGTGTGGCCGGCCATGCCGCCCTTCGGGGGCACCATGTACAGCCGGTGCGCGGCCTCGTCGTAGTACCACTCCCCCGGCTGGTCGAGGGCGGCCTTGGAGTCCACGAGGTAGTAGTTGCGGTAGTTCTGGTTGCCCATGCACAGCGGCGGACAGCGGTAGTTGCCGCCCTTGAAGTCCAGCTTGCCGGGTGAGCCGGCGGTGACCGTGCCGGTCTGCTGGGCCCAGGGGTTGGAGCCCGCCCACAGATGCACGGTCGCGCCGGTCCAGTCGGCGTCGGGCAGATCGGTGTCGTCGATGTGCTGGTCGGTGGAGGTGGGATCGGCCTCGGCCCAGGTGGTGTTCAGCGGGTCGGAGCCGGAGTTGGGCCAACGGCCTTCCGCTGCACGGGAGTTGTCCAGGAACACCGCGTTGAAGTCGGGGTCGGGCGGGAGGTTGGTGTCGGCGGCGACCAGTCCGTCGCCGGCGTCCTTCCAGCCCGTCACCCGCTCGGTGCCGTCGACGGTCACCGGGCCGTCACCGTAGGCGGCGAGGGTGATCGGGGCGCCCGCCGTCCCCGAGGGCGGGGTCAGCTGCTCGCGGTAGGTGCCGCGGTGGATCAGGCAGGTGTCGCCGGGGCGGACGCGGTCGAGGCAGGCGCCGATGGTCCGCAGGGGGGCGGCCTGGGTGCCGCGTGCGTGGTCGCTGCCCCAGGGGGCGACCTCATAGGTTCGGCCGGCGCCCGCGGCCTGCGCCTGCACCGGGAGCGCCAGCAGCGCTGTCACGGCGGCCAGTACGGACAGGTGTTTCAGTCTCATGTCCCGTCTCCAAGTGTCGGGGGTCGTCGCCAGGCCGCCTCGGCCTCGGGACCGTTGCGGGTGCCGAGCACCGCGGACCTCAACCAGTGCTCCCCTGGCGGGAGTTGACCGGTCAGCATGGGCAGTGCGGTGCGCCGCGCGAGGACGTTCGTGCCGGGCAGACAGTCGATGACCTCGCCCTCGCGCAGACCGTCGAGGTCCCGTACGCCGGTGAAGCCCGTCGGCGCGGACGCCCACGCGTATCCGGTGCCGGTCTCGCGGTCCGTACCCGCGTCGCGGTCGACCGCGAAGGCGCCCTCCGCCGTGTGCAGCGCACGCGCGGTGCGGATGCGGTGTCTGCGCAGGTGCCAGGGCGGTGCGGCGGTCAGCCAGGTGGTGATCTCCACGTCGGGCCAGGGCCGCCAGCTGCTGCGCACCGTGTCAGCCGTGACGTGGGGGTCCATGGGCTCCTCGCGGACGCGGTAGTGCGCGCCGCCGTCGTCGCTGAGGGCGAGCATGGAGTCGTACGCACCCTGCTCCAGGCCGAGCCGTCCGTTCGGGAGGCTGAAGCCGAAGCGTGAGGAGTAGGCGAACTTGGCGTACTTCTCCGCGCCGTGCCGTACCCAGGCGTGGTGCTGCCGTCCGGCGAGCAGGGTCACGTCTCCGTCCGTGCGCATCAGCACGGCACCGGGGTGCGACTGCGCGCTGACGGCGGGCAGTTCGGGGGCCGGCTCCTCCTGAGCGGTCCAGAAGGGATGCTCGGCGGGCAGCGCCAGCGGCAGGAACGCCTTCAGGGACCAGTACGGCGACCCCGGCGCGTTGTACTGCTCGGCCAGCGCGGGCTGCGGATAGCCGTAGCCGATGGACAGCAGTCCGTCGGGGCCGGTCACCGGACGCCCCTGCCACCAGCGCAGATGCCGCAGCAGATATCCCTTGACCTCGCCCCACGGCAGCACGTCGACCCCGGCGAAGGGCAACGCGCCCCAGAAGGCGGCCTGCGCCCAGCGATAGGTGAGGCTGCGGCCGTAGGGGACGGCGGCGCCGTCGTCGGCGAACCAGTGCCGGAAGTCGAGCGCGAAACGGGCCGCGCGCTCGCGGAAGTGGTCGCCCTTTCCCGTGAGCCGGGCGTACAGCAGGCCGTAGAAGTGCATCGCCCAGGGCACGTAGTAGTCGCGGCGTTCGGTCGGTCCGTCGGAGTACCAGCCGTCGCCGAGCCAGAAGGTCTCCAGGCGGGCGAGGCGGGCGGCGATCGGCTCATGGTCGTACGCCACCCCCACCCGGTCCAGGCCGAGGCCGATCAGCACCGGGAAGAAGTGCCAGTTGTTGTCCGCCGTTTCGCGCGGTAGCGCGCTCAGCAGCCAGCGGGCGAGGCGGTCGCGTTCGGGGCCGGTGAGCGGGTCCCAGAACGTTTCGGGTGCCAGCGCGAGGGCGAAGCCGATCGCGGCCATCTCGACGATCCGCTGGTCGCGGTCGCCGGGTTCGCCCCAGTACTCGGGGTGGCCGGGATCGGATCCCGCGGCCAGTCCGCGCTGCCAGAGTTCCGCGTGCGGGACCTCGCCCTTGCCGGCGGCGAGCGGGGCCAGGCCCCACAACGGGCGGGCGAAGGACTCCAGTTCGGCGGCGGTGTCGTCGTGGATGGCGGTGTTGACGCCGAGTCGCACCCGGGCCCGGCCCGCGCTGAAGTGCGGTACGACGGGGGCCGCCAACCGCCCTACCTCTTGCTGGAGTTGATTTCTCATCAGCCTTTCTCCGCTCCGGCCAGCAGGCCCGTCCGCAGGAAGCGCTGGGCGAGCACGAACCCGACGAGCAGGGGCGCGCACGCCACCAGACCGGCGAGCGCGGCCTCCGGCTGATGGATGTCGAGGTCGGCGAAGCCGCTGGAGTTGTTGACCGCGCCGGTGGACTGGAGCAGGGACATCAGGCCGAGTTGGAGGGTGAAGGTGCGGTCGTCGGAGAGCATGACGAAGGGGAGGAAGAAGTCGGTCCAGCAGCGGACGAACCCGAAGAAGGCGATGAGGGCTATCGCCGGGCGGGCCAGGGGCACCGCCACCGACCAGAACAACCGCAGTTCGCTCGCGCCGTCGACGCGTCCGGCGTCCAGCAGGCTGTCCGGCAGGTTGGCCTGGAAGTGCAGGAACGCGAGGTAGACGCCGAAGGGGTAGAAGGAGAGCGGCAGGATCACCGACCACACCGTGCCGGTGAGGTTGACCGCCGACATCTCCAGGTACAGGGGCAGGACCAGGGCGGCCGGGGGCAGGATCATCGTCACGACGGAGAGCGTGAGCAGCGTCCGGCGGCCCGCGAAGTCGTGCTTGGCCAGCACATAGCCGGCGGGTACGCACAGCAGCAGGGCGAGGGCGACGCTCGCCGAGGCGTAGATGACGGAGTTGCCGATCCACAGGGTGATCTCGCCGTCGTTGTACGACATCAGGTGCGACCAGGCGTCGGTGACGTTGCCGAGCGCGCCGAAGCCGAGCGGTGAGCCGGTCGTCAGGTCGTCGGCGGTGCGGGTGGGCGCGAGCAGGAGCCAGAGCAGGGGAAGTCCGAAGAAGGCGGCGGCGCCGAGCAAAAACAGGGCGCGGGCGCCGCGGGACAGAACGGTCATCGCTTCACTCACCGGGTGTCCGTGGCGTACATACGGGTGCGGGTGATCACGATCCAGGCGGCCAGCAGTCCGACCGCGAGCATGGCCAGCGACAGCGCGGCTGCTTTGCCGAAGTCGCCGTCCTGGGTGGCGTAGACGTAGGCGAGCTGGTTGACGGACCAGGTGGGGCTGATCTGGCCGGGGGCGCCGGTGCCGAGCACGGTGGGTTCGACGAAGACCTGGCTGCCGGAGGCGAAGCTGGAGATCAGGACGAAGGCGACGTAGGTGCGGACCATGGGCAGTTTGACGTGCCACATGGTGCGCCAGGCCGACGCGCCGTCGACCTGGGCCGCCTCCAGGACGTCCTTGGGGAGCGCGGTGAGCGCCCCGTACAGGACGACGATCCAGCCGCCCGCGTGCACGGCGACGCCCATCACGGCGAGGACGGCGATGAGGCTGCCGCCCGAGAGCGCGTCCGTGGCGCTCTTGACGTGCAGGAGTTTCAGCAGCGGTCCGAACGGGCTGTTGCCCGGGCTGACCATGAACAGCCACAGCAGGGCCGCCGCCGAGCCGGTGACCGCGCCCGGCAGGTAGTAGACGAGCTGGAAGGCGCCGGACACCCGGCCCGGCCTGGCGTGCAGGGTGAAGGCGAGCGAGAGGACGGTGAGCAGCAGGACCGGCAGCCACAGCAGGAGGTACAGGGTGACGTTCTGCGCCGCCTCGCCGAGCCGGTAGTCGTCGAAGACGGCCGTCCAGTTGCGCGCGCCGGAGAAGGAACCGTCGTGGACGAAGGAGGTCCACAGGGCGTATCCGGCGGGCGCCAGCCCGAACACCGCGAGGAACACGGTGTACGGGCCGACGAGGATCCATACGGCGGTGGTGCGGCCCCGCTGTCTGCGGCGCCGGGGTACGGCCGGGGCCTCGGTGGCGGGCACGGGTGGCCGGGTGGGGGTGAGTGTCATGGCCCGACCGTGTAGTCGCTGGTCCCGGCCGCCGCCTCCAGCTTGTCCTGCCAGCTGGTGAGCGCCTTCTTGAGATCGCCGCCGGAGTCGGCCGCCTTGCCGACGGTGTCGTTGAAGGTGGTCTGCCAGTCGGCCTCGAAGCGGACGGCGCCGAAGCCGGGGCGCAGCGCGTTCGCCGCCGCGCTGAGGGCGGGCATCGGGTCGGAGGCGTAGTAGGGGTCCTTGGACTTGGTCTCGCCCCACTTCTGGGCGGCTGCCGTGAACGCGGGATAGGTGGGCTGTGCGGCCTGCAGGGTGACGTCGGTGGTCATCCAGCGGACCAGGTCCACCGCGTCCTTCGTACGGTCGCCCGCGTGCGCGGAGACGAGGAAGGCGCCGCCGCCGACCTGGCCGGCGTAGGACCTGGTCTCGCCGGGCCAGGTGGGCATGGGGGCCGCGGCGATCCGTCCCTTCGGGATCTTGAAGGCGGGGCCGAACATGAAGTCGCCGAACCAGGCGGGCCCCGGCAGCATGAGGATCTTGTTCTCGGTGCCGAGCCTGGCGAAGGCGGGGTCGGTGGGTACGACCATGGTGACCGCCTTGGCCTTTGCCATGGGCTGGAGGAGGTCGGCGACCCGGGTGCAGCTCGGCTGGGTGAGGTCGATGTGGACCTTGGTGAGGCTGAGCGTGTCGCGGGTGGGGCAGCCGCTGCTGCCGAAGTAGACGCCCGCGCCGTACTTGCCGTTGACCGCTCCGACGACGGTGCCGGAGTGCTCCTCGGCCGCCTTCAGGCCGACCTGCTGGTACTCGGCCCAGGTCTTGGGGACGTCGTAGCCGTACTGCTCCATGAGCTTCGCGTCGTACCAGAGCACCGTGGGCGCGATGTCGTTGCGCAGGCAGTACGTCCTGCCGCCGAAGGTGCAGGTGTCGAGGGAGCCGGGGGCGAATCCGTCGCGGACGGACTTCGGGACGAGGTCGTCGAGCGGGGCGGCGTAGCCGAACCTGTCGCTCGCGAGGGTCGCCGCCTCGGCCGGGTTGGCGAGGAAGACGACGTCGGGCCAGCCGCTCTTGGTGCGGTTGGCGAGCGAGACCTTGGTGGGGACGTAGCCCGCGTCGGGCGGGATGGTGACGATGCGCATCTTCACGTCGGGATGCGCCTTCTTGTACTGCTGGGCCGCCGGTGTACGGGTGTTGTCCACCCACACCAGCAACTCGCCCTTGTCACCTCCCGAGTTGCCGCCGCCTCCGGTGCCACCGCAGCCGGCCAGTAAAAGCGCCGCGGTGGCGGTGGCCAGCGTTGCGGTGCGCCAACTCCGGACCGGACGCCATCTCTTCATGGACAACCACCTGCCACCTCTACGCTGGAGGGTTGGATTGCGATAGTTTTCGCAATCTGCGGCCGCTCCGAAACGTAGGAGATTCATCCGATGACGTCAACAGTCGGGACAGGATCCGGTGATGCCCGGCGGCGTACGCTGGCCGAAATCGCCGAGGAGGCGGGGGTTTCCGTCTCCACCATCTCCAAGGTGCTGCACGATAGATCCGATGTATCTGCCGGGACGAGGGCCAAGGTGCAGCGCCTGCTGGAGAAGCACGGCTATCTCGCACGGCAGCGTGCCTCGGCCACCGCGGCACCGCCGGGCGGGCTGATCGACCTGGTCATCAACGAGTTGGACAGCCCGTGGGCGGTGGAGCTGATCCGTGGCGCGGAGGATGTGCTGCACGAGGCGGGCATGGGGCTGGTCGTCTCGGCGACGCACGGCCGGCAGAAGCGGGCGCGTCAGTGGCTCGACTCGCTGGCCACGCGTCCCACCCGCGGCGCGATCCTGGTCGTGCCCGAACTCACCCCCGAGCAGCAGGGGGACCTCGCCGGCCTCGGCATTCCGTACGCCCTCGTCGCGCCGATCGACGAACCGGCACCCGGCATCCCCTGGGTGGGCGCGACCAACTGGCCCGGCGGGCTGGCCGCGACCCGTCACCTCGTCGAGCTCGGCCACCGGCGCATCGCCGTGATCAGCGGCCCGGAGCGGCGGCTGACCTCACGCGCCCGGGTGGACGGCTACCGCTCGGCGCTGACGGAGGCCGGGCTCCCCTTCGACCCCGGACTGGTCCGCTACGGCGACTTCACCCACGCACTCGCCCATCGGCACGCCCTGGATCTGCTGGCGTTGCCCGACCGCCCCACGGCGGTCTTCGCGGGGAGCGACCACCAGGCGCTGGGCACCTACCGCGCGGCGGCCGAACTGGGACTGCGCATCCCCCACGATGTCAGTGTGGTCGGCTTCGACGACCTGCCGTTCGCGGACTGGGTGACCCCACGGCTGACGACCATCCGCACTCCGCTCGCCGACATGACCGCGCTCGCCGCCCGCATGGTGCTGCGGCTGCTGTCGGGGCAGGAGCCGGAGACGAGGCGGGTGGAGGTGGCCACGGAACTGGTCGTGCGCGAGAGCAGCGGACCTCCGGGGGTCTGAACCCCCGGTGTGGCTCAGCCCTCCAGGCGGGTGCCGTTGACGGCCACGCGGCGGCCGTGGCGGGTGTGGGGGAAGTAGTCCCACACGGCGTGGTGCTGCACGCTGCGGTTGTCCCAGCACACGAGGGTGCGCGGCTGCCAGTGGACACGGCAGTGCAGCAGCGGGGTCCGGGCGATGTGCGCGTACAGCATGGCGAGCAGGGCGTCGCTCTCGGCGCGGGACAACTGGGTGATGTGCGAGGTGTAGGGGGCGTTGACGAACAGCAGCTTGCGGCCCGTCTCCGGGTGCCGGACGACGACGGGGTGTTCGGTGCGCGGGATGTCGTACTCGGGCGGCGGGGTCTGCCCGGCGGCGCTCCAGGGCAGGGCCCCGTCGTGCAGTGCGGTCAGTCCGTCGAGGAACTCCCTCATGGACGGCGAGAGCAGCTCGTAGGCGAGATGCATGTTGGCGAACAGGGTGTCGCCGCCGCCGTCTTCGGGAACCGTCGTGAGGTGCAGCAGCGACCCGAGGGAGGGCTCGGCGTCCGCCGTACCGTCGGCGTGCCAGCCGTTGCCCGCGACATCCCGGGATTCCTCGGTCGCCTTGATCTCCAGGATGTAGGGGTCGGATCCCTCGGCCGGAAGCGCGACGGGGTGCAGCTCGCCGAAGACGCCCGCGAACCTCTTGTGCTGCTCGGGGGTGATGTCCTGGTCGCGGAAGACCAGGACGTGGTGCGTGTGGAACGCGTGCTTGAGTTCCTTCTCCTGTCGGGGGGTCAGTTCCTGCGACAGGTCGAGCCCCGAGACCTCCGCGCCCAGCAGCGGGGTGAGCGGGGTGACGGAGAGAGTGTCGTACGGCTCGGCGGGCCGGGTGGTCAGCCGCGCGACTGCCTGCCGTGCGTGGTCCTCCATGGGAAACCTCCGTGAGGTGGAAAGCGAGCGTCAGTGAACAGGCGGCTGTGCGGCCTCGGGTGCGTCGGCGAGGTCGTCCCTGAGGGCGGCGGCGATCTGCTGGACATGGGGCTCGGCGACGAGTTCGTAGTGGGTCGCGTCGACATGGTGGACGCACACCGGCCGGGGCAGATGGGCGTCCCACGCTTCGGGCGGGGTCGGCTCCGGGGCCAGGGGAGTCATGTCGTCGACGGGGCGCTGGGCGAGCCACACGGTGGTGGGTGTCCGAAGGAGCCGGGGCAGCCGGTGCCCGGCCATGGCGGTCAGGTTGGTACGGCAGCAGCGCGCGAGGCGTTCGGCGTAGGCGCGGCCCGGCCCGGTCAGGCGGTCGGTGCCGTTGCCGCTCAGTTCCCGGGCGAAGACGGCGTCCACCTGCCGCTCGTCGTAGGCGGCGAGCCGTTCGCCGGCGTCGGGCGGCGGCGGGTCGAGGAGGTACAGGGCCTGCACGGGCCGGCCGGCCGGCTCGGCGAGGGCCGCCATCGACAGGGCCGTCCACGCCCCGAACGACCAGCCTGTCAGGCGCAGTCGGCGGTCGGGGCCGGGGAACGCGGCCCGTACGTCGTCGACGTAGTGCGCTGCGCGGTCGGCGATCGACGTGGCGGGCAGTTGCGGGTCGCGCAGCGCCGGGTCGGCGATCAGGCAGACGGTCAGTTCGTCCGGCAGCGCCGACACCAGTGGACGGTAGGCCTGGATGTCGCCGCCGACCGGATGCACTACGCAGAGCACGTCACGGCCCGTGCCGCGCTGCCACACCTCGACGTCCACCAGGGCGCCCGCCGGATCGGTCGGGCGGGTGACGGTGTCGAGGTGGCCGAGGATCTCGGCGAGGCTTACGCGGTGGCTGAGCCGGGACAGGTCGATGTCGACGCCGTAGCGGCGTTTGACCTCGTCGATGAGTTCCAGCAGGGTCAGGGAGTCGGCGCCCAGGTCGTACAGCGGCGCCGCGGGGTCGACGGCGTCCACGCCGAGCAGGTCGCGCAGGACCTCGGCGAGGTCGTCGGCGGCTGACGTTTCGTCATGATGCCTGGCGGTGGCCGGTGCCGGTGCCGGTTCGTAGAAGAAGCGTGCCTGCGGCAAGGGCGTGGTGCTGACCATCAGGTGGGGCAGTTGCAGGTGCAGGGCCTGTTCGAAGACGGCCGCGCCGTCCTCGGGGGTGAGCGCCACCGCGAGGTGCTCCTGGTGGCGGGCGTCGGCGCCGAGTGCGTGCTGGGCCATGCCGACCTCACGCCAGGCGTCCCAGCCGATGCTCATCCGGACCGTCGCGTCGCCGGCGCCGGGAGGTGCGTACTGGGCGAAGGCATCCAGACAGGCGTTGGCCGCCGCGTAGTCGAACTGGCCGACACCGCCGTACTGGGCCGCCATCGACGAGCAGTAGGCCGCGTGGTCGGGGCGGTGGTCGGCGATGAGCCGCTCGACGAGCAGGGCGCCGCGCAGCTTGGCCGCCGTGGCGCGGCGGGCGGTGGTGGGGTCGCGGCGGGCCAGTATTCCGCCCGCGGCTGTTCCGGCAGCGTGCACGATGCCGGTGAGGCCGTCGAGGTGCGGGGCCAGGCGCGTGGCGAGCGTGTGGAGGTCTTCCGTGGCGAGGTCGGCCGGGACGACGGTGACGCGGTCCGCGTGCGCACGCAGAGGGGACGGCGTCCCGTCGCCCCTGGCGAGCAGGACCACGCGGGTTCCGGGGTGGTGCAGGATGCGTGCGGCCAGGGTGCTGCCGATGCCGCCGGTTCCGCCGAGGATCAGGTGGGTTCCGGGGGTGGTGGACCAGGGCGTGGGCGGGGTTTCGGGTGCGGGGACCGGGTGGAGGGTGCGGAGCCACCAGAAGCCGTCGCGCAGGGCGACCGCCGGGTGGGCGACGGTGTCGTCGAGGAGCAGGTCGGGCAGGTGGTCCGCCCAGTCGGCCGGACCGGGTCCGGGCAGGTCGGCCCAGCGCAGGGTCACGCCGAGTTCCTGACGGGGGATTTCGGTCGCCGCGGCGAGCAGTCCCGCTTCGGGTCTGCGGATGGCACCGGTGACCGGCTGCGCCTGGTGGGACAGCAGCCATACGCGTGGCCGTCGGGTGTCCGGGACGTCGGCCAGGGCTCTGCCGAGGGCGGCGACGGTGTCCAGGCAGGCCCATTGGGCGGTCTCCAGCGAGTGCTCGTCGACGCTGCCGTCCAGGGTGAGCGGGAGCGTGTGCAGCCAGTCGATGTCGGAGGCGCCGTGATCGGTCACGCGGGCCAACAGTGCCGCGAGGTGCCCGGAGTCGGTGGGATCGGCCTCGTAGTGATCGTCGTCAAGACGGATGAGGCTGCTGGTGGCCCGTACCCGGACCACCCGGTCGTAGTGGCGCTCCAGGAACCGCCACGCGTCGGGGTCCGTGCCCGGTGCGGTGACCACCACAGCGGTGCGGCGCGGTGCGTGGGCGGGTCCGGTGCGGGCCCGGCGCAGACGCGTCCACTGCGGCTGGTGCAGCCAGTCGGTGGCGGGGAGCCGTTGTGGCCGGGGGTCGGATGCCTGCGCCGAGGGAGTTCGGGGAAAGTCGTACTCGGCCGTGTCGAAGGCGGGTGGTGGGAAGTCCCATGGAGGCCCGGCGGGGCCCTCGGGCCATACGAGGGTCTGTCCGGCCGTCCAGGCCTCGGCGAGCGCCTGCGGGTCACGGCCCGGCTCCGGCGGCTGCGCCGACGGCGCCGGCTCGGTAACGGCGAGCGAGCGCAGCCAGGCCACGGCCGACGCGGCGTCGGGGCAGACCGCCGCCGCCCGGTGGGCGAGTGCGGGGCGGCCGGCCTGGAGGTGGCGCAGTACCCGCGGATAGGTCTCGGGATGTGCGCTCAGGTAGTCGGCGATCCGTCGGCCGTCCGCGCGCACGGCGGCCTCGGAGGAGCCGGACAGGACCAGACACGGCACCGGTTCGGGCGGGGTGTGGGCGGTCGGTGTGGTGTCCGGTTGCTCCAGCAGCAGGTGGGCGTTGGTCCCGCCGATGCCGAAACTGCTGACGGCGGCCACGCGTGGCAGGTCCCGCGGCCAGGGTTCGGCCGTGGTCGGTACGCGGAACGGACCGTCGTCGATCTCCGGGTTGAGACGGTCGAAGTCCGCCGTGGGCGGGAGGGTCCCGTGGTGCACGGCGAGCACGGCCCGCACCATGCCGACGACGCCCGCGGCGGCGCCCAGGTGCCCGATCTGGCTCTTCACGGAGGACAGGGCCATGCGTGCGTCGTCCGCCAGGCCGTACGCCTGACGCAGCGCCGCCGCCTCCACCGGGTCCCCGAGGCGGGTGCCCGTGCCGTGTGCCTCCACATAGCCGAGGTCGGCACCGGTACGGCCGCTGCGGTGCAGGGCGGCACCGATCGCGGCGCGTTGCCCGGCGAGGGCGGGCGCGCTGTAACTGAGCTTGTCCGAGCCGTCGTTGTTGATGCCCGAGCCCGTGACGACGGCGTAGACGGTGTCCCCGTCCCGGCGTGCCGCGGCGAGGGGCTTGAGGACGACCACGCCGGTGCCGCTGGCTCCGACGGTGCCGGCGGCGTCCGCGCTGAAGGGCCGGCAGTGGCCGTCCGGGGAGAAGATGTGCTGCGGCCGGTAGGTGTAGCCGTCGGTCAGTTCGGTGTCGACCAGGACGCCGCCGACGAGCATCACGTCCGCGTCGCCCTGCCTGAGCAGCCCGGCGGCGACGTGTACGCCGACGAGCGAGCTGGAGCACGCGGACTGCACGGTGAAGGCGGGGCCCGTCAGACCGAGGTGGTAGGCGGCCTTGGTGGCCAGGAAGTCCTTCTCGTGGTGCAGCGCCAGCCGGAAGGTGTCGGGCAGTTCGGCCTGGTCGGCCTCACGCAGCATGCGCTGGAAGTAGGTGTTCTCCCCGCAGGCGGCCACGAGTCCCACCCGGGAGGCCGCCGTGGTGCCGATACCGGCGTGGGCGAGTGCCTCGACGCAGTTCATCAGGAGCTGCCGCTGCTGGGGATCCATCAGCCGGGCCTCGTGCGGACTGAGCGTGAAGCGGCCCGGGTCGAAGGCGAGCAGCCCCGTCAGCTGGCTGCGGGCGCCGATCCGGCCGCCGGTCGCGGGAAAGTGCTCGATGCCGCGGCGGGCGGAGGTGACCAGGTCCCAGAAGGCGGCCAGGTCGGGGGCGCCCGGGAGCCGTACGGCCATCCCGATGACGGCGACGGGTTCCTCGGCCCGCTCCCCGGCCGGCCGGGGGTCACCTGGTGCGAGCGCCTCGGACGCGGCGCGGTCGGCCCGGGGAGCGACGACACCGTCCGTCGCGGGGACAGCGCCCCGCCGGTCGAGGAGGCGGGCGAGGGCGCGGAGGGTGACGTGCTCGAACAACTCCGGTACGGAGAAGGTGAGATCGTCCTCGCCCGCGCAGCGGAGCTGAAAGCGCATCAGGTCCAGGCTGGTGGCACCCGCGTCGAAGAACCGCTGCTCCACGGTGATCGCCCTGCCGGTCACCGTCTCGAACAGCGCGGCCAGCCGTGCTTCGAGCGGCGACACGGCCGAGGCGTTCGCGCCGGCCGGACGCAGCTCACGGCCCGGGACGGTGAGCGCGGCCCGGCGGTCCAGTTTGCCGCTCGGGGTGCGCGGCAGCTCCGTGAGGCGGCGGAAGCGGCTGATGCGCACGTAGGCCGGCAGCAGCCCGGACAGATGGTCGGCGAGGTCCGCGGGATCGGGGTCCTCGGCCCGGAACTGCAGGCATGCCACCAGACGGCCGTCCGCCACGGCCGCGACCGCGTTGGTCACCCCCGGGTACTGCAACAACGCGGCCTCGACCTGCCCCAGCTCCAGCCGGTGTCCGCCGAGTTTGACCTGGGTGTCGTCGCGGCCCGCGTAGTGCAGCAGGCCCTGGGTGTCGAAGCGGGCCAGGTCGCCGGTGCGGTAGAACGTCCCCAGGTCGGCGTCGTCGGTGAAGCGGTCGTCGTGCGAAGCGTCGTCGCCGTGGTAGCAGCGGTTGGCCATGGGACCGCCGATCAGCAACTCGCCCGTGACGCCCGGCGGGACGGGGTGCCCGCCGTCGTCGACGACGCGCAGGACGGCGTTGGCCACCGGACGTCCGACAGCCGGGCGCAGCGGCCAGGACACGGGGTCGCCGTCGAGGCACAGGCCGCTGACGACATGGGTCTCGGTGGGACCGTAGTGGTTGAACAGGCGGGCGTCCGGCAGTCCCGCGAACCAGCGGCGGATCGCGTCCGTGCACACCAACTGCTCCCCCGCGGTGACGACTTCGCGCAGCCTGGAGGGGAACTGTCCGGTGCGTACGCCGTGTTCGGCGAGCAGCTGCAGGGCCACGTACGGCAGGAAGATCCGTTCCGCTCCCCCGGTCTCCAACTCCCTCAGCAGGGCCGGGACATCGTGCCGCCAGGCGGGTCGCACCAGGCGCAGCAGACCGCCGGAGCACAGGGTGGTGAAGATCTCCTGGAAGGAGACGTCGAAGGACAGCATGGAGAACTGCTGGGTGACGGCGGGCGCAAAGAGGCCGCCGTCGGTGCGCTGCCAGGTCAGCAGGTTGCACAGGGTCCGGTCGGGCACCTGGACGCCCTTGGGGGTCCCGGTGGAGCCGGACGTGAACAGGGTGTAGAGCGGGCGCAGTCCCTGGTGTGCGAGGGGTTCGGGCGTGGTGGCGGGGGTGTCGGTGAGGGTCAGGAGGTGCCGTGGCAGAGACGGTGGCGCGATGGCGTCGAGGGTGTCTTGGTCCTCGGGTGCCACGAGCACGCACAGGGGGTCGGCCCGGTCGAGGACGTGCCGCAGCAGGGGCGGCGGATACGCGGGGTCGAGCGGGACGATGGTGAGGTTGAGGCGGGCCGCCGCCAGGAGCGCCACGATGTGTTCGGCGGAGGGCTGGAGGTAGAGCGCCACGGCGGCCGGGGCGGCGGGATCGGCCGGGAGGTGGTGGCGGGCGCGCAGGGCGGTCGCCAACTCCGCTGCCTGCGCGTCGAGTTCCGCGTAGGTGAGGGTCGCGTCGCCGGTGGTGACGGCCGGTGTGTGCGGGGTCCTGGCCGCCTGGCGGGCGAAGCCGTCGGCGACGGTGGTGAAGTCCGGTGCCCTCCTGGGACCTCGGCCCTGGTCGGGCAGGGCGCGGCGGTGGTCGGCGACCAGTTCGTGCAGGGTGCGGCCGGTGTCACCGGTCAGGTGGTCGAGGGCCTGGCGGAAGAGGCGGCTCGCGGCTTCGGCGCGCTCGGGGCCGATGTCGTCGCGGTACTCCCACAGGCAGTCGAAGCCGGACTCGTGCTCCACCACCGACAGCGTGAGGGCGCATTTGGCGCCCAGTGGCTCGGGCCACACCGGCCGTACCTCGCAGCCGTCCAGCCGCAGCGCCGAGAACTCGGTGTTCTCCAGCACGAACAGGTAGTCGAACAGGGGGGTCCGCTCACGGAGGGTGCGGTCCGCGAGGACGTCGGCGAGGGCGACCTCCTGTTCCCGCAGCACGGCGCGAACGGCGTCGGAGTGGGCCGCGAGGTGCGAGTCCAGGGACCGATGCGGTTCCAGGGGCAGGTCCAGGAGGACGGTGTTGGCGAACATGCCGACCGTTTCCGCGAATTCGGGGCGGGGCCGGTTGGCCACCGGTGTGGCGACCAGCGGACGGCTCTGGCCGGTCACGCCGTACACGCTCGCGGCGAACGCGGACACCAGCAACTGGAACCTCGTCAGGCCGAGTTGTGCGGCGCGACGGTCCAGCGCGCCCCGGCGGACCAGGTCGAGCGAGCCGCGTAACAGCCGCGCCTGTGGCGCGCCCGGCGTGTCGGGGGCCGGCAGGGCGGGTGACGGGTCGCCGTCGCGGCCGTAGTGGGAGCGCAGCCGCGCGCGCCGGCGCCGGTACGCGGGGCTCGTGTGCCAGGTGCGCTGCCAACGGGCGAAGTCCAGGGGTGTGGTGGCGGACGGCGGCGCGCCGGCGGTGGTGTACGCGTCGGTGAGGTCGCGGAAGAGGAGGTTGAGTGACCAGCCGTCCACGGCGACGTGGTGCAGGTGCAGCAGGAGCAGTCCGCCGTCGGCCTGTGACAGCCAGGCGGCCCGCAGCATCCGGGCGTCCCGGAGGTCGAACGGGTGGCTGAAGAACCGGTCGGCGGTGTCCTGCCACTCCTCCTCGGCGTGGGCTTCGAGCCGTTCCCACGGGTCGTAGGGTTCGCCGGTCCGCTGGATCAGGCCGTGCGGGGTGGGGACCAGCCGGGTGCGCAGTGCCACGTGCCGCTCCACCAGCGTGCGCACCGCGCGGTGCAGGGCCGCCGTGTCGAGGGGGCCCCGGACGCGGAAGGCGAGCGGCACGTCGTAGGAGCGGTCCCCGGGCTCTCGCTGGTGCAGGAGCCAGAGGCGTTCCTGTTCGCTGGTGGCCGGTGCGGTCGGCTCGTCGGAGGGGCCGGGCACGGGTGGGTGTTCGCCCTCGGCCGGGTCAGGGGCGTGGACGGCGTCCGCGAGGGCGGCGAAGTCGGCCGTCAGGACGAGGTCGTGCGGCAGGTCGACGGCGAAGCGGCTGAGGATCTCGAAGCGGAAGCGCAGCGCCTTCAGCGAGTCGCCGCCGCTGGGGACCCAGCGGTCGCCGGGGCGCAGGCCGGTGACGGCGAGGATGTCCTCGGCGATCTCCAGCACGCGCCGCTGACCGGGGTCCGCGTGTGTGTCGCGCTGGTGCGGGCCGCGCCACGGGGTCCCGGCGTCGCGCAGCAGGGCGGCCGGGTCGACCTTGCCGTTGGCGTTCAGCGGCAGCTCGGCGGCGAGGTGCGTGTGGTGGGGGCGCATGTAGGCCGGCAGGGCGGCGGCGAGGTGACGGTCGTAGGCGTCGTAGGAGAGTTCGTCGCCCAGGACGAGGAAGGCGAGCAGTTCGTTTCGGTCCGCGTCGTCGCGGCGGGTGCACACATGGGCCCGGCGGACGGCGGGGTGCGCCAGGATCTGCCGCTCCACCTCGCCCGGTTCGATGCGGAAGCCGCGCACCTTGACCTGGCGGTCGGCCCGGCCGACATAGGTCACCCGGCCTTCGGTGTCCCGGCGCACCAGGTCTCCGGTGCGGTACCAGCGCCGTTCGCCGCCTTCCTCGTCCGGCAGCAGGACGAAGCTCCGCCCGGTGCGCTCGGGCAGGTTGCGGTAGCCGCGGGCCAACGCGGGTCCGGACAGCAGCAGTTCGGCCACCTCACCGGGCTCGGCGGTGCGCCCGTCCTCGGTACGCAGCCGCACGCGGGTGCCGGGCAGCGCGGTACCGATGGGAACCGTGTCACCGTCGAAGTCGCGGGGGATGGGGTGGCACAGGGCGAACGTCGTGGCTTCCGTCGGCCCGTACACGTTGTGCAGGACGGTGCGGGAGGCGGGATTGGCCTCGTACCAGCGGCGGACGATCCGTGCGTTGAGCTGTTCACCGCCGACGAGTACCTGTTCGGTGGTGGCGAAGCAGTCGGGCACCTGCTCGACGACCACGTTGAACAGGGCCGCCGTGATGAACAGGGTGCCTACGCGCCGCTCGGCGAGCACGCCGGCCAGCCGGTGCGGGCTGTGCACCTGGGCGTCGTCGAGTACGACGCAGACGCCGCCGGTCAGGAGCGGGACCCACACCTCGAAGCTGAGGGCGTCGAAGGCGGGGTTGGACAGGCAGGCGTAGCGGGCGCCGGCCCGTAGGTCGAGGTAGCCGGGCCGGGCCAGTCGCAGCACTCCTTCGTCGGTGACCTCGACGCCCTTGGGGCGCCCCGTGCTGCCGGAGGTGTAGAAGACGAAGCCGGTGGCGGTGTCGGCGGCGGGCGTCGACGACCCGGCGGGCAGGCCTGGCCTGCCGGTCGGCTCCTCGGGGCTCAGGAGCGCGTCGGCGTCCCAGTCGGCGAGGTGCGCGGGCAGGTGCGGCGAAGTCGCGCTGTCGTGGACGACGGCGACGGCGCCCGAGTCGTCGAGGATGTGCCGTTGCCGGTCCAGCGGGCTGAGCCGGTCGAGGGGGACGACGGTGGCTCCGGCGCGGCGGATGCCGAGCATGACGCAGACCAGTTGCCACGAGCGGGGCAGGCACACGGCGACCGCGTGCCCGGGGCGCACTCCGGCCGCCCGCAGCCGCGCGGCCACCCGGCCGCCGGCCTGTGCGAGTTCCGCGTAGTCGAGGACCCGGTCGCCGTCCTCGACGGCGACGGCGGAGGGTGTGCGGCGGGCCTGGTCGAGTACGGCGTCGGCGAGGGAGGCGGATCTCGCGGGGAGGGCGTGCTCTGTGCCGTTCGGGGGCGTCGAGCCGCTGCGGGCGGGGTGGAGGCCCATCACACCTCCCGCTGGGGGTCGTGGTGGGCCAGTTCGGCGCCGAGCAGTGCGCCGACCTGGGCCGCTCCGGCGCCCTCCAGGATCTCCCAGTGGTCGCACTCCATCGTCTCGACCCGGAAGTCGCCCTCGGCGCGGCGCTGCCAGAAGGCACGGACCTCGGCGTGGAAGGGGGTGTCGGTGCCGTCCGGTACGGCCTGGGCGAGGACCAGGCGCGCCGGGGAAGGTATCGGTAAGTGTGCGCGGGCCGTGAGCCGGTTGTGGTTGTAGAGGTGGAAGTAGCGGTCGACCTGGGCGTCGTCGATGCCGGGATACATCCCGTTGAACCTCACGAGTTTGTCGCGGAACTCGGCCGCGTCGACAGCGCCGATCTCCGCGCGTGCGGACGCGTCGTCGGTGGCCTGGGTGTCGAGGAGGACGACGCTGACGGCACGGCGTCCGGCACGGGCCAGGACGCGTCCCATCTCGTGGGCGACCAGGCCGCCGTAGGACAGGCCGGTCAGGACCAGTGGCCCTTCGCCGAGGGGTTCGAGGAGGCGCAGATACGCCTCCGCCATGGCCTCCACCGTGGGCAGCAGGTCCTCGCCGGGGTTCACTCCCGGCGACTGGATGCCGTACAGCCCCGCCCGCTCGGGCAGGAGGGCGGCCAGGGGCAGGTAGCAGAAGGCGGTGCCTCCGGCGGGGTGGACGCAGACCACCCGCGGGCCCGTGCCGGGGCGGAACTCGATGAGGCTGCCCGGGGCCTGGGGGGCGCCGTCCTCGCGCAGCAGCGCGGCCAGCGCCTCGATGGTGGGCCGCGTCATCACCTCGCTCACGGGGAGGGCGCGGCCGAACGTCTCGGTGACGGCGTGGGCCATCTTGATGGCCGACAACGACGTGCCGCCGATCTCGAAGAAGTTGTCGCTGACGCCGATGTCGGGGTGGAGCAGGATCCGCTGCCATATCCGGTACAGGCCGTGTTCGACGTGGTCACGGGGGCTGGCGGTGTTGACCTGGGTGGAGGTCTGCTCGTGGGCGAGGCGCAGCAGTGCCGGCCGGTCGAGCTTGCCGCTGCGGTTGAGCGGGAGGGCGGCGAGGTCGAGGAAGACCGCGGGGATCATGTAGTCGGGCAGCCGGTGTTCGAGGGCGGTGCGCCAGTCGTGGACGCCGCGGGCCGGTGCCGTGCCCCGGCCGACGCCGGCGACCAGCCGGGGCTCCCCCGCCGGGTCGCGGTCGACGAGGACAGCGGCTTCGCGGACGCCGGGCAGCGCCATGAGCGCCGCCTCGACCTCCGCGGGTTCGATCCGGAATCCGCGCAGTTTGACCTGGTCGTCGGCGCGCCCGAGATAGTGGGCCTCGCCGTCCGGCAGCCGTCGGGCGAGGTCTCCGGTGCGGTAGATCCGTTCGCCGGGCACGAACGGATCGGGCAGAAAACGTTCCTTGGTGAGCTCGGGGCGGCCCAGATAGCCGCGGGCCAGCGACGCTCCGCCGAGGTACACCTCCCCGACGACGCCGGGCGGGACGGGCTCCATGCGGCCGTCCAGCACGTACATGCGGGTATGGGGCAGCGGGCGGCCGATGGGGCAGGGGCGCTCCAGCGGCCGGGGGTCGTAGTGGGCGGTGCTGTACAGGGTCGCTTCCGTGGGTCCGTAGCCGAAGCAGATCCGCAGGCCCGGCAGGTGCTGTGTCATGCGGTGGAGAGCGGCTTCGGTGAGCGATTCGACTCCGGTCAGCAGCTTGCGCAGCGGCAGCCCGCGCAGCCGTGGTGCGGGGTCCTCGTCGATCCACTTGACGTAGGCGGGCGGCAGGAACGCCTGGGTGACCGCGTGCTCGCGCATCCACGCCAGCAGGGCCTCGGGGTCGCCGCGCAGCTCCTCGGGCACGATGTGCAGCACGCCGCCGGTGGTCAGGGGCAGCAGCAGCTCGTGGATCGAGGCGTCGAAGCCGATGCCGGACCAGGCGGAGCCTGCCTCGCCGGGGGCCGTGCCCATGCGGGCGTGCCAGGTGGCGAAGAGGTTGAGGACGCTGCGGTGCTCCACCGCGACGCCCTTGGGACGTCCCGTGGACCCGGAGGTGAAGATCACATAGGCCGGCCGGTCGGGCGCTCGGCCGACATCTGTCGGCGCCCCCTGCCGAGTCGCTCCCTCGGCCTCCACCGCTCGCAGGTCGAGCCAGTCCCCGGCGCGGTCCGCGCTGTCGTGGTCGCTCAGCACGAGGGGGCAGGCGGCGTCCTCGATCATGCCCGCGAGGCGTTCCCGGGGCTGGCCCGGGTCGAGCGGGAGATAGGCGGCGCCCGCCTTGAGGATGCCCAGAATGCCGACGGCCAGGTCGCAGGATCGCTTCGCGTGCAGCCCCACCACGTCGCCGGGGCGCACGGACCGGGCGGCGAGGGCGTGCGCGAGGTGGTTGGCGCGGCGGTCGAGTGCCGCGTAGTCCAGCGAGCGGTCCCGGTCGACGACCGCGGTCTGCGCGGGGCGCTCGCGGACCTGGGTCTCGAAGAGGTCGACGAGTCCGGAGGCCGTGCGCAGGGCGGCTTCCCCCGGGTCGGGTGGGCCGGCGGGCCGGGTGGCGTCACCGTCGAGGACCATGCGTCGGCGTTCCTGCGGCTCCATCAGTTCCAGGGCCCGGATGTCGCGGTCCGGATGGCGGGTCATGTCGGTGAGCAGGTGCCGCAGATGACGCGTCCAGCGCTGTGCGGTGGCGTGGTCGAGGAGGGCGGTCGCGTAGTCCAGGTGCCCGGTGATTCGGCCGCCGGACTCGGTCGCCGACACGGCGAGGTCGAACTTGGCCGGGGCGTGGTCGATCGGCAGCGGTTCGGCCTCGACACCGGGCAGGTGCAGCAGGTCCCGTCGGTCGGGCACCCAGGCCAGTATGGTCTGGAACAGCGGTGTGCGGGAGGCGCTGCGCGGGGGGTTGACCAGTTCGACGATGCGCTCGAAGGGCAGGTCCTGGTGATCGAGTGCCTCGCGTACGACGGCACGGGTTCGGGCGAGGGCCTCGGACGCGGTGAGGGGGCCGGACAGGTCGATCCGTAACGGGAGGGAGTTGACCAGGAAGCCGATGAGTCCGGACGCCCCCGGGCCGCGCCGGCCCGCGAACGGGCTGCCGACAACGATGTCGTCCTGCCCCGACAGGCGTGACAGGAGAACGGCCCAGCCCGTCAGCAGGGCCACGAAGGGGGTGGCGCCGTACTGTCTGGCCAAGGCGCGCAGCCCGGCGGTGACTTCGGCGTCCAGGCCGAACTCGGCCCGGCCGCCCTCGTAGTGCTGCCGCGCCGGACGCGGGCGGTCGGTGGGGAGTTCCAGGACGGGCGGCGCGTCGTGCAGGGCGCGTACCCAGTAGTCCTCCTGGCCGCCGAGGCCACCGCCGAGAACGGCTTCCTGCTGGGCCAGCGCATGGTCCGCGTACTGCCGGGCGAGTGCCGGCAGCGGGTTCGCACCGCCTGTCGAGAACGCCCGGTAGATCCGCCCGACTTCATCCATCATGACGTCCATCGACGCACCGTCGTAGATGCTGTGATGGAACGTCAGCAGAAGCAGGTGGCGCTCCGGCCCGACGGCGAGCAGCCGGCCACGTCCGAGAGGTCCGGCCGCCAGGTCGAACGGCCGCTCCGCCTCGTCGAGTTGCAGGGCGGCCACGCGGGCGTCGAGGTCGATGACGGCGCTGAGGTCCTCGAAGGCCAGCGCGAACCCCACCCCTGGCGGGTCGACGTGTTGGCGCACGACGCCTTCCTCGGCGACCAGCCGCGTCCGCAGCGTTTCGTGCCGGTCGGCCAGGGCGTCGAAGGTGCGTGACAGCACGTCACGGTCGAGCGGTCCGGTCAACGTGAAGGCGATCGTCTCGTTGTACGCGGCGTTGGCACCCGGGAGTTGGGCCAGAAACCACAGTCGCTGCTGGGCGAAGGAGGCGAGCCGGACGCGAGTAGGGACAGCGGGGACAGGGTGGGGGGTTTTCTGCACCGGCTTTACCTGACCTATTCGATTCCCGAAGAGATAGCAGAAAGAATTCTGCTCAATTACTCCGTGACACAACCGCAATCATCAATCACTGGCTCAGTACATGTCAACACCCGCCATCGGCGCTCGACCCGCTCGACGAAGGAATCCCCCGAAACTCGTATATGGGAAGAAAAACTCCACAGGGCGCAGGTGAAGAAGCCTTCACATTCCGGCTGCCGAACCCGATTAAAGGTTTGGGATCCGCGCCGTTCGGCAGAGATGCGAGGGTGGCTATGCGCGTGTTGTTGTCGACGTACGGGTCGCGCGGGGATGTCGAACCGCTGGCCGGACTCGCGGTGCGGTTAAGGGAGTTGGGCGCGGAGGTGCGGGTGTGCGCGCCGCCGGACGAGGAGTTCGCGGAGATCCTGGCGGGTGTCGGCGTACCGCTGGTGCCGATCGGCCGGCCGGTGCGCCCGATCATGCACGGGACGACGCCTCCGTCAGCGGCTGACCTGTCCCGGCACCGCATCGAGTTGGTCGCCGCGCAGTTCGACACGGTCGCCGCGGCGGCCGAGGGATGCGACGCGGTGGTGGCGGCCGGCTTGATGCAGGTCGCCGCGCGGTCGGTGACCGAGAGGCTGGGCATCCCCTACGTGTACGCGAGTTACCAGCCGGTCGCCCTGCCGTCGCCGCACCATCCGCCACCACCGCGGCTGGGCCTGCCGTTCCCACCCGGCGTGACCGACAACCGGGCGCTGTGGGACCTGGACGCCCGGAGCATTCAGGAGTTGTTCGGCGCGGCACTCAACACCCACCGCGCCTCGATCGGCCTGCCCCCCGTGGACAACGTCCGCGACCACGTCTTCACCGGCGGCCCGTGGCTGGCCACGGACCCGACGCTGGGCCCGTGGCAGGAGGCGGCGGACCTCGACGTCGTACAGACCGGAGCGTGGATCCTGCCGGACGAGCGACCGCTCCCGGCCGGGCTCGAGGCGTTCCTGGCCGCCGGCACGGAACCGGTGTATGTGGGCTTCGGCAGCATGCGCGCCCCGCGGGACGCCGCGCGGGTGTCCATCGAGGCGGCCCGCGCGCAGGGCCGCCGCGTGGTCGTCGGGCGCGGCTGGGCGGACCTGGGCCTGATCGACGACCAGGACGACGCCTTCGCCGTCGGCGAGGTCAACCAGCAGGCGCTGTTCCGGCGGGTGGCCGCCGTCGTGCACCACGGCGGCGCGGGCACCACGACGACGGCCGCCCGGGCGGGCGCGCCCCAGGTGGTGGTACCCCAGATGGTGGACCAGCCGTACTGGGCCGGCCGGGTGGCCGGTCTGGGTATCGGCACGGCACACGACGGTCCGACTCCGACCGCCGAGTCCCTGTCGGCCGCGCTCGGCACGGCCCTGGCGCCCGAGACCCGCGCCCGAGCACGGGCCGTGGCCGGGACGATCCGCACCGACGGAACGACGGTGGCCGCGACGATGCTGCTCGACGCGGCCAGCCGAAAGAGGCCACCCGCGTCCCGGTGAACACGCGGAGCCGTATTCGCTCCTGCGACTCCTCCTGCAATTCACGGAGTTCCTCATGTCCCCATGGATGACGCCCGAGAAGGTAATTTCGGCACCCGTCATTCGCGAGTAGGCGGCAACATATTTGTTGGCGATGGCCTGGATATGGACAGTCCATGGGCCGTCGGCAATCGGTCGTTCAATCACCGCTGCCAGTCTCCCGCCCATGAACACTCCTCGTATGGGGCTCCCCGACCGGCTCGCCGACACGCTGAGCATGCCCGAGCAGCACGAGTACCTCCGCCGTGCCTTCTCCCGTCGCGGTCTGCTGCGCGGTGGCGCGGTCGCCGCGGCAGGCGTCACCCTGGCGGGCGGCGCCGGTACCGCGGTCGCCGCGACGCCCACCCTTGTGACGGGTTCCGCCACCGCCGACGTACACGGCTCGCTGGTGGCGCCGTTCGGCCGGCACCTGGCCTACGGGGCCGACCCGCGTACGCAGATGCGTGTGTCGTGGCAGGTACCGCTGCCGGTTCGCAAACCGTTCCTGCGCATCGGCCGCAGCCCCCTCGACCTGAGCCACCGGATCCCCGCGGAGGTGCGCGACCTGTTCACGCCGGCGGGGATCGGCAAGAGCACCGACATCGACCAGTACTACGTGCACGCGGCGCTGGACAACCTGACTCCCGGTACCACGTACTACTACGGCGTCGGCCACGACGGCTTCGACCCGGCGGACGCCGGTGCCGCGCACACCGTGTACTCCTTCACCACCGCTCCCCGGGCGCACAGCACCCGGCCCTTCACGTTCACCGCCTTCGGCGACCAGAACCCCAGCTACACGTCGATCGGGCTCAACGCGCTGGTCCAGGCGCAGAACCCGGCGTTCCATCTGCACGCGGGCGACATCTGCTACGCCGAGGAGACCGGCCACGGGCTTCCCGGGGACGCGGGCAACTACGACGCCCGCCAGTGGGACTCGTTCCTGGCCCAGATCGAGCCGCTGTCGAGCCGGGTGCCGTGGATGGTGGCGTTCGGCAACCACGACATGGAGTCCTGGTACTCGCCCAACGGGTACGGCGGCAACGAGGCCCGCTTCACCCTGCCCGGCAACGGTTTCGACGCCGCGTCGGCGCCCGGCGTCTACTCCTTCGTCCACGGCAACGTGGGCGTGGTGTCGGTCGACGCCAACGACGTCTCGTACGAGATCCCCGCCAACATCGGCTACACCGGGGGCCGCCAGACCGCCTGGCTCGACCAGCGGCTCGGCGAGCTGCGGGCGCGTACCGACGTGGACTTCATCGTCGTCTTCCACCACCACTGCGCCTTCTCGACCACCAGCTCGCACGCCTCCGAGGGCGGGGTGCGCGAGCAGTGGGTGCCGCTGTACGAGAAGCACCAGGTGGACCTGGTGGTCAACGGGCACAACCACGTCTACGAGCGCACCGACCCCGTCGTCCGGGACAAGGCCGTTCGGGCCCTGCCCATCGGCGGCACCCACGAGCCGGCACGGGGCGGTGTGGTGTACGTGACGGCGGGCGCGGGCGGCGAGAGCGTGTACAGCTTCCCGGTCGCCGACAGCTACGAGGGCCACGAGGACGCGGTCGACTCGGTGCCCACGTACTGGACGGGCAAGGACGGCAAGGTCATGGAGAACGCCGACTGGTCCCGGGTCCGCTACACCGGTTACTCGTTCATCCGCGTCGACGTCGCTCCGGCCACGCCCGGGCGTACGGCGACCCTCACCGTGCGGGCGCTGGCCGCCACCGGCGCCGAGGTCGACCGGTTCACGGTCTCGCGCACGGTGGCCGGAGGGCACCGTCGGTAGTGCGACGACCGTAGGGCGAAGGCCCGGTCGCGTGGTGCGCCGGGCCTTCGCCGTTCCTGAGTCGTCCCGCGCTAGTGGCGGGCGCCCCCGCTCGTGAACGGCTCGAAGGCGTGGCTGAACTGCCAGGTCTTCTGGGCGATGCCGGAGCACGAGTCGGAGCCGCCGGTGCCCACACAGCCGCCGTTGTCGCGCTGGAGCGCCCAGAAGGAGAGTGTGTTGATCTTCTTGGCCTCGGCCCACTTCTCCACGGTGACCGCGTTCTGCGTCGTGAAGGTCTCCTCGGGTCCGAAGTCGTCGATGCCGGGCATCTCGATGACGCCGATCATGTTCCACAGCTTCGCGGCGCTCTTCTTCGGGTAGAGCGCTGCCAGTTGGGTGTGCAGACCGGCGGCAGCCGTCTTGGTGTCGGCCGCCATGTCGTGGGTGGCGCCGTCGTAGTAGTCGAACGTCATGATGTTGACGACGTCCACGCGCGCGCCGTTGTCGACGGCGTTCTGCAGCACGGCCACGCCGTTGGCCTCGAGACCGGTCGTGGAGGTCGGCAGGGTGTAGGAGAACTGCACGCTGTGGCCGGTCCGGTCGGCCCAGCGCTGGACCTTGGCGATCGCCTTGTTACGGCGGTCGATACCGGCCGCGTTGTCGATGGAGTCGCCCTCGATGTCGAGGTCGATCCGGGTGATGCCGTACGTCGTGACGAGGCTCTCGTACACCTTGGCGATGGCGTCGACGTCGGTGCAGCTGTCCGCCAGTTCGGTGCCGGTGGTGTCCGCGGACCAACCGCCGAAGGACGGGATGGCGTTGCCGCCGCGCGCCTGGATCGTGGCGATGTCACGGCCGAAGGTGCTCCGGGAGATCGGCTGGCCGGCCTCGCCGTTCCAGTACGCGGTGCACGAGCCCGGCGCGGCCGTCTGGAGGAAGGCCAGCGTGAGGTACTTGTTGCCCGAGGCGGCGGCGAGCGCGGCCGGGCTCTCGCCGGTCCACGCCTCGAAGTAGGGCGCCGCCACGTGGGCCGGCATGGGCTTGCCGTGGGCGGGGAGTGAGTCCGGCGCGGCGAGCGCACTCCCTCCCCCGACGGCGACAAGCCCGGCGGACACAGCGGTCGCGCTCAGACAGGACAGCAACGGACGAAGGGGACCAGGTCGTCTCACTGACGCTCCCATGGGAAGGGGCAGGCGGGGACAGCGGAGGACAGAACCGCTGGGGCGAACAGCGACCATGCTTGGACTAGACCACTTAACTGTCAAGGTTCTTTACAGTTAGCTGACCCAGCTGGGCGGCTGGAGTCACGCGCCACACCCGGACAGTCCTTTTTGGCCGGATCTCGTGCACACCCTCGAGGCGTTGCGCGTGCCTGATGTGCAAACGGGGTAATTCAAAGCCTTCCACCACAACTCGCCCCAACGGGGGATCACATGGACCTCACTCGTATGCGCACCCGTGGCGTCACCGCCACAGCCCTGGTCGCGCTCGCGGCGACCGCTCTCGGCGCCGCCGGCGCAGGAGCCTCACAGGCGGACACCGCGGCGCCACAGACTCGTCAGATCGCCTCGTCCGTTCTCGGCACGGACTACAAGGTCACCCTCACCGCGCTGCGTTCGACGGACGACGAGTACGCCGCGTCCGTGCGGTTGCAGGTCTACACGCAGGTCAACGGGGCGTGGAAGGAGTCGGACCGGGTGACCGTGGGCGATGTGGACGGCTGGTTCTGGTATCCGCTCACCGGCCGGGCCGCCGTGTGCCAGTTCTCGACCGCGAGCACGGAGCCCGCCCCGCTCACGGTGAGCCTGCTGCTCACACCGTCCCTGGGCTGCTCCGAGCCGACGCGCTTCGTCGTGCGGGAGGGACGGGTCTACGCCGGCTGAGCAAGTTCGTGGCCCGGAGCACGCGTTCAGCCCAGGATGATCCGGGCGGCCACCGGCAGATGGTCGCTACCGGTGGCGGGCAGGGTGCGGATGTGGCCGACGGTCGCCGAGCGGGCCATGACCTGGTCGATCCGGGCCAGCGGGAAACCGGCGGGATAGCTGAAGGCGAAGCCCCGCTGCGCCACGTTCATCCGTGACGTCAGCGGGGCCAGCCCACGGTCCTCGACGGTGCCGTTGAGGTCCCCCAGAAGGATCACCGTCCTCAGCCTCTCCGCGGCGACGGCCCTGCCCAGCAGGTCGGCGCTCTCGTCCCGCCAGGACGACGCGAGGCCGCTCGCCCCGACGCGGACCGAGGGCAGATGCGCGACGTACACCGCGATCTCACGGTGCGGCGTGCGGACCACAGCGCGCAGCCCGCGACTCCAGCCCTCCGTGATCCCATCGGGTCTGATGTCCACCCACCGCGTGTCGCTCAGCGGGTGCTTCGACCACAGTCCGACCGTGCCCCGGACCACGTGGTACGGATAGTCCGGGGCGAGGGTCTTCGCGTACACCGACAGTCCCGGGAGCACCAGTTCCTCCATCGCGATGAGATCGGGCCCGACGTCCGCCAGGGCGCGGGCCGTGTCCGCGGGGTCGGTGTTCTCGTCACTGACGTTGTGCTGCACCACGACCAGATCCCGGGCGCCGGGCTCTGCCCCGGGCAGGAGCAGCCCGCCGAAGTGATACGTCCACGCCGCCACCGGCAGCAGCAGCGCCACCAGCGCGACAGCCGAACGCCGCAGCAACGCCAGGCCGAACAGCACCACGACCGCCAGACCCAGCCAGGGCAGGAAAACCTCCAGCAGACTCCCGACCCGCCCCACGGAGTTGGGCACAGCCCGGGGGCCCGCCAGCAGCCCGGCCGCCAGCACCGCCAACACGGTCAGCACCCGCCCCCGCCCCCAGGCCCACCGGCCCCTCACATCCCGGCCCGCCAACCGCACCCACCAGAGTCCTGCCGCCCCCACGGACGACACCGCACCCCTGCCCACCGTCTCCCCCATCGCTTCCCGCCCACTCGATCCCGTCCCACCCGAAGACTAGGACCCGCCCGGCGGACGCGTCGGTCACCTGTGGCAGACGTCCCGGGCAGGAGTACGGCGAGGCGGAGGAAGGCCGGCCGGACGGCCGGCGGTGTGTCCGCCGACCGGTCGGCCTCACCCTCGAGGACGACCGCCCTGTCGGGCCAGGCGGTGCGCCGGTTCCTCGGTGGCGCTGTCCGGCGTCGGGGGCTGCCGTGTCACGGTCGCCGGTGGGCGGGCGTGTCGGCGGGTCAGGCCGACGCCCGCGAGGACGATCGCCATCCCGGCGGCGATCCTCAGGCTGAAGGCCTCGTCCAGCACGACGATCCCCAGCGCGACCGAGACCACCGGCAGCAGGTAGCCGACGGCCGCCGTGTTGGTGGCCCCCTCGGCGGCGATGTTGCGGTAGGTGAGGTGGAAGGTCGCCCCGGTGCAGACGACACCCAGGATCACGACCGCGATCAGTGTCTTCGGGTCGATGTCCACCGGTACCGAGCCGCCGGCGGGCAGGAGGGGGACCGTCAGGGCGGTCGCCGCGAGGAGTTGCGCCGCGGAGAGCGAGATGGTCGGGATTCCCCGGCCGACGAGGAAGCGGCCCATGTACGCGAAGCCGACCGCGTAGCTCGCCGCCGCGACGGCGACGGCGAGGACCCCCCAGCCGTCCGGCCTGGCCGCCTGCCACGGGGCGAGGATCAGCACGACACCGGCGAACCCGAGCAGGAGTCCGCCCAGCCGGGCCGGCCGCAGTCCGCGCTCGGCTCCGGTGAGGACGCCTATCAGCAGCGCCCACAACGGGGTCGTCGCGTTCAGTACGCCGGCGACGCCCGAGTCGATGCTCCGCTGGCCGAAGCTGAACAACGCGAACGGCACGGCGTTGCAGAAGAGGGCGGCCACGACGACGCGCCCCCAGACGGCCCGCTCGTGCGGCAGCCGCCGGCCCGTCCCCAGGCAGACGGCCAGCAGCGTGACCGCTCCGAGGACGCAGCGGACTACGGTCACCTGCACGGGAGTCAGCGCCTCCAGGGCCAACTCGGTCCACAGGAAGGTCGATCCCCACAGCAGGGCGAGCACACAGATCCGCAGCCCCGCCCAACTCCCGCCGCCACCGACACCGACACGGTTCACCGTCGCCTCCTGGTCCGAGCCCACATGGACGTCCGAGCCCCGATCGACGTCCGAGCCCCGATGAACGGTCCCGTACCCAACCAGGAAGGACAAGTGAAAGGTTCTGCACTTCTGTTAAGTTGTGCTACATGCTTGATGTGAGACGCATGCAGGTGCTCCGCGCGGTGGTCACCAGCGGGTCGGTGACCGCGGCGGCGGCCCACCTCGGTTACACCCCCTCGGCCGTCAGCCAGCAGGTGGCGGCGCTGGAGAAGGAGACCGGGATCGCGCTGCTGGAACGCGTCGGCCGGGGCGTGCGGCCCACGGCGGCAGGGCAGTTGCTCACCCGGTACGCCGCCGCCATCGGCGAGCAGCTCGCCGAGGCCGAGACCGCGCTGGCCGACCTGCGCGCCGGGCGCACGGGCCGGCTGGCCGTCCGCTACTTCGCCTCGGTCGGCCCGACCCTGCTGGCCCCCGCCCTCGCCCGGATCCGCCGCGAGCACCCCGGCGTGGCGATCGATCCCCGCCTGTCCGAGCCGGACGACGCCCTGGCGGAAGTGTGCCGGGGCGACGCCGACCTGGCCGTCGTCGTCGGCCGGCCCGCGGACGCCCACCTCCAGGGCATCCGCACGGTGCACCTGCTCGACGACGCCTACCAGGCGGTGCTTCCCGCCGGACACCCCCTGGCCGAGCAGCAGGTGATCGATCTGGCCGGTCTCGCGGGCGAACCCTGGGTCGGCAGCGAACCCCCCGGCCCCTGTCTCGACCCGATCCTCAACGCCTGTGCCGCGGCGGGCTTCAGCCCCGACGTCACCGCGAAGTCCGAGGACTACGCCACCGCCCAGGGATTCGTCGCCGCCGGCCTCGGAGTCAGCCTGATCCCCCGGCTGGGACTGGGCACCCGCCACCCCGGGGTCGTCGTCCGCCCACTGCGCCACCCGGAGCCCGTCAGGACGATCCACGCCGCGGTCCGGGAGGCCTCCCTGGACCAGCCCGCGCTGCGCGCCCTGCTCGACGCCCTCAGGTCGCAGCACACATGAATGTCCCATCGGGACTCATGTCCCAATGAGACATCAACGGGTGTAGCCTCGGCGGTATGAAGGCAACGGAGCCCGCCGGTGCGGCCGAGGACCGGCGGCGGCGCAAGACGCGCCAGACGCGGAACGCGCTGGCCACGGCCGCCATCGACCTGATCCTCGAACACGGTCTCGCGGCCACCACCGTGGAGGCGATCGCGGAACGCGCGGACGTCACACGGCGCACCTTCAGCCGGCACTTCACCGGCAAGGAGGCGGCAGCGCTGGACTTCGTCCGGGGCGACGGCGACCGGATCAACGCGCTGTTGCGTGCGCGGCCCGCCGACGAGCCGCCGCTGGCCGCCTACCGTGCGGCGGTGCGGGTCTGGCTCGCCGACCGGGAGAACCCGGCCTGGCACGTACGGCCGCGGATGCGGCGGCTGCTGGCCCTGGTGAACCGGGAGCCCGCGCTGTTCGCCGCGTACGAACGCATCCGGGTCGACGCGCAGGAGGAGTCGATCCGGATCCTCGCCGCACGGCTCGGCACCGATGACGTCGAGGACCTCCGTCCGGCCGTCGTCGTGGACGCCGCCGCCGGTGTCCTCACCGCCGCGCTGCGCGTCTGGGCGCGCCACGCCGGCGACGACTCGGGCGCCGCGGACCTCGCCGACCTGGTCGAGCGGGCCTACGACGCCCTGACCGAGACCGCCGCCGAGGCGGCCCGGCACCGACGAGGCCACTGACCGGCCCCGTACCGCCCACCCTTCTCAAGGAGTCACCATGAGCAGCAGCCCCCTTCCCGACCCCGCCGCCGAGTTCGCCGGGCGGACCGCCCTCGTCACCGGTGCGGCCTCCGGCATCGGGCTGGCCACCGCCCGCCGTCTGGGCGCGGGCGGCGCGAACGTCGTCATCGGCGACTACGACACGGAGGGCGCCGAGAAGGCCGCCGCCGCCCTGCGGGCGGAGGGTTTCACGGCCGCCGCGGTGGAACTGGACGTCACGCGCCCGGAGTCCGTCGAGGCCGCCGTGCGCTTCGCCGTCGAGACCTTCGGTGGCCTGCACCTGGCCGTGAACAACGCCGGGATCGGCGGCCCGAGCGCCAAGACCGGCGAGTACGACATCGACGCCTACGACCGGATCGTACGCACCAATCTCGACGGCGTCTTCTACTCCATGCGCTATGAACTGCCCGCGATCGAGGCGGCCGGTGGCGGCGGCGCGATCGTCAACGTGTCCTCGATCCTCGGCTCGGTCGCCTTCGCCGGATCCGCCGCCTACGTCGCCGCCAAGCACGGTGTGGTCGGGCTGACCAAGTCGGCCGCCGCCGAGTACGCCGCCCAGGGCATCCGGGTCAACGCGGTCGGTCCCGGTTTCATCGAGACCCCGCTCCTTCAGGACATGGAGAAGGCTGCCTACGACGGTCTCGTCGGCCTGCACCCCGCCGGCCGGCTCGGGCGGCCCGAGGAGGTCGCCGAGCTGATCGCCTTCCTCCTGTCCGACCGCGCCTCGTTCGTGGCCGGCAGCTACCACCTGGTCGACGGCGCCTACACCGCCGTATAGGCGGGGGCTGCCCGGGAAGGCGAGCGGCCGGCGGACGACAGGACCGCCGCCCGATCCTTCGGGACCGCTACGGCCGCGGGCCCGGCGGCCGTAATCCGCTTGCTGGCCACGGCTCGACGCTGCACTGTGGCGGGGCACCACGAGTCGTGGTGCCGTATCCCGGGGAGGCAGCGGCAGCGATGGAGATCCGTCCCACGACCGACCAGGACCTCGACGTCTTCGTCGACACACTCCATGCCGCGTTCGGGCGCTTCCCCGAAACGCCGGCCGAGGGCGGCGGCGGGGTCTGGTGGTCGGCGCTCGAACTGGACCGCAGCCTGCTCGCCGTGACGGTGGACGGGCGGCCCGTCGGCACCGCCGGTGCGTACTCCTTCGAGCTCACCCTGCCCGGTGAGATCATCGCCCCGGCCGCCGGGGTGAGCTTCGTCGGCGTCCTGCCCTCGCACCGACGCCAGGGCGTGCTCAGCGCGATGATGCGGCATCAGCTCACCGAGCTGCGGGCCCGAGGGGAGTTCCTCTCCGTACTGCTGTCCTCCGAGGCGCTGATCTACCGGAGGTTCGGCTACGGACCGGCGACCTACACGCAGCAGCTGACGGTGCAGCGCCACCAGGGCGCCCTCACCCTCCCCCGGGCGCGCGGAACGTCCGACGCCCCGGCTACGGGCTCGGCGACCGTCCCGGCGACCGGCACGGTCGAGTTGCTGCGACGGGCCGAGTGCGGCGAGATCCTGGAGGAGGTCTACGACCGGTACCGCCGCGCACAACCGGGCGCACTGTCCCGGCCGCACCGCTGGTGGACGTTGGGCGCGGGGCAGCCCCCGGTCGCTCCCGCACCGCGCTACGTCGCCGTCCACCGGGACGCCGGCAGCGTCCCGGACGGGTACGCCAGCTATGCGCTCGACGAGGCCAACACCTTGACGGTCGACGAGACCATCGCCACCGACGACGCCGTCTTCACGGCCCTGGCCCGGTTCGTGCTCGGACACGACCTGGTCACTCAGGTCGTGTTCAAGCACTTCCCGCCCGGGCACCCGCTGCGCTGGCAGTTCGCGGACTTCCGCGCCGGCCAGGTGAGCGGCGACACCGACTGGCTCTGGGTGCGGCTGCTGGACGTCCCGCGTGCGCTGACCGCGCGCGGCTGGTTCACGGACGGCGAGCTCGTCCTGGACGTCGACGACCCGTTCCTCGGCGAGCACGGCCGCTACCTGCTGACCGTCCGGGACGGCAAGGCCGACTGCGTCCCGACGGACCGGGAGCCCGACCTGTCCCTGGACGTGAGCGACCTGGGCTCGGTCTACCTCGGCGGCACCGCCCCCAGCACGCTCGTACGTGCCGGACACATCCGGGCCCACCGCCCGGGTGCGGCCACCCTCGCCGACGCCCTCTTCCGCGCCGAGCGCTCGCCGCACTGCCTGCACTGGTTCTGACCGTCGCCCTCAGCGTCTTCAACGCCCTCAGCGTCCTCACAGAAACAGCTCCCGCATTGGCATAGACCTGACACCGCGACAGGGCTAGGCTCTGCCGCGCCACATCTGAGAGCGCTCTCACTCATCGGCTGTTCCATCCCCACCCCCTGGAACGACGAAGGGCAACCCCCATGAGACGCATGAGACACATGAGGCTCAAACACATCACCGTGGCCGCGCTTCTGCTGCTGGCCGGACTCGGCGGGGCGGGCTCGTTCCCCGCCGCGGCGAGCGGCAGCGGGACGACGGCCTCCACCGCGTCGACGACCGTGAACGCCTCCGACGCCCCCGCCTCCGACGGCCTGCTGCGCGCCATGCGGCAGGAGTTCGGGCTCACCGAGGAGCAGGCGGTGGCGCGGATCGAGGCCGAACGCGCCGCGACCACCCTCGAACCCAAGGCGCGGCGCACCGCGGGGGCCGCCTACGGAGGTTCCTGGTTCGACGCCACCGCCGGACGGCTGACCGTGGCCGTCACGGCGGACGCCACTCCGGCGGCCCGCCAGGCGCTTCGGAAGGCCGGAGCCGACGTCCGCGTCGTCGAGCACAGCGCACGGGTGCTGGACGCGGCGAAGACGCGCATCGACAAGCTCTCCGCTCCCTCGGGGGTGGCGAGTTGGCACGTCGACCCGGCGGCGAGCACGGTCGTCGTCACGGCGGTGCGCGACAGGCTCGCCGACAACGATGTCCAGCGGTTCCTCACGCGGGCCCGCGCCGTCGGACCGGTCACCGTCGAGACCACCGCCGAGGCCCCGCGCACCATGGCCGCGGGCACGGTCGGCGGTGACCCGTACTACACGGGCAACGTGCGCTGTTCCATCGGCTTCTCGGTCTACGGCGGGTTCGTCACCGCGGGACACTGCGGCCAGGCCGGCGCGGGTGTGCGGGGCTGGGACGGCTCCTACATCGGCAACTTCCAGGGCTCCACGTTCCCCGGCGACGACTACGCCTGGGTGAACGTGGGCAGCGGCTGGTGGACCGTACCGGTCGTGCTGGGCTGGGGCACCGTGTCCGACCAGCTGGTGCGCGGCTCCGCCGTGGCGCCCGTGGGTGCCTCGATCTGCCGCTCCGGCTCGACGACCCACTGGCACTGCGGCACCGTGCTGGCCAAGAACGAGACGGTCAACTACAGCCAGGGCTCCGTCTATCAGATGACGAAGACGAACGTCTGCGCCGAAGGGGGCGACTCCGGCGGCTCGTTCATCAGCGGCGACCAGGCGCAGGGCGTCACCTCGGGCGGCTGGGGCAACTGCTCCAGCGGCGGCGAGACCTGGTTCCAGCCGGTCAACGAGATCCTCAGCCGGTACGGGCTGACGCTGCACACCTACTGACCCGACTCGCGAACTGTGGGGTTCCGTGGGTGACACCACGTACCACGTCCGTGGGTGACGCCACGGAACCCCTCCCCCGCACACCCTGGAGCGAACACCATGCCGCACCCGTTCCGCTTACCCGCCTCCAGAAACCTCCCGGCCGTCGTGACGGCGGTCCTCCTGGTCATCGCCTCCCTGCTGGTCTCCGGCGCGGCGCCCTCCCCGGCCGCCGGGCGCGCCGCCTGGACGCCCAAGACCCCGCCGCTGTCCACCCCTTGGACGGACCGGGTCTCCGTGGACCATCCGCTGCCCGACTACCCGCGACCCCAGCTCACCCGCCCCGACTGGGCCAACCTCAACGGCATCTGGGACTTCGCGGTCACCGCCCGCGACGCGGGTCGGCCCGCCGTGTTCGGCGAGCGGATCCGGGTGCCGTTCGCGCCGGAGTCCGCGCTGTCCGGCATCCAGCGCAAGATCACCGCGGACGACCGGCTCTGGTACCGGCGTACCTTCACCGTCCCGGCGGACTGGTCCGGGCAGCGTGTGCAGCTCAACTTCGGCGCGTCCGACTGGGAGACCACGGTCTGGGTCAACGGCCGGCGGGCGGGCGCCGCGCACCGCGGCGGCTACGACTCCTTCTCCTACGACATCACATCCCTGCTGAACCGCGGCGGCACCCACACGATCGTCGTCTCGGCGTACGACCCGACGGAGGGCGGCGGCCAGGCCATCGGCAAGCAGCGCGTCCAGGACGTCACCGCGCACCCCGGCCACAGCATCGTGTACACCGCCTCGTCCGGGATCTGGCAGACCGTGTGGCTGGAGCCGACGCCCGCGACGCACATCACCCGCCTCGACATGGTCCCCGGTCTGTCCGACAGCACCCTTCGGGTGACGGTGCGCGGCACCGGGGCCGCCCGGGTGAAGGTCACCGTGTCCAGCGGCGGCACACGGGTCGGCAGCGCCACGGGCATGCTGGGCGCCGAGATCGCCGTACCCGTGCCGAACGCCCGGCTGTGGACGCCCGACGACCCGTTCCTGTACGACGTCACGGCCGAACTCACCGGTGTCCGGGGCGCCGACCGGGTCGGGGGCTACGCCGGTATGCGGTCGATCGCCGTGCAGGACGTGGACGGAGTGCGCCGACCGGTGCTGAACGGCCGGTTCGTCTTCCAGACCGGCACCCTCGACCAGGGGTTCTGGCCCGACGGCATCTACACCGCGCCCACCGACGACGCCCTGCGCTTCGACCTCCAGAAGCACAAGGACCTCGGCTTCAACATGGTCCGCAAGCACATCAAGGTCGAGCCGCAGCGCTGGTTCTACTGGGCGGACCGGCTGGGGCTGCTGGTGTGGCAGGACATGCCGTCCATGGACAGCGGCAAGAGCCCGGACGACGCGGCGCGCACCCAGTGGGAGAACGAGTACCGCGCGATCGTCGACCAGCACCGCAGCTCGCCCGCGCTGATCCAGTGGGTCGACCAGAACGAGGGCTGGGGCCAGTACGACCAGGCCCGCATCGCGGACATGGTCAAGGCGTACGACCCCTCGCGCCTCGTCGACAACATGAGCGGCGTCAACTGCTGCGGCGCGCAGGACGGCGGCAACGGCGACGTCGTCGACAACCACAACTACGTCGGGCCGGGCAACACGCCCACGGAGTCGGTACGAGCCTCCGTGCTGGGCGAGTTCGGCGGGCTCGGCCTGCGGGTGTCGGGGCACGAGTGGTATCCGGGCGGCGGTTTCAGCTACGAGGACCAGCCGACCCCGGCCGCGCTGGACAACCGGCTGGTGGGGCTGCTCGACGGCATCCGGGAGAACTCGATGCCCGCGGGCGGTCTGTCGGCGTCCGTCTACACACAGATCACCGACGTGGAGAACGAGGCGAACGGGCTGCTGACCTACGACCGCCGGGTGGTCAAGGTGGACGAGGCCCGGGTCCGGGCGGCGAACCAGGCCCTTGTCGCCGCGTCCCGCACGGTCGGGCCGACGGTGAAGCTGCCGGTGGAGCAGTACGTCTCGTTGCGGGTGAGGACACCCGGTTTCACGGACCGCTACATCCGGCACAAGGACGGGCTCGGCTACACCGAGGTGGTCACCTCGGCCAGCGGCGATCTGCTGAAGCAGGACGCCACCTGGAAGGTCCGGCCGGGGCTGGCCAACCGGCTCTGCTACTCGTTCGAGTCGCGCAACTACCCCGGTGAGTATCTGCGCCACCGCGACTTCCGCGTCCGGCGCGAGGCGGGCGGCGACTCCGCGCTGTACAAGGCGGACGCGACCTGGTGCCCGGTGCGGGCCGACGGCGGGGTGCGGCTGTCCGCCGCCAACTACCCTCTCCAGTACCTCCGTCACATCGACGCCGCACTGTGGCTGGCCCGACTCGGCGGCACCCACGCCTGGGACGAACCTGCCTTCTTCACCGAGGACACCACCTGGGCGGTCGACGCCCCCTGGGCGCCCTGAAGCCAGGACGGACTAGGGCTTCCAGGTCCGCAGCAGCGCCGCGATCTGCTCGGCGGTGCAACGGGGGTGGTTCAGTTCGTGGGCCAGCGCGGTGAGCTGTTCGCGGGTCGGGCTGACGGGGATGTTGGACGCCTCGAGGTACATGACCGCGACCGCGCAGGCCACGGTCAGGTTGGAGCGCTCCAGCCAGCGCATCCGGCCCAGGGCGTGGACCAGGGCGGCGGCCCGGGCGTAGGGGCCGTCGTAGAGCGGCTGGTCGAGGAGTTCGCCGCGGTGGCGGGCGACCGCCGCGACCGGGACGCCGTAGTCGTCGACGGCCGGGTCGCGGTGGCCCGCCCGTTCGGCGACCTCGAGGATCCAGGACTCGTCGATGTGCAGGATCACGCGGCCGCACCCGGCCGGCCGGCGTACTGCGCGTCCAGTTCCTCTTCCAGGTCGTCGAGGAAGGTTCCGTGCTCCTCGATCAGACGCTGGGCGGCGGCCATGCCCGCGGCGCGGGCGCCGGTGGTGTCCTCGATGATCAGGCGTTCGACGTACTTGTTGAAGTCCAGGCCGCGGGCAGCGGCGGCGTCCTTGCCGGCGGCGAGCACATCGGGCTCCAGCCGCACCTGTGTCTGCTTCCTGGGCGAGGTCATACCCGAAAGCTAGCAGGGTGGTAGCACCTCGGGAAGGACGACCGTGCAGTGGTCGGCGGGCCGCCCGGCAGCTGATCTCTGACATGTGCCGAACCTGGCCCGCGCCGCGGGGCGTCCGGTTCACAGGGCTTTAACCGGAGGGACACGAGAGGGAATCCGGGACCGCTGAGCATGTTTTTGGATCCAATCCAGCGCAGATTTAATCCATTCTCAGGATCGGTGCCCGAGGAGGCCCCATGCCGGACCAGACACCTCGATCGCCCTCGCCCGCCTCCGCCCCGTCCGCGGCCACCGCGCAGGCCGTGTCCCGCCGGACCATGCTGCGAGGCGCCGGCCTGCTCGGGGTGGGCGTGGGGTTCGGGCTGCCCGCCCTGCTCAGCGCGTGCGGCGCCGCCGCCGACGATGCGCGCGGCAGTGGCAAGGGCGGCACGCTCACCCTGGCCATCGACGCGACCAGCGCCGTCAACGATCCCGCCTTCTACACGTCTCTCGGTGACTGGATGGCGGTCGACTGCATCTGCCGCGGGCTGACGTTCATCTCCTTCGAGACCAACGAACCGACCCCGGACCTGGCGAAGAGCTGGACCATATCCGACGACAAGCTCACCTACACCTTCGCTCTGCGCGAGGGCGTGAAGTTCCACGACGGGACCACGCTGTCCTCCGCCGACGTACTCGCCAGCCTCGGCCGCCAGTTCGACCCCGAGGACAAGACCCTGCCCAAGGGGGCGACCCGGCCGCTGGCCAGCATGGGCGCCAACGTCGTCTCGCTCACCGCACCCGACGACCTGACGGTGAAGCTGGTCCTGAAGAAGCCGGACCGGACCGTGCTCGGCAAGCTGTCCGACATCGGCGGCCGGATCATCTCCAAGGCCGCGCTGGAGAAGTACGGCGCCGACATCGGCAAGCACCTCGTGGGCACCGGACCGTTCGCGCTCTCCGCCGCCACCGCCGGGCAGTCCATCACGCTGACGGCCTTCGACGGCTTCCGGCTGGGCAAGCCGCCCATCGACCGGCTGGTGCTGCGCCAGGTCCAGGACCCGTCGACGATCGTCAGCTCGCTGCTCAGCGGGGATGTGTCGGCTACCCAGTTCGCGCCGTACTCCGCGGTCACGCAGCTGCGCAAGGACGGCTCGGTGAAGGTGTACGACACCCCGCACAACGCCGACGCGATCATGATGATCGACGCCCGGCGCGTCCCGGAGCTGAAGGTCCGCAAGGCCATCAACCTGGCCATCAACCGCAAGGCCATCCTCCAGCAGGCCTTCTACGGCATCGGTGCCGAGCCCAAGGGGTATGCCATCCCGCCCGCGCAGAGCGGCTACGACACCGCCCTCGCCGATCTCAGCACCCAGGACACCGCCCAGGCGAAGCGGCTCGTCGAGGAGGCGGGGGCGAAGGGGCGCACCATCCGCCTGATGGCGGCCAGCGACTCCTGGCACCCCAAGGCGGCCCAGATCATCGCCCAGAACCTCACCGACGTCGGCTTCAAGGTCGCCACCACCTCCGTCGACCCGGCGACCTACTTCAGCCGGCTCCTGGACAAGGACGACGACTACCACGACCTGATGATCTGGGAACGCAACACGTATGTGCCCGACCCGGACGACATGGTGGGCGCCATGGCCAGCCCCACCAGCATCTACGGTTCCAAGCTCTCCGGCATGGACACCCTCGACGGCACGGCCTCCCTCGCCGACGACCTCTACGCGGCGAAGAACCTCACCGACACGAAGAAGCGCACCGCCGCCTACACCAGGATCCAGCGCAGATGGGCCGAGGAGTACATGGTCCTTTCGATGCTGGCCTGCTTCAGCAACCTGGTGGTCAGCGGCTCGGACGTGAAGGGCATGAACACCGACGCGCTGGCCAACCACCGCTGCTACATGGAGAAGGCCAGTGTCTGACACCACGGCCGCGGTGGAAGCCGCGACCGTGCCCGCCGTCGCGGAGCCCCCGTCGGGCGTGGTCCGCCCGCGCCGGTCCGGGTGGCTGCGCGGACGTACGGTGGCCCGGTCCTGGCCCGCGCTGCTGTCCTGGCTGCTGCTGGCCGGACTGGTGCTGGTCGCCCTCGTCGGGCCGCTCCTCGTGCAGGGCGATCCGCTGCGCCAGACCTCCTCGGCGCTGCTCGGGCCCGGCTCGGCGGGCCATCCGCTGGGCACCGACGACCTGGGGCGGGACGAGCTGGCCCGGCTGGTGCACGGCGCCCGGCCGCTGCTGCTGGTGTCGTTCGCGGCGACGGCGCTCGCGGCGGGCGTCGGCACGCTGATCGGGCTGGTCGCCGGGTACGCGGGCGGCTTCGTGGAGCAGGTGCTGATGCGGCTGGTGGACCTGGCGCTGGCCTTCCCGTCCATCCTGCTGGTGATCCTGCTGGTGGCGGCGGCCGGGCCGGGCACGGTCAGTCTGGTCCTCGGCATCGGGATCTCCCTCGCGCCCGGGCTCGCCCGGCTGGCCCGGGCCCTCACGGCGCGGGAGGCCGCCCGGGACTACGTCGTCGCCTGCCGGCTCGGGGGCACGGGCGCGCCGCGCATCCTCGTGCGCGAGGTGCTGCCCAACATCGCGGGACCGCTGCTCGCGCAGGTCGTCATGACGCTGTCGATCGCGGCCGGGTTCGCCGCCGGTCTGTCCTATCTCGGGCTGGGCATCCAGCCGCCGCAGCCGGACTGGGGCTACATGGTGCAGGCCGGTCAGGAGTTCCTGTTCTCGGCCCCCCGCCTTGTGGTGCTGCCCGCCACGCTGACGCTGCTCTTCGTCGTGGCGTGCAACTTCGTCGGAGACGACCTGCGTGACGCCCTCGACCCGAGGGGAGCTGTGTGAGCGCGGTACCGGGTGTCCTCGCGAGAAGGCGGCTGCCGCGTCCGGCCCTGCCCTCGGGCGCGGCCTGGGTGTTCCTGCGCCGGCTGGCCGCCGTCCCCGTCGTACTGTTCGCGCTGGCGTCCCTGGTGTTCCTCGCGATCCGGCTGCTGCCGGGCTCCCCGGCGACCTCCCTCGCGGGCGGCGCCAGCACGGCCACGGCCGAGCAGTTCGACGCCAACGAGGAACGGGTCACCAAGGCGCTCGGGCTCGACCAGCCGCTGCTGACGCAGTACGGCCACTTCCTCGACGATCTGGTCCATCTGCGCCTGGGCACCTCCTTCTACGGCTCCAACGACGTGCTCGGCCTGCTCGGCGACGCGCTGCCCGCCACCGTCGAACTCACCCTCGCCGCCATGACGGTCTCCGTGCTGATCGGTGTCGTCAGCGGAGTGGTCGCCGCGCTGCGCAAGGGCAGCTGGATCGACACCTCGACACGGGCCGTGGCGACCGTCAGCTTCTCCCTGCCCTGGTTCGCCCTGGGGGTGCTCGGCATCGTGGTGTTCGGCGTGTGGCTGCGCTGGCTGCCGGTCATCGGCCGGCTGCCCAGTGCCCTGGACTACCGGCCCACCACGAACTTCGTCCTGCTGGACGCGATCCTCCAGGACCGGCCCGAGCTGGTCTGGCCGTGGATCCAGCACCTGATCCTGCCCGCGGTCACGCTCGCGCTGTCGATGGCCGGTTTCATCACGCGGATCGTCCGGGCCTCCGTCCTTGAGGTGCTGGACGACGATTTCGTGCGCACCGCCCGCATGAAGGGCCTGAGCGAGGGCGTGGTGGTGCGCCGGCATGTGCTGCGCAACGCCTGGCTGCCCATCGTCACCGTCCTGGGCCTGCAGTTCGGCTCCCTGCTGGGCGGCTCGGTCATCACCGAGACGGTCTTCTCCTACCCGGGCGTCGGACGCCTGCTCGTGCAGGGCGTGCTGCAGCGCGACTACCCGGTGGTACAGGGTGCCGCGCTCGCCATCGCCCTGCTGTTCACCCTCGTCAACCACGCGGTGGACCTGCTGTACACGGTCCTCGACCCGCGCCTACGGAAAGGATGACCCGCATGGACGTCGTGCTGGTCCACGGTGCCGGCGGACGGCCCACGACGTGGTCGGCGGTCCAGCCGCTGCTGACCGCCCGTGGCCACCGGCTGTTCACGGTCACCAACCCGATGACCTCCCTGGCGGACGACATCGCCGAGACCGCGGCCGTGCTGGAGCGGACCGAGGGGCCGGTGCTGATGGCGGGGCACTCCTACGGCGGCGCGGTCATCACGAACGTGGGGCGCGACCTCCGCGTCAAGGGGCTGGTCTACATCGCCGCGTTCGGGCCCGACGAGGGCGAGACCGTCAACGAGATCGTGGAACGCTACCCGCCTGCCGAGATCTCCAAGTACATGCGGCGCGGGCCGAACGGCGACTGGAAGTCCGAGCCGAGTCCGGAGTTCTGGGCCGAGATCGGCCCCGATCTGTCGGCCGGGCAGCGGGCGGTCGTCGAGGCCGAGGGGCGGCGCGCCGAGAACCTGATCTTCACGCAGGCGACCGGTGTCCCCGCCTGGCGGTCGCTGCCCAGCTGGTACCTGGTCGCCGACGACGACCGCACGCTGCGCCCGGAGATCCAGAACGACATGGCGGCCCGGATGAAGGCCACCGTGGAGCATGTGCCGGGCAGCCACTACACGACCCTGGTGTGGCCCGAGCGGGTCGCGGACCTGATCGACCGGGCCGCGCTGGCCGTCGGCGGCGCCGTATGACCGCGCCGGACGGACCGGAGCCGGTGCTCGAAGTCCGCGGGCTGCGCGTGGGGTTCGACGTGCCCGGGGGCCGGCTGCCTGCCGTGGACGGCGTGGACCTGACGTTGCGCAGGGGCGAGATCCTGGCGCTGGTCGGCGAGTCGGGGTCGGGCAAGTCCGCGCTGTCGATGAGCCTGGTCGGGCTCAACCGCGGACCCCGCACCCATGTCAGCGGCTCGGTCTCCTTCCGTGGCCGGGAACTCGTGGGAGCCTCCGAGCGCGAGCTGCGCAAGGTGCGCGGCAAGGACGTGACGGTCGTCTTCCAGGACGCGCTGGCGGCCCTCAACCCCCTGCACCGGGCGGGCGCGCAGATCGCGGAGACGATCCGCGCCCATGGCGACGTGACACGTGCCACGGCCGCCGGGCGGGCCGTCGAACTGCTCGGCGAGGTCGGCATCGCGGGCCCGGCACGCGCGGCCCGCGCCTATCCGCACCAGCTCTCCGGGGGCATGCGGCAGCGCGTGATGATCGCGATGGGTCTGGCCAACGACCCCGCAGTGCTGATCGCCGACGAACCGACCACCGCGCTCGACGTCACGATCCAGGCCCAGGTGCTGGCGCTGCTGAAGCGGGTCCAGCGCGAGCACGGCACGTCCGTGCTGCTGATCACCCACGATCTGGGGGTCGTCGCCGAGGTCGCCGACCGGGTGGCGGTGATGTACGCGGGCCGGATCGTGGAGCAGGGCACGCGGGACGAGGTGCTGTTCCACCCGCAGCACCCCTACACGATGGGGCTGCTGGGCTCGGTGCCCCCGCTCGACGGGCCGGTGCCCGCGCGGCTGCCGGCCATCGAGGGCAGCCCGCCCACCGGGATCGAACGGCCGACGGGCTGCGGTTTCCGGCCGCGGTGCGCGTTCGCCCACGACGCGTGCGGGGTCCGTCCGGTGCTGCGGCGGCGGCACGGCGCCACGGATCACCTCGACGCCTGTGTGCTGACCGAGAAGACCCGGGCGGGGGTGGGCGGATGAGCGACGTCCTGCTGAGCGCGCGCGGGCTGCGGGTGGAGTATCCGGGGCGGTCGGGCGGCCGGGTCCGGGCGCTGCGCGACGTCGACCTCGACATCGTCCGGGGCGAGACGCTCGGCCTGGTCGGCGAGTCGGGGTGCGGCAAGTCCACGCTCGGCCGCGCGTTGCTGCGGGTCGTGGACCCCTCGGCGGGCCGGATCGACTTCCTCGGCGCCGACCTGACCCGGCTGCGCGGCCGGCTGCTGCCCGGCACCAGGGCCGAGCTGCAGATGGTCTTCCAGGATCCCTTCGGCTCGCTCAACCCCCGGCGCCGGATCGCCGACATCGTCGCGGAGCCGCTGCTGCGCGCCCGGGGTGCCGGCCGGGCCGAGGCGGACCGCGCGGTGGCCGAACTCCTCGACCTCGTCGGCCTCGGGGCCGAGGCCGGCGGGCGCAGGCCGCACGAGTTCTCCGGCGGCCAGCGCCAGCGCATCGGCATCGCGCGGGCGCTCGCCTCCTCGCCGCAGTTCGTGGTCGCGGACGAGGCCGTGTCGGCGCTGGACGTGTCGATCCAGGCGCAGGTGCTGAACCTGCTCTCGGACCTGGTCCGCGACCGCGGGCTGACCATGCTGTTCATCTCCCACGACCTCGGTGTCGTGCGGCACATCGCCGACCGGGTCGCGGTGATGTACCTCGGCGAGATCATCGAAACCGCCTCGCGGGACGACTTCTTCGCCGCGCCCGCGCATCCCTACAGCAGCGCGCTGCTGGCCGGCGTGCCCGTGCTGCGCCCCGGTCCCGCCCGTGAACGGCAGCCGCTGGAGGGCGAGTTGCCCGACCCGGCGCATCCGCCGGAGGGCTGTCTCTTCCGCACGCGCTGCCCGTTCGCCACCGACCTGTGCCGCATCCGCCACCCGGAGCTGCGCGAGGTCGCGCCGGGCCGCAGTGTGCGCTGCCATCTGCCGCTGCACTCCGTGAGTGAGGAGTCCTCTTGATCATCGACGCGTACAACACCACGCAGGACGTCCGGGGCCGCTCGGACTACCTGACCGGGGCGCGCAAGGGCGAGGCCCCTCCCCCGTACAAACCCTTCGATCCGCGCCGCATCCTCGACCGGATGGACGCCGCCGGGGTCGACATGGCGATGGTGTGCTCGCTCGCCCAGCGGATCGAGAACGACTTCATCGCCTCGCTGGTGGCCGCGTTCCCGGACCGGTTCTTCGGGTTCGGGCAGGTGCTGCCGCAGGCCGACGACGCGATCGAGGAGATCGACCGGATCGCCGACGCGGGTCTGGTGGGACTGAAGCTGCACCCCAGCCTGCACGGCTACCACGTGGCCGACCACGGCCTCCTGGACCCGGTGTTCGAGGCCTGTGCCCGGCGCGGACTGATCGTGCTGGTCAACGCGCTCGACGACGCGTTCTGCGCGCCGCTGGCCATCGAGGAGATCGCCCGGGACCACCCCGGTGTGCCGACGGTCATCGCGCACATGGGCGCGGTGTGGAACGTACCGGAGGCGATCATCGTGGCCGAACGGCAGCCGCACGTCTATCTGGAGACGTCGGCGACGCTGATGAGCGACGTGAAGCGGGCGTACGCGCGGCTGGGCCCCCGGCAGATCCTCATGGGCAGCGAATGGCCGGGGTCGGACTTCGACCTGGAGCGCATGAAGATCGCCAAGGCCGTCGAGGACGAGAAGGACCGCGCGCTGGTCGAGGGCGGCAACATGGCCCGGCTGCTGGGGCTGACCGCATGACCACGGCGCCGGTGGCGGCCCCGCCGCAGATGAGCGCAGGCGACACCGAACTCCTGGCGGTGGCCCAGGCGTTGCTGGACCGGGTCTGGCGGCGCGACCGCCACGAGGTGGCCACCGCGCTGCGCACCGCCGACGGCCGGATCCACACCGGCGTCCATGTCGAGGGCTCCTGCCGGCGCAGTTCGGTCTGCGCCGAGGGCGTCGCCCTGGGCACCGCGCGGGGCGCGCTCGCGGCCGGCGCGGCGCTGGAGGTGACGTCGGTGGTGTCCGTCCAGATCAAGCCGGCCGGGCAGTTCCGGATCATCGCCCCGTGCGGGGTGTGCCGCGAGCTGATCAGCGACTACTGCCCGGACGCCGTCGTGTGGATCACCACCGTCGACGACGACAGGCCCGCCCCGGTGCGCGCCCTGGACCTTCTGCCGGACAAGAGCCGGCGCCGCTGGTGACCGGCCACCGCCCTTGAGGAGAAGAGAGACATGTCGTCCGTCATCACCGGGCCGAACGGCCTGCACGTCCCCACCGGACTGGACGTCCCCGCGCTCGCCGCGCAGTTGGGCGGAACCGGGGCGCCGCTGCCCTGGGAGGAGCTGACCTGGCCGGAGGCCGAGGCCGCGGTCGCCGGCCGGGACGCCGTCGTCATCCCCGTCGGCGCCACCGAACAGCACGGGCCGCACCTGCCGCTCGCCGTGGACACCCGGATCTGCGAGGCGGTCGCTCTGGGGGTCTCCGCGCTGACCGGCGTGCCGGTCCTGCCGCCGCTGAGTTTCGGGGTGTCCGCCTCGCACGGAGGCTTCGCCGGGACGGTGGCGCTGCGCCCCGAGACCCTGATCGCCGTCGTGGAGGACGTGATCGACTCCCTGTACGACTGCGGAGTACGGCAGTTCGTCCTGCTCAACGGCCACATCTGGAACAACGGGGCGCTCGACGTCTCCGCCGAGAAACTGAGGGTGCGTCACCGGGACGCCCGGGTACGGGCGTTGGGGTACGTGACGATGTACCCGGGCCCTGAGGTCGACGGCCATGTCACCTACGGCCGCGCGCTGATGCACGCCAACTACTTCGAGACCTCGGTGATGCTGCACCTGGCACCCGGCCTTGTGCGCATGGAGCGGGCCGTCTCCCACGTCGATGTCGACTCGTTCTGGGACTACCGCATGGACCAGGTCAGCGAGACCGGTGTGTGGGGCAGGGACGTGACCGAGGCCGACGCGGAGCACGGGCGCGAGGAGTTCGACCGCTGTGTGCTGACCACCGCCCGAGCGTCGCCGCCGCCGTCCGCGAGCCCTGGCCCAGCGCGGTCCACCGCCCCGGCACACCGTCCTGACACCACGGCCCCCCTCCCCCTGCGGGTGCCCGGCCGCGCCACGACCGACAAGGAGAACACCTTGGACCCCAGCACCACTCTCCCCCGCCTGCCGGAGTGCGAGCCCATGCTCGTCGGCGGCGACTGGACCACGGGGGTCTCGACGCGGCGGATCCCGGTCCTCGACCCGGCCACCGGGGAACGGCTCACCACGATCGCCCAGGCCGGGGCGGAGGACGTGGACGCCGCGGTCGCCGCCGCCTCCGCCGCGCACCGCGACGGCCGCTGGCGCGCGCTGCCGCCGCGGGACCGCCGCGATGTGCTGCTGCGCCTGGCGGACCTGGTGGAGCGGGACGCCGAGGAGCTGGCGGTCCTGGACACCCTGGACAACGGCAAGGCGATCGAACGGGCCCGCGGCGACGTGGACCTGGGCCTGCAGGCGGTCCGGCACTTCGCGGGCACACCCACCCGGCTGACGGGCACCGTGCACGCCGCCGGTCCCGGCCGGCACGTGTACAGCGTGCGCGAACCGGTCGGCGTGGTCGCCGCCGTACTCCCGTGGAACTTCCCCTTCATGATCGCCGCCTGGAAGCTCGCTCCCGCCCTGGCGGCGGGCTGCACGGTGGTGGTCAAGCCCGCCGAGCAGACCCCGCTGACCGCACTGCGCCTGGCCGCGCTGTGCCTGGAGGCCGGCGTCCCGGAGGGTGTCGTCAACGTGGTGACGGGCGACGGACGCACCGGGGCTGCGCTGGTCGGGCATCCCGGGGTCGCCAAGGTCTCGTTCACCGGGTCCACCGAGGTGGGGCGCATGATCATGGCCTCGGCCGCGCCGTCGGTCAAGCGGCTCACGCTCGAACTCGGCGGCAAGTCCGCCAACATCGTCTTCGCCGACGCCGACCTGGACGCCGCCGTACCGGCCGCCGTCCGCGCGGTGTTCGGGCACTCCGGGCAGATGTGCACGGCGGGCAGCAGGCTGCTGGTGCAGCGCGCGGTCCTGAAGGAGTTCCTCGGCCGGATGGTCCCGGCCGTGGAGGCACTGCGGATCGGCCCCGGGCTGTCCGGCGGCGTCAACATCGGCCCGCTCGTCTCGCGGGAGCAGTTCGACCGCGTCACCGGCTACGTGGAACTCGGCCGTGCCGAGGGCGCCTCGGTGGCCGTGGGCGGTGAATCCCTGCCCGGGCCCGGCTGGTTCGTCAGGCCCACGGTGTTCACGGACGTCACCCCGGACATGCGGATCGCCCGGGAGGAGATCTTCGGGCCGGTGGCGGCCGTGCTGCCCTTCGACACCGAGGAGGAGGCGATCGCGCTGGCCAACGACAGCCAGTACGGGCTCGCGGCGGGTGTGTGGACCACGAACCTGAGCCGCGCGCACCGCACGGCCGCCGCCCTGGAGGCGGGCACGGTCTGGGTGAACACCTACAACGAGTTCGACCCCGCGGTGGCCTTCGGCGGCGTGAAGCAGTCCGGTCTCGGCAGGGACCTCGGTGACGCCGCCGCCGAGGGGTTCACCGAGCTCAAGAGCGTCACGATGGCGCTGTGAGCGCCCCCGTGACGACCGGGTCCGCCGCCCCCTCCGTCCCCGCTCTCGACGTGGCCGCCGAGCGCGCCCGCACGCCCGGCTGCGCCACCGGTCATCATTTCAACGCCGCCGGCGCCGCCCTGCTCGCCTCCGGCACGGTCGAGGCCGTCATCGGGCATCTGCGCGCCGAGAGCCTGCACGGCGGCTACGAGGCCGCCAAGCTGGCCGCCGACGACCTGGCCGCCGTCTACGCGCACACCGCCACGCTGCTCGGCGTCGACGCCGACGAGGTCGCCCTGGTCGAGAGCGCCACCGCGGGCTGGCAGCGGATCGTGTCGGCGCTGCGCGTCCGGCCCGGCGACCGGGTGCTGGCCGCCCGCTCCAGCTATGTCAGCAGCGCCCTGCACCTGCTGGCCGCCGAGCGCGACACGGGCGTACGGGTCGAGGTGCTGCCCAACGGGCCCGACGGCGCCACCGATCTCCACGCGCTGGAGTCGGCGCTGCGCGCCGGACCGGCCGCCCTGGTCACCGCGGCGCATGTGCCGACCTCCTCCGCGCTGGTCGAGCCGGCCGCCGCCATCGGCGCGCTGTCCGGCGCCCACGGAGTGCCGTTCCTGCTCGATGCCACCCAGTCGCTGGGCCAGTTGCCCGTCGACATGACCGCCCTCGGCTGCGATCTCCTGATCGGCACCGGCCGGAAGTTCCTGCGCGCCCCGCGCGGCACCGGTCTGCTGGCCGTGCGCCGACCGCTCCTCGAGACGCTCGCACCGCAGGCCCCCGATGTGCGCGGGGCCCGCTGGACGGCCGAGCGGAGCTGGGAACTGGCCCCGGACGCCAAGCGGTTCGAGCTGTGGGAGGCGGCCCACGCGCTGCGCCTCGGACTGGGCTCGGCGCTGGCCGACCTGCACGCGCTCGGCCCCCGGACCGTCTTCGCGCACCTGGCCGGGCTGGCGGCGGCGCTGCGTGAACGCCTGCGCGCACTTCCCGGCGTGCGCGTCACCGACCCCCCGGCGGCGGGCGGCGCGCTCGTCACCTTCGTGGTGGACGGACTCGACGCCGGTGAGGTGCAGCGCCGGCTGGCGCTTCGACGGGTCCACCTCATCGCCGTACCGGCCGACCACGGCCGGTGGGACATGGATCCCCGGGGTCTGACGAAGGTGGTACGGGCCTCGGTGCACGTCTACACCGACGACCAGGACCTGGACGCCCTGGTGGGGGCGGTGGCGGAGATCGCGGCCGACGCGCACCGAGCGCCGCCGGCCGCTCCGGCGGTGCGCGACCAAGGCCGTACGCCGCAGGCAGCCGGGTCTCCCGCGCGTGCCCCGCGGTCCCGTGCCGGACGGCGTCACGACGTGGTGGTCGTCGGGCTCGGGGTGCACGGCGGCGCGGCTCTGCGGCAGTTGGCCGAGCGTGGTCTGGACGTGCTGGGGCTGGAGCAGTTCGCGGTGGGCCACGACCTCGGTTCCTCGCACGGTGCCACCCGGATGATCCGCCGGGCCTATCCGCACCCCGACTGGGACGGTCTCGTCGACACCGCCTACCGCGCCTGGGCCGAGCTGGAGGACGCGTCGAAGACCCGGCTGGTCGAGGTCACCGGCGGGCTGTACGCGGCGCCGGACGGCCGTCCCGATCCGCTGCGCGGCCCCGGCTGCCGGGAGGTGGGTCCCGAGGAGGCGGCCCGGATCTTCCCCGGGCTGCGGTTGCCGGAGGGGTTCTCGGCGATCCACGACCCGCGCGCGGGAATCATCGACGCGGCCGGAACCCTGCGGGCCCAACTGGCCCTGGCCGAGCGGGCCGGGGCGCGGATCGAGGACCGCACGCCCGTCACGGACTGGCGGCCGGAGGGCGACGGCGTGGTGGTGCGCACGGCGGCCGGGGAGGTGCGGGCCCACCGTCTGGTGCTGTGTGCCGGTCCGTGGACGGGGTTCCAAGTGCCCTCTCTGGCAGGGCATCTGACGGTCACTCGGATCGTGAACGCCTACTTCGCCGCCGATCCCGAGGGGCAGCTCGGCCGCGCCGGGCTGGGCGGCTTCTCGGTCGATCTGCCGGAGGGACTGCTGTACGGCTTCCCCGCGGCCGACGGGCGCGGGCTCAAGGCGGGCCTCGACTCCGGCCCGTCCTGGGACCCGCGGTCCGAGCTCCCCGCCGCGACCGGGGAGGAACTGGCCCTGCTGGCGCGGGCGGTGGCCCGGGTGCTGCCCGGCGCGGGTCCGGTGACGGAGAGTCTGACGTGCCTGTACACCATGACCGCGGACCGGCGTTTCGTCGTCGGTGAGGTGCCGGGCGTGCCGCAGGCGCTGGTGGCCTCGGCGTGCTCCGGGCACGGCTTCAAGTTCGGTCCGGCGATCGGTGCGGCGCTGGCCGACCTGGTGTGTGCGCGCCCCCGGCCGGACCTGGGCTTTCTGTCCCCGGCCCGGCTGGTGCCCGGTGGTGCCCGGTGAGGGCGTCCACCGGGGTGCGCGGGGGCGGGTCAGCCGTGGAAGACGATCTGGGAGCGCCGCTCGTACCAGGCCGTCAGGTGTTCGCCGGAGCTGAGGACGTGCTCGCGCATCGCCTCCTGGGCCCGGTCGGGGTCCCGGTCGGTCAACGCGGCGACGATCGCGTCGTGTTCCCGGATGTTCAGCAGCCGGTGACGTTCGTCGCCGGCCAGGGCCAGCGAGGACACGTTGCGCGGGAAGCTCTCGTTGATCCGGTCGATCATCCGGCTCAGCCACGGGTTGTCGGCCGCCTGGCACACCACGGTGTGGAAGCAGTCGTTGGCCGCCGTGGTGGCCGACGGGGCGCCGGCGTGGTCGTGAGCGGCCGGCCCCCGCGCGGCGGCCCGCAGGACGTCGTTGTGGCGGCGCAGTTCACCGAGTTGGCCCTCGGTGATCCGGGAGGCGGCCCGCCGGGCGGCGAGGCCCTCCAGTTCCGCACGCACCTCGTAGGCCTGCCGCACCTCCCAGGGCGCCGGCACCCGGACCACCGCGCCGCGGTGCGGCTGCATCTCGATCAGTCCGCCGTGCTGGAGCTGGCGCAGCGCCTCGCGCACGGGGGTACGGCTGACGCCGTACTCGGCCGCCAACGCCGCCTGGCGCAACGGTTTCCCGATCGCGAGCTCCCCGTTCATGATCCGCGTGCGGATACGGGCCGCGATGTCGTCGACGAGGGCGCCTTCGTCTGTCTGGGGCGTCATCGGAGTGGGTCTCACCCTTCTCGGGGGCTGACGGGGACCGCGCGGTGGTGGAGCAGTCTGCCACGCCGCCGCCGATGTCCGCAGTCCACTGATATTGGATCCATTCACAGAGTATCCGCATCCAATAGGAGCGTGAAATGAACCTCGACCTCACCAAGGCGATCGACGTCTCCGTGCCCATTCACCCCGGCATGCTGCACTGGGGCCGGCGCCCGGAGATGGAGGTCGTCGAGTCGCGCACCGCGGGCGACCCCTCCAACGTCAGCCGCTGGCGCATCGGCGCGCACACGGGAACGCACATCGACGCCCCGGCCCACTTCGTCGACGGCGGCAAGACGGTCGACCGCCTCGACCTGTCGGCGCTCAACGGGACGGCCCGGGTGCTCGACCTCACCCATGTCGAGGAGCAGATCACCGCCGCCGACCTCGACGCCGCGGGGCTGGGCACGGAGGAGCGGGTGCTGCTGCGCACCAGCAACTCGGCGGGCGTACTGCGCAGTCCCTGGAAGGCCCGGGAGTGGGTCGGCCTGGCACCGGACGGCGCGGAACGGCTCATCGAGGCCGGGGTGCGCACCGCCGGCATCGACTATCTGAGCATCGAGGCGGTCGCCCACACCACGCACTGGGAGACCCACCGGCTGCTCTGCGCGGCGGACGTGCTGATCCTCGAGGTGGTCGACCTGCTGCACACCCCGGCAGGCGTGTACGACATGCTCTCGCTCCCGATCCCCCTGCAGGGCGCCGAGGCCGCCCCCTCACGCACCCTGCTCCTGCCCCGGGACGAGGCGTGACGGGCGGCAGCCCCGGAATGGTCGTGGCCGCGCCCCACCCGGCGGCGCTGGAGGCCGCCGCGCGGGCGGCCGGGCGCGGCGGCAACGCCGTCGACGCGGCCCTCGCCGCGGCGGTGGCGCTGACGGTGGTCTATCCCCATCAGTGCTCGCTGGGCGGCGACCTGATCGCCCTGGTGCACGCGCCCGGCGCGAGTGTGCGGGCGGTGCTGTCGGCGGGGGCCGCCGCCCGGGCCGTCGATGTCGAGGCGCTGCGCGCGGCGGACGCCCGGATGCCCGCGCAGGGTCCGCAGACCGTGACCGTGCCCGGCGCGGTGGCGGGCTGGTCGGCGCTCGCGCATTCGTACGGCACCGCGGGGGCGCTGTCCGCCGCGCTGCGGGACGCCGCCGCGCTCGCCGAGGACGGCGCCACCATCTCGGCCGGGCTGGCCCGCGCGGTCCGCGACCGGGCCGCGCAGATCGCGGCGGACCCGGGCCTGTCCGCGCTGTTCGGCGGCTCGGGCGGAAAGGGCGCGCGACCCCGCTCGCTCGGGAAGGTCGCGCCGATCCACTCGGTACGGGAGGGTGCGCCGCACGGCCCGGTCCAGGAGGGTGCTCCGCCCGGCCCGGTCCAGGAGGGCGCTCCGCTGCCGCAGCCGCGACTGGCCGAGGTTCTGCGGGAACTGGCCGCCGATCCCTCGTCGTTCTACCGGGGCGGGGTCGCCGAGGCCCTCGCGCGGGGCCTGCGCCGCCTCGGCAGTCCGCTCACCGCCGCCGACCTGTCCGAGCACCGGGCCGAACTCGCCGAGCCGCTGTCCCTGGAGGTGGCCGGCACCCGCTGGTGGGCGGCTCCCCCGCCCAGCCAGGGCGTGATCCTGCCGGCGCTGCTGGAGGCGGCTGCCCTCGCGGCCGGTCTGCCCGAGCCGGAGCGCACCCGGCTGCTGGCCGCCCGCTGCCAGGACGCCTCGGCGGCCCGGGACCGGCTGCTCGGCGACCCGCGCGGCGGACCGCTCGACATGGAGGGGCTGCTGCGTCCGGCCCCGCCGGCGGGCGCGCTCCCTCCGAGGCCGACGTTCCGGCCCTCCGGGGACACCGTCGCGGTGACCGCCGTGGACTCCTCGGGGCTGGCGGTGTCGCTCATCCAGAGCGTGTACCAGACGTTCGGCTCCGGTCTGTGCGACCCGGACACCGGCATCGTGCTGCACAACCGGGGCTCGGCGTTCAGCCTCGCGCCCGGTCATCCCGGGGTGCTGCGGCCGGGCGCGCGACCGCCGCACACGCTGTGTCCGGTGCTCGGCCGGTCCGACGCCCTGCTGTTGGCGGCGGGCTGCCAGGGGGGCCGGGCCCAGCCGCAGATCCTCGCCCAGACCCTGCCGTCGCTCGCCGACCCGGCGGCCGATCCCGCGGCCGTCCTCGACCGTCCGCGCTGGGTGATCGGCGCCCGCGACATCGGCCGGGAGGAGCAGACCCTCCTCGCCGAGCCGGGTTCCGTCCCGGCCACGACGACCGAGCCGTTCGCGGGGCTTCCGGTGGTCGTCCCCGCCGGACCCACCGATCTGACGGGTCACACCCAGGTCGTGCGGCTGGCGCGGGACGGGCGGCTGGACGGCGCCTCCGACCCCCGCGCGGACGGCGGCACGGTACGCCTCGAACCCGGCACCACCCGCATCACCCCCGAAGGAACGCACCCATGAGCCCGCAAGGAAGGCACGTATGAGCACCCTCGCCCCCGAGCCCGCGCCCGGCGCCGCGCCCCACCCGCTGGATCCGCTGACGCCCGCCGAACTCGCCGTCGCCGTCAAGGTGCTGCGGGACGACCCCCGGGTCACCGAGGACGCCCGGTTCTGGGGTGTGGCCCTGGACGAGCACCACGCCCGCACGGCGGCCGTCGGCGACGTGCGGCGGGCGCGGGCCGTGGTGATCCACCCCTCGGCGCACCTCGCCCACGAGGTCGACCTCGTACTCGGTGACGAGCCACGGTCCACGGCCTGGCGTGAGCTGGACGTGCGCAGTCCGGGCTGTTCCTCTGAGGAGGCCCGGCAGGCCGCCGCCGTGTGCCGGGCGGACCCGAGGTTCCGGGAGGCGCTCGCGCTGCGCGGCATCCACGACGTGTCGCTGGTCATGGTCGACCCGGAGTCGATCGGCGGCTTCGAACCGCCCGCGCACCGGGGGCGCCGGCTGACCTGGGGCAGCGTGTGGCACCGCACGTCCGAGGACGACAACGGCTACGCCCGGCCCGTGCAGGGCGTGGTGCCGATCATCGACATGGAGTCGATGGAGGTGCTGTACGTCGAGGACCACGGGGTCGTGCCGCTGTCGGAGGAGTCCGGGGTGTTCGCCGCGGGGACCGTGCCGGAGCGGGCGGGTCTGAAGCCCCTGGAGGTGGTGCAGTCCGAGGGGCCGAGCTTCACCGTCACCGGCCGGCGCGTCGACTGGCAGGGCTGGTCGGTGCGGGTCGGCTTCAGCCACCGCGAGGGCCTGGTGCTGCACGACCTGACCTTCGACGCGGCCGGCCGGGGGCCGCGCCGGGTGCTGCGGCGCGCGTCCGTCAACGAGATGTACGTGCCGTACTTCGACACCGCCTCCACCCAGTACCGCAAGAACTTCTTCGACTGGGGCGAGTACGGCGCCGGTCCGCTGACCAACTCCCTCGCCCTCGGCTGCGACTGTCTGGGCGTCATCCAGTACTTCGACGCGGCCGTCCTCGGCGGCGACGGCGTGCCCCGGGTCATCCCCAACGCGATCTGTCTGCACGAGGAGGACGACGGCATCCTCTGGAAGCACCACGACGGCCGTACCGGCCGTACGGAGGTGCGCCGCTCCCGCCGGCTGATCATCTCGGCGTTCGCCACGGTCGCCAACTACGACTACGGCTTCTACTGGTCCCTGTACCAGGACGGCTCGGTCATGCTGGAGATCAAGATGACCGGCATCCTCTCGGCGACCGGTGTCACGGAGGACGAGGAGACGCCCTACGCCCGGCGGGTCGCACCGGGCGTCGCGGTCACCAACCACCAGCACTTCTTCGCCGTACGGCTGGACATGGCGGTGGACGGCACGGCCAACCGTCTGGTCGAGGTCACCGCAGAGCACGAGCCCGACCCCGCGCTCGACCCCTACGGCAACGCCGCGCGGACCGTCGTACGGCCGATCCTGCGCGAGGCCGAGGGCGGGCGGAGCACGGACGCCTCCCGGGCCCTGCACTGGCGGGTGGAGAGCACCGAGGCCCGCAACCGGATGGGCGAACCGACCGCGTATCGGGTGCACGTGGAGAACACGGCGGTGCTGCCGGTGCGTCCGGACAGCGTGTGCGCGCGGCGCGCCCCGTTCGTGGCGAAGCAGTTGTGGGCGACCGAGTACGACCCCGCGCGGCGGTTCGTCGCGGGTGAGTACCCCAACCAGGCGGAGCCGGGCGCGGACGGGGTGCACCGCTGGCAGGAGGAGGACCGGTCGCTCGACGGCACGGACCTGGTGCTGTGGGCCACGGTCGGCTCGCACCACTTCCCGCGCCCCGAGGAGTGGCCGGTGATGCCGGTGGCCAGGGCGAGACTGCGTCTGGAGCCGGACGGCTTCTTCGACCGCAACCCGGCCCTGGACGTACCCGCCCCCTCCTCGTGCCACGCGCCGGCCACCGGCGGCGCGGCCGACGACCACTGCTGCGGATGAGGACACCGGACGGCACCTCGCACAACAGAAAGGCATCAGATGCGTGAGGAAGAGAACCGCCGGCTCACCAGAACCGGCCCGGGCACGCCCGCCGGTGCCTGGATGCGCCGCTACTGGCAGCCCGTCGCCCTGAGTGAGGAACTCGACGGCGTACGGCCCCTGGTGGCGCCGAAGGTGCTCGGCCAGGACTTGGTGCTGTTCCGCGACGAGCGCGGCGCACTCGGCCTGGTGGACCGCGGCTGCCCGCACCGCGGCGCCGACCTGGCACTCGGCCGACTGGAGGACGGCGGCCTGCGCTGCTGCTTCCACGGCTGGCTCTTCGGCCGCGACGGCGCGTGCCTCGACACCCCGGCCGAACCGGCCGGCAGCCCTCTCGCCTCCCGCGTGCGGCTCGGCAGCTACCCGGTCCGCGAGATCAACGGCATCGTCTGGGGCTACCTCGGCCCGGGCGAGCCGCCCGAACTGCCCGCCCTGGACTGCTTCGAGGCGCCCGCCGGGCACGCGTTCGCCTGGAAGGGCCTGCTGGAGTGCAACTGGCTGCAGGCCCTGGAGGTCGGCATCGACCCCGCCCACGCCTCCTACCTGCACCGCTTCTTCCAGGACGAGGACCCGGAGGACGGCTACGGCAAACAGTTCCGCGCCGCCTCGCGGGGCACCGACCTGCCGATGACGAAGATCCTGCGCGAGTACGGCCGCCCCGACATCGACGCCGTACGCACGCCCTACGGGATCCGTATCACCGCCCTGCGCGCCCTGGACGGCACCGACACCGAGGGCCGGCCGATGGACGGCAGCAGCACCCATGTCCGCGTCACCCATCAGGTCTTCCCGCACGGCTTCCACATCCCGCTCGACGCCGACACCGCGATCACCCAGTGGCATGTGCCGATCGACGACGCCTCCTGCTACTGGTACGCCCTGTTCACCAGCGTCGGCGCCCCGGTCGACCGGGAGGAGATGCGCCGCCAGCGGGTCGACGCGGTCACCCTCCCCGACTACCGGCCCCGATTCGGCCGCGCCAACGGCTACGGCTACGACCCGGTCGAGCAGTCGACCACCACGTACACCGGGCTGGGCACCGACATCAACGTGCACGACCAGTGGGCGGTGGAGGGGCAGGGCGCGATCCAGGACCGTACGCGTGAGCATCTGGGCCGCTCCGACAAGGCGATCGTGATGTACCGGCGGATGCTGGGCGAGGCGATCTCCGCCGTCGAACGCGGCGAGGACCCGCCGCTCGTGCTGCCCGCCGCGCAGGCCGCCGAGGTACGCGGTCCCGTCACTCTCGACGGCATCGGCCCCACCGAGGGCTGGGCGGAGCACTGGCAGGCCGTCACCGCGAAGCAGCGCGCCGGCAGCGCCTGGGCGCGGCCCGTGGGAACGGACGGCTGAGGGGCGTGGGGTTCGTCGAACGCCACGGACTGTGGACGGCCGAGCAGACGGCCGCCGCCGAGGAGATCCGCTCCCGCGCCGAGAGCGGCGGGCTGAAGGTCGTACGGGTGGTCTTCGCCGACCAGCACGGGCTGCTGCGCGGCAAGACCGTCACCGCCGGCGAGGTGGCCAACGTGCTCCGGGACGGGACCGGCATCGCCTCGTCCCTGCTGGCCAAGGACACCTCGGGCCGGACCGTGTTCCCGCTGTTCACCAAGGAGACGCCGCTCGGTCTGCCCGAACTGCGCGGAGCCGCGGACATGGTGATGGTGCCCGATCCGCTCACGTTCCGCATGCTGCCCTGGTCGCCGGGGACCGGCTGGCTGCTGTGCGACCTGCGCTTCACCTCCGGCGCGGCGGTCCCGCTGTGCACCCGGGGCCTGCTGCGCTCCGTGCTGGGGCAGGCGGGCGGGGTCACCTACCGCACCGGTCTGGAGGTGGAGTTCCACCTGTTCCGGCTCGACGATCCGCGCCTGGGCTCCGCCGACCTCGGGCAGCCCGGCGCCGCACCCGAGGTCGGCATGCTCAACCACGGCTACCAGTACCTGAGCGAACTGCGTTACGACGAACTCGACCCGGTCCTCGATGTGCTGCGCGCCGGAATCGAGGGGCTGGGACTGCCGCTGCGCAGTCTGGAGGTCGAGTTCGGCCCGAGCCAGGTGGAGATCACGCTGCAACCGGCCGACGGGCTGGGCACCGCGGACGCGATGGTGCTGCTGCGCGGCGCCGTCAAGCAGATCGCCGCGCGCCACGGTCATCACGCCACCTTCATGTGCCGCCCCCAGCTGCCCGGAGTGTTCTCCAGCGGGTGGCACCTGCACCAGAGCGTGCTGCGCGACGGGGTCGGCCTTTTCGCAGCCGAGCCGGGGACGGCCGCAACCGACGGGCCCCGTCTCTCCCCCTACGGCGCGGCCTTCCTCGGCGGCCTGCTGCGGCACGCCCGTGCCACCACCGCCTTCTCCACGCCCACCCTCAACGGCTACAAACGGTTCCGCTCGCAGTCGCTGGCGCCCGACCGTGCGGTGTGGGGCCGCGACAACCGGGGCGCGATGGTGCGTGTCCTGGGTGACGGCCCGTCATCGACTCGCCTGGAGAACCGGATCGGCGAGCCCGCCGCCAATCCCTACCTCTATCTGGCCTCCCAGCTGGCCGCCGGCCTGGAGGGAGTCGCGGGCGGTCTGGACCCGGGACCGGCCGCCGACGAGCCGTACGCCGCGCGGGCCGAACCGCTCCCGCGCTCACTGGGCGAGGCACTGGACGCGCTGGATTCCGACCGCGTGTTCGCCGACCGCCTCGGCAAGGACTTCGTGGCGTACTACAGCAGCGTCAAGCGCGCCGAGATCGCCCGCTTCGGCCAAGAGGTGACCGACTGGGAACAGCGGGAGTACTTCCGTGTCTTCTGAAACCCTCCTGGTCCAGCAGGCGCGCTGGATCGCCCGGGACGTGCTGGAGCTGCGCCTGACCCGGCCGACGGGCGGCACGGTACCGCCCTGGGAACCCGGAGCCCATGTGGACGTCACACTCCCTTCGGGGCTGCGGCGCTCCTACTCCCTGTGCGGTGACGTCACCGACCGCTCGGCGTGGACGATCGCCGTGCACCGGGAGCCGGACGGCCGTGGCGGCTCCCGCGAGATCCACGAAACGGCTCTCGTGGGAAGGGAGTTGACGGTCGACGGGCCGGCCAACCGCTTTCCGCTGGTCCCCGCCGCGGGCTATCTGTTCCTGGCGGGCGGCGTCGGAGTGACCCCGTTGCTGCCCATGGCCCGCGAGCTGGCGGCCGGTGAGCTGCCCTGGCGGCTGGTGCTGGGCGCCCGGGACCGCTCGCGCCTCGCCTACGCGGAAGAACTCACCGCGCTCGGCGGGGACCGGGTCCTGCTGGTCCCCCAGGACGAGGCGGGCCTGCCCGACCTGGCCGCGGAAATCGGCGCGGCCCCGCCGGATCACGTCGTGTACGCCTGCGGTCCGGCGCCGATGCTGGACGCGGTGACCGCGCTGTGCCGAACCGCCGTACCGGAGCGGCCCGTTCACGTGGAGCGGTTCGCCGCCTCGGCCGCCGGGCCCGAAGCCGCCCGCCCGGACGGGGACTTCGACGTCGTACTGGGCCGGTCCGGCCTGCGGCTGACGGTGCCCGCGCACCGGTCGGTGCTCGACGTCGTACGGGAGCGGCAGCCGGAGGTTCCCTACTCGTGCGAGGAGGGCTACTGCGGCAGCTGCGAGACACCGGTGCTGGCCGGGTCGCCGGACCATCGCGACACGGTGATCGAGCCGTCGGAGCGCGCCACCGCCACGACGATGATGATCTGCGTCAGCCGTTCCGCCTCACCGGTCCTCGAACTGGACCTCTGAGAACCCCCACACAAGGAGGAAACCATGCCCCCACGGCCCGGAGTGCGGCGCGTGCTGCCGCTCCTGCTCGGCTGGGAGGAACTGCCCAAGTCGGTGTCGGTGCACGGCGCCCCCCGCGACGAACGCGTCCGCGAGCCCGTGCCGGGGATCCTGCTGGAGTGCGAGGACGGCTGGCTGCTGCTGGACACGGGCTTCAACACCGCCCTGCTCCGGGATCCCGCCCTGCGGCGGCGCTTCTACCCCTCCCCCTCCTACCAGCCGGAACTGCCCGGTCCGGGCGAGCCCCTGGAGGAGGCGCTGGCCGCCGTGGGCGTCGCCCTCGGGGAGGTCACGGCGGTCGCCGTCAGTCATCTGCACGCCGACCACGCGGGCGGGCTCAAGCACTTCGCCGGCCGGGTGCCGGTGCACATCCAGCGGGCCGAACTGGCCTACGGGCTGTCGGGGCGGCCCGAGGTGGAACGCAACACGATCTTCCGGGTGGACTTCGACGACCCACGCATCGACTGGCGGCAGGCGGACGGCGACACCGAGATCGCGCCGGGGGTCACGGCGGTGCTGACCGCCGGGCACACCCCGGGCCACCAGAGTTTCGTGGTGGACCTCGCCGGGGGCGGCGGCTACGTGTTCGCCTTCGACGCGGCCGACCTCACCGAGAACATCACCGGCGAGCATCCGGTCGGCGCGGCCATCGGGGTGCCTCCGGAGGCGACCGTGGCGCCCATCCGGCGCCTCAAGCACCTGGCGCGGGAGAGGGGTTACGAACTGGTCCCCGGCCATGACCCCGCCGTCTGGCCGGAGTTGATCGGAAGGCTGACCGGCCGGTAGGAGCGTCGGCGGGCGCGGACACGCCCGCCGACGAAGGACACCTAACCCCGGCGCAGCCGGAGTGTCACCAGTTCGAAGGGGCGCAGGCGCAGGGAGATCCGGTTGCCCCCTGCTTCGACCGGCTGTGGGGCGAGGGGGCGTTCCAGCAGGTCGGTGGCGGTGGCGTCGGTGATGTCGAAGCCCGCGGTGAGGGTGGCGCGGGTGCGGGCGCCGTGGGCCTCGTGGAGACGGACCACCACGTCGCCGCTGCCGTCGTCGGCGAGTTTGACGGCCGTCACGACGACCTGGTCCCGGTCGACGGCGATCAGCGGAGCGACCTCCCGGGCGCCGTCGACCGTGCGTGCGGGCAGGTTGATCCGCCACCCCTCGCGCACCGCGTCGCCGATCGTCGCGCCCGGCACCAGCGCGTGCCGGAAGCGGTGGACGCCCTGGTCGGTCTCGGGGTCGGGGAAGCGCGGGGCGCGCAGGAGGGAGACCCGGAGGGTGGTGGTCGTTCCGCCGTCGGCGCCGGGGGCGTCGCGGACCGTGCGGGTCACGTCGTGGCCGTAGGTCGAGTCGTTGACGACCGCGACGCCCCATCCCGGTTCCCCCAGGTGGACGAAGCGGTGGTTGCAGGCCTCGAACCGGGCTGCCTCCCAGCTGGTGTTGGTGTGGGTGGGCCGGTGGAAGTGCCCGAACTGGGTCTCGGACGCGTACCGTTCGGCGTGCACGTCGAGGGGGAAGGCGAGCTTGAGGAACTTCTCCGTCTCGTGCCAGTCGACCACTGTGTCGATCACCAGCCGCCGCTCCCCCGGCGGCAGCGACAGCACCTGGACGGCCCGGGACGCGCCGAAGGACCGTACGATCCGCACCGACGCGCCGTCCTCGCCCGCGGTGACCTCCTCGGCGTCGGTGAGGTCGGTGACGGTGTTGCGGTAGAACTCGTCGACGTCCCACGCGTCCCACATGTTCGGGAAGTCGGGGTGGAGTTGGAGGAGGTTGGCGGTCCGGCCGGGGGCGACGGTCTCACGGTCGGCCTCGATGTCGTAGGCCGACACGACGAGTCCACGGGCGTCGATCTCGACGCGCAGCAGTCCGTTGTCCAGGAGGTGGCCGCCGTCCGGGCGGGCGGTGAGGGTCGTACGGCCCTGCGCGGCGGGGGTGTTGGCGCCGCCGGCGGGGACGCCGTCACGCGTGTGCGGGGCGGCGTTGAAGACGAGAGGGGTGGTGCCCTCTCCGGCCAGGGAGCGCTGGGCCGCCTCGATGATCGCCGTCAGTTCGGCGGCCAGCCGGGCGTAGGTCGCGCGGGCCTCGCGGTGCACCCAGGCGATGGAGGAGCCGGGCAGGATGTCGTGGAACTGGTGGAGCAGCACCGTCTTCCAGATGCGGTCCAACTCCTCGTAGGGGTACGGGAATCCGGTGCGCACCGCGGCCGTCGCGGCCCAGAGTTCGGCCTCGCGCAGGAGGTGTTCGCTGCGGCGGTTGCCCTGCTTGGTGCCGGCCTGGCTGGTCAGGGTGGCGCGGTGGAGTTCCAGGTAGAGCTCGCCGACCCAGACCGGTGGCTCGGGGTGTTCGGCGTGGGCCTTGGCGAAGAAGGCGGCCGGGGTCTCCCAGGTGACGGTGGCGGAGCCTTCGAGGTCGCGGAGCCTGGCCGCCTTGGCGATCATCTCGCGGGTGGTGCCGCCTCCGCCGTCGCCCCAGCCGGTGGGGGCGAGGGAGTGGCGGGCGACGCCCTTGTCCTTGAAGTTGCGGGCCGCGTGGGCGATCTCGCTGCCCTTCATGGAGCAGTTGTAGGTGTCGACGGGCGGGAAGTGCGTGAAGATCCGGGTGCCGTCGATGCCCTCCCAACGGAAGGTGTGGTGGGGGAACTTGTTCGTCCGGGACCACGAGATCTTCTGTGTCAGCAGGTACTTGGAGCCCGCCGCCCTGATGATCTGCGGCAGTCCGGCGGCGAAGCCGAAGGTGTCGGGCAGCCAGGCCTCGTCGTTCTCGACGCCGAACTCGTCGAGGAAGAACCGTTTGCCGTGCACGAACTGACGGGCCATCGCCTCCGAGCCCGGCATGTTGGTGTCCGACTCCACCCACATGCCGCCCGCGGGTACGAACCGCCCGTCCGCCACCGCCTTCTTCACCCGCGCCCACACCTCGGGCCGGTGCTCCTTGACCCATGCCCACTGCTGGGCCTGCGACATGGCGAAGACGAAGTCGGGCTCGTCCTCCAGGAGGGCGGTCATGTTGGCGGTGGTGCGCGCCACCTTGCGGACCGTCTCGCGCAGCGGCCACAGCCAGGCCGAGTCGATGTGGGCGTGGCCGACCGCGCTGACGCGGTGCGCGGAGGGGACGGCGGGTGCGGCGAGGACACCGGCGAGCAGGTCCCGGGCGCGCGCCGCCGTGCCGTTCACGTCCTGGAGGTCGATCGCGTCGAGGGCCTTCTCCACCGCGCGCAGGATGTCCCAGCGGCGGTCGGACTCCACCGGCAGCTCGGCCATCAGCTCGCCGAGCACCTCCAGGTCCAGGACGAGCTGCCACACGGTCTCGTCGAAGACGGCGAGGTCCATGCGGGTGAGTGTGTACTGCGGTGCGCTGCCGGCTGTCTCCTTGTCGCCCAACCGGGTGGGCAGGAAGGGGTGGTAGTCGAGGATGACGGGGTTGGAGGCGGCCTCGATGTGCAGGCGCACCTCCTCGCCGCCCTCGACGGGTGCGCCGACGCGGACCCACTGGTTGCGCGGGTTGAGGCCCTTCACCGGGGTGCCGTCGGGCCGGTAGACCAGGCCCTCGCACTGGAAGCCGGGCATGTTCTCGTCGAAACCGAGGTCGAGCAGCGCCTCGACGGTCCGGCCGGCCCAGTCCTCCGGGACCGTGCCGGTGACGCGGAACCAGCTGGTCCCCCAGGGAGCACCCCAGCGGGCGCCCACCTCGATCGGCCCGGGCTCGGCCGCGAGTCCCTCGGCGACGGGCACGGGCTCGCCGGGTGCGTGCCACACGCTCACGTCCAACGGCAAGGACTCCGGGTACACGGCCGGACGGATGCGCTCGTCGAGGACGCGCTTGAGGCGGGCTTCGACCAGGTTGCGGTCGTCATGCATGGGGGGTGCTCCAAGGCTGGGGGACGGTTTACCAGGGGTGGGTCACGGTGGCGGGGTCCGACGCTGTGTACAGCTCCCCCACGGCACGCAGTTCGAACCGTGCCGTCTGCTCGCCCTGCTCCGGCGTCAGGCCCGCGAGGAAGTAGGCCGCCTGGCAGGTGCCGCCGAGGAAGCGCCGGGTGCCGTCGGGCAGCACACGGTGCAGGGTGTGGTGCCGTACGCCGTCCGGGGAGGCGTCCCAGGCGAGGCGCAGGTCGCCTCCGGAGGCTGCGGTGATCCGCAGGCCGGAGGGGGTGGCGGGGGTGGCGGCCTCGTTCCGTACGGCGAGCGCGCCGAGGCGCCACCGCACCGGGCCCTCGGTCGCGGTGAGCCGGACACCGAGCGCGTGGATCGTTCCGGAGAGCCCGGTGAGCGTCACGGTCGAGGTCTGCCAGCCGTCGCCGCCCGCGTCGAGCGGCAGATAGGTGTACGGCGGTGTCGCCCCCGGCGTTCCCGGTTCCGCGGTGGCCACGGCCAGCTCGACGGTCACGCCGCCCGCGTCGGTCCGGTGGGTCAGCTCGACGACCGTGCCTTCGGTGAGCGGCAGTCGGGTCGCGTAGAGGTCAAGGACCGCAGGCCGGTCCAGGGCGCCGGACACCAGCACGCTGCTGCCGCCGTGCCACGCGTCGGCGAAGTCGAAGGCCACGGTCGGCCGGGTCCCGTCGGTGCGTACCGCCCACTGCCGGGACGGCAGCCGGTCCTGGAGTCCGAGGTGGTTCCACGGGGTGTCGGACGTGACCGTCCCGTCCTCGTACCAGCGCAGTCCGTGTCCGGTGTTGAAGACGCTCGCGAAGGGCAGGGCGGTCACCGTGGACCGGTCGGCCACCGACACGGCGGGCGCTCGCCAGGTGTCCGTGCCGTCCGGCTTGGACGGGTCGAGTGAGCGGCCGGTCCAGAACCGGTCGTCGGCCGCGTGGAAGTCGCTGGGTGCCCTGCCGCCCGAGGGGAGGTGGTTGCGTGTCCACTCGGGCCGGTAGAAGCCCAGGGACGCGATGTGCGCCCTGTTCGTGGGCACGATCGCGTCCCAGTTCACGGACCTGTTCGAGCCGCTCGCCTCCACGTCGACGCCCGCCCACAACTCGTAGCGGCTGCGGCCGAGTTGCTCGGCCCGTGTCCCGGAGGAGACGAGGGTGCTCGCCGACCAGCGGAAGTCCACGAACATGTCGTCGGCCGTCTGGAAGAACGCCTGGTTCTGGGTGTTGAGGGCGCCCTGCCAGCTCACCGTGCCGTTCACGGTCATCGAGTCGTACCAGGTGACCCGCTGTCCCCGGGCCGCGGCGAGCGACTTCAGCTCGGTCAGGAAGCCCAGCATGTCGGTGCCGAGGGCGGTGTTGCCGCCGCTGGTCTCGGCGTTGACGAACCAGCCGTCGAAGCCGTACGCGGCGGCGACGGCGACTAGTTGCGCGGCGAGCGGGAAGTGGCCGCTGGTGTCCTTCTGGACCAGGTCGCGGGTCCACTGGAGCTGTCCGCCGTAGGCGACGGGCGGCAGGAAGATGTTGCCGAGGACGGGTACCCCGTGCCGGTGGGCCGCGTCGACGATCGGCGCGTTCGGGGCGAGGATCAGGCCCTCGCCGGACGACCCGCCCCAGAAGACCAGTTCGTCGATGTAGGCCCAGTGGGTGAACGCGTAGTAGTCGGCGGTGGCCGATCCCTGGGAGGGGTTGACGGAGGTGGGTCCGAAGGAGACCAGGGACTGGATACGGGCTTGGCCGGAGCGGGCGGTGGAGTTCGCCGGCGTCGGGGTGAAGCGGGGCGCGAGCGGCACGGACGCCGCGTTGAAGGCGAGGTCGGTGTCGCCGGCGGCGGTCCAGCTCTTCAGGCCGCGCCAGGTGATGCCGGTGCCGGGGGTGCCCGAGGGCAGGGAGTCCGGGTACCAGTAGGCGGCGTACGGCGCGGGTGCCGAGGCGGCGGCGGTCGCGGTCCGGGCCGGTAACAGGGCGGCGGCGCCGGCCGCTCCGGCGGCGAGCAGGACGGTGCGTCTGGTGGGGTTCACGAGCGGGTGCCTCCTTGGAGTACGTCTTCGGGAGTGACGACTTCGGTGATGCCGCGCGCGCCGAGGTGGTCCTTGTCGTCGGCGTGCGTGTCGAGGAGCGTGGTGGGGCGGGCGCCGTCGGCGGTCAGCCGGAAGAAGGCGTCGTAGACGGCTCCGCCGGGGGCGCAGACCGAGCGGACGGAGGGGTCGGCGGGGACGACGAGCGCGGTGGTGCGCGGCGCGGGGGCCGCCCAGGGCTCGGCCGCCGCGCGGGCCAGCGCCCGGGCGGTGTCCTTGGGCTCGCGGTCGTTGGTCAGCAGGCCCAGCCCGTACTCCAGTTCCGGGAAGTCCGCGAGGTCCCGGGACACGTCGTGGGAGCACCACCAGGTGATGCCCCACAGGTCGGGGCAGTCCAGGGCGTTGCGTACGGTCGCCTCGGTGAAGGCGGCGGCGTGCTCGGCCGGGACGAGCGGCGCGGGTGCGCCGACCTCCTGGAGCCAGACGGGACGGTGCGGATCCTGGGCCCACGCCTTGCTCAGCTCGACGAGGTAGGCGGCGTGGTGCTCGGCCGGGACGGAGGTACGGCCGTGGCGCTGGGCGGTGCCGTTGAAGACCCAGGAGTGCACGGCGGTGACCGCGCCGAGGCGGGCGGCCTGGGCCGGGACGAACGGCATGTCGTCCTGGTACCAGGTCGCGTCGTACTCGGCGTGCAGGTGCGGCTTGCCCGGCGCGCCCTCCTCGCAGGCGGCGAGCATGCGCTCGAGCCAGGCGTCGATCTCCGCGACGGTCGCCCGGTCGGGGTCGGGATGCGGCCCGGCGGAGAACTGGTTGACCTCGTTGCCGAGGGTCATGCCGAGGAAGTTGGGCCGGTCGGCGAGGGCGGCGGCGAGCGTGCGCAGATAGGCGGCCTGGCCGTCCAGTACGTCCGGGTCGGTGAAGAGGTTGCGCCGGTGCCAGGTGCGGGTCCAGGCGGGGAGGAAGTCGAAGCTGCTCAAGTGTCCTTGGAGACCGTCCACGTTGACGTCGAGTCCCCGCTCCCCGGCGGCGTCGACGAGCGCGCGGAGCTGTTCGACGGCGCGGGGCCGGATCAGGGTGCGGTTGGGCTGGAAGTACGGCCACAGCGGGAAGACCCGGATGTGGTCCAGGCCCAGGGCGGCGATGGAGTCGAGGTCGGCGCGTACGGAGTCCGGGTCGAAGTCCAGCCAGTGGTGGAACCACCCTTCGCTCGGGGTGTAGTTGACGCCGAAGCGCACGGCAGGAGGCATGCGGTGTCCCTTGCACTGAGTGGGGGTGTCAGCCCTTGACCGCTCCCTCGCCGACCCCGCGGAAGAAGTACCGCTGGAGACAGGCGAAGAGGGCGATGAGCGGTGCCACGGCGATGACGGTGCCGGCGGCGACGAGCCGTTCGTCGTTGGCGAAGGTGCCGTGCAGGTAGTTGAGGCCGATGGTCAGGGTGAACTTGGACGGGTCGCTGAGCACGATGAGCGGCCACAGGAAGTCGTCCCAGGCTCCCATGAAGGCGAAGATCGCGACCACGGCGACCGTGCCCTTCACCGAGGGCAGCGCGATCCGCAGGAACCGCTGCCAGACGTTGGCCCCGTCGACGAAGGCCGCCTCCTCGATCTCGTAGGGCAGGTTGAGGAAGGCGTTGCGCATCAGCAGGACGTTCATGGCGCCGATGCAGCCAGGCAGGACGACGCCGATGAGGGTGTTGTTGAGGCCGAGTTCCCGCATGGTGGTGAACTGGGCGATGATGATGCCCTCGACCGGCACCAGCATGGCGAGCGCGAAGGCGAGCGTCGCCACCCTGCGGCCCCGGTAGCGCAGCCGGGCGAGCGCGTAGCCGGCGAGGGCCGAACCGACGCAGTTGGTCACGACGTTGGCGGTGGCGACCTTGAGCGAGTTGAAGGCGTAGTCCCACACGGGGATGGTGTCGGCGACCCGCTCGTAGTTGTGCACGGTGGGGTGCGCGGGCAGGAAGCTCGGCGGGGAGCTGTAGATGTCCTCGGTGGGGCTCTTGAGCGAGGTGGACAGCTGCCATACGAAGGGGCCCACGGTCAGGGCGAGCACCGCGAGCAACAGCAGGTAGCGCAGGGCGAGTTCCCAGGGCCGTATGCGGCGGCCGTGCTCATCGGTGATCCGCGGTTCGTCCATCACGGGGGCGGGCCGTGCCTTCTCCAGGACGCTCATGTCCCGTCCCTCCGGTCGGCCCGCAGCACGAGCAGCATCAGCGCGACGGTGACGGCGAAGACGACCACGGAGAGGGCGGAGGCGTAGCCGACGCGGCCGGTCAGACCGGTGCCGGTGCGCTGGACGAGCATCACCAGCGTGGTGTCCTCACCGGCCGGTCCCCCGCTCGGGCCCGCCATCAGGTACACCTCGGAGAACACCTTGAACGCGGCGACGGAGGACAGCGCCCCGACCAGGACCATGGTGGAGCGGACCGCGGGCACGGTGACGGTCAGGAAGCGGCGTACCGCGCCCGCGCCGTCCACCGCCGCGGCCTCGTGCAGCTCGCGCGGCACACCGGCCAGCGCGGCCAGGTAGATGATCATGTAGTACCCGAGGCCCTTCCACACCGTGACCGCCATCGCGCTCAGCAGGAGCAGCCACTGGTCGCTGAGGAAGCCGACGCGGCCGACGCCGACCGTCTCCAACAGCGAGTTGACCAGGCCGCGTTCGTCGAGCAGCCAGACCCAGATGAGTCCGACGACGACGATCGAGGCGACGACCGGGGTGTAGAAGGCGGACCGGAAGAAGGTGATGCCGGGGATGTTCTTCTGCACCAGGAGGGCGAGCAGCAGCGGCAGCACCACGAGGGCGGGGACGACTCCGAGGACGTAGAGCGTGCTGTTGCGCAGTCCGATCCAGAACATGTCGTCGTGGAGCATCTCGCGGAAGTTGGCGAGGCCGACGAACTCCCCGGGGATCAGGGTGCGGCGGTCCGTGAAGGAGTTCGCCACCGTGGACAGGAACGGGTAGAGCACGAAGGCGCCGGCGACGAGCAGACCAGGGGCGGCGAACAGCCAGGGACTGACGGGCAGTTGGCGGCGCACTTTCGAGAGGGTGGCCATCGGTTCAGCCCTGCTGCTTCAGCAGCGTGTCGCACTCCTTGACAGCGTTGTCGAGAGCTTCCTCCGGGCTCTGCTTACCCTGCAGCGCCTTGGCGACCTCGTTGCGCAGCGCGGTCTTCATCTGCTCGCTGAACAGCACGGGTGTGTAGTTGACGGCGTTCTTCAGGGACTTGGCGGCGGCGATCCGGACGCGGGTCTCGTCGGTGCCGTCCTCCTTGGTGAAGTACGGGTCGTCCAGCGAACCGGCGGTGCTCGGGAAGATGGCGACCTGCTTCGCGAACGACATCTGGTGCTCGGCGTCGGTCACGTAGTGCGCGAAGGCGACGGCGGCGGGCTTCCGCTTGCTCTGGGCGTTCACCATCACGCCCATCACATACATGTTGACGTGGCCGGTGCTGGTGATCTGGTCGGTGATGCCGATGTTCTTGTAGAGGTTCGGCGCCTGCTTCTTGAAGTTGTCCAGGTCGAGGGCGCTGCCGGGGTTCATGGCGACGGCCCCGGTGAGGAACTTCTTGCCGGAGGACTCCGGGGTCGCGGTCAGCGCCTGCGGGTCCAGGGCCTTGGCGTCGTACAACTCCTTGTACTTGGTGAGGAGTTCGACACCCTTCGCGTCGTTGAAGGCGAAGGCGGTGCCCTCGCCGTTCATGAGGGGGACGCCGTAGCGGCCGAAGTCCTCGATCGTGGGCACGTTGGCCAGCGTGGCGACCTTCCCGTCGCTCTTCCGCGCCAACTCCAGGGCGTCGGCGAAGAGTTCGTCGTACGTCTTCGGCGGCTGCTCGGGGTCGAGTCCGGCCTCCTGGAACCCTGACATGCCCGGTATCCGGTGGCTGGCCCAGGCCCCGTCCAGGTACTCCTTCCCGTACTGGCCGGCGGCCTTGTCGAGGTCGAGGGCGAGCCCGGCCTTGGCGAGGGGGGCGACGAGGTCGGGCGAGACGTTGACGACGTCCGGGAGGGTACCGCCGGCCGCGTCCGCGCTGATCTTGTCGGCGTAGCCCTCGGCGGGCTGGTCGATCCACTTCACGTCGGTGCCCGGGTACTTCTTCTCGAAGTCGGCGATCACACCCTCGAAGTAGGACTTGAAGTTGGCGCGCAGGTTCCAGGTCTGGAAGGTGATGTCGCCCTCGACCTTGCCCGAGGCGTCGGCCGAGCCACCGTCGCCGCCGCCGGAACCGCAGGCACTCAGCGGGAGGACGAAACAGACGGCAGCGGCGGCGAGGGCTCTGCGGGAAATAGGCACGGTGAAACTGCCTCCCTTGCGGTGGAGTTGGCCAACGACGCAGACCTTGCACGGCGGTTGACATGCCCGTCAATGGCGCATGCGAAGCTAATTTCATTAGTTGCTTATGCGCATTAGGCCTGTTGAGCTGAAGCGCATTAGTGCATACTGTCCGGGAATTGTCGCGGGAATGGGGAAGAACGCCTTGCCAGGTAAGCGGTCACCGGCGCGACGGCCCACCATGCAGGACATCGCGCAGCGCGCCGGGGTCTCGCAGAGCGCGGTCTCGTTCGCGCTGAACGGGCGTCCGGGGGTCTCGGAGGTCACCCGGGAGCGGGTGCGCCGGGTCGCCGAGGAGCTGGGATGGCGGCCCAGTACGGCGGCCCGCGCACTGTCCGGGGAGGGCGCGGCCACGGTCGGCCTGGTACTGGCCCGTCCTGCGCACACGCTGGGCGTGGACTCGTTCTTCCTCCAGCTCGTCTCGGGGATCCAGGAGGTGCTGGCGGAGCGTCATCTCGGACTGCTGTTCCAGATCGGGCGGGACGTGCGGGACGAGTGCGCGGTGTACCGGCGCTGGTGGGCCGAGCACCGGGTGGACGGCGTCCTGGTCGTCGACCCGTGCACCGACGACCCGCGGCCCGAGCTGCTCGACGAACTCGGCCTGCCCGCGGTGGTGATCGGCGGCGCGCCCGACGAGCGCCACCCGGGGCTGTCGTCGGTGTGGGCGGACGACGCGGGGGCCATGGCGTCGGTGGTGGACGAGCTGTACGCGCTCGGGCACCGGCGGATCGTGCACATCGCCGGGCTGCCGGACCTCGCGCACACCCAGCGCCGGATCCGTACCCTGCGCGCCGAGGCGGAGCGGCGCGGGCTGACGGAGGTGCAGTCGGTGCCGACCGACTACTCGGACGCGCAGGGCGCGGCGGTCACGCGCCGGGTCCTGGGCTCCGCCGCGCCCCCGACCGCGCTCATCTACGACAACGACGTGATGGCGCTCGCCGGAGTCGCCGCGGCGGCCGAACTGGGCTTCGCGGTACCGGCCGACGTGTCGGTGGTGTCCTGGGAGGACTCGGCGCTGTGCCGCATGGTCAAGCCGTGGCTGTCCGCGTTGTCCCGGGACAGCGTGGAGTTCGGGCGGACGGCGGCGCGGGAGCTGATGGCGCTGCTCGACGGGGGCCCGGCGGGGACGGTACGGGTGCCGGTGCCGGGGCTGATCCTGCGGGGCAGCACGGGGGCGACACGGGAGACTGCGGACGCGCGCCGGACGCCGGAGTGAGCCACGTCATCCCGACGACGCGCCCACCGGGGAGTCACCCTCGTGCTGGTCGCGCCGCATCCCGGGCAGCGTGCCGTCGGCTCCGGCGGGGGCCGCTGTGACCACCAGGATCTCGTCGTCGGCGGCCCAGACACGCCGTTCGGTCCTGCCGGGGCACAGGGTGACGCCGTCGGCGTCCGCGCCGGCGCGGTAGCCGATCGCGGACTCGCCGCGGTCCAGGGCCGCCGCCGCGACCGTCGCGAACGACGCCTCCCGGCCGGGCCGAACGTAGTGCCCGGCGGGGCGCAGGGCCAGGGCGCCGCCCCGGACGGCGAACACCTCGTCGAACACCGCGGCGAGGGCGGGGTCGTGGGCGATCTGCGCCAGCAGCAGGCCGGTCAGCTCCCCTCGGACCACCACGTCGGAGGCCGGGCCCAGCGGGGCCAGCGCCCGGTTGCGCGAGTCGCACAGCTCGGCCACGACCGGCAGCGGCCGGCCGGTGTCCTCCTCGATCGAGCGCAACGTCAGCAGGGTCAGCAGGACCCGGTCGTCGGGCCTCTCGGGGCCCGCTCCCGTGTCGGGGCCCAGCACCAGGACGCTGTCGTAGCCGAACACGTCGAGGTCCCGCAGCGTCTCGGGGCAGAGCGGGTCGCCGACGTGGTGGACGATCTCGAGCCGTCCGGCGTCCGGCAGGGCACCCGGGTCCGGGCCGCCGGTGAGCACGTGCAGGACGGATCCCGGCCGGGCGGTCCGGCGCAGGACGTCCACGACCAGGGGCGCGCGGCGGTTCCAGCCGAGCAGGAGTGTCCGTGCGGGCTCCTGGGGCTGCGGTCCCGGCGCGGCGACGGCCGAGGGGTCGACGTACGCGCGGCCGTCGAAGGCCGGGACGGCCGTGTCGTCGTGGGCGACGACGACCAGGCGGTCCCGGGGGCCCACGACGGTCTCCGGCGGCGGGGTGAGCAGCGGGCGGCCGTCGGCAGGCAGGAGCCCGACGACGCAGGCCGTCTCGAAGCGCAGGGCGAGCTCCGCGAACGGGGTTCCCGCTGCCTCCGGGACGTCCAGGACATGGAACTCGGCTCCGGCGAAGTCGAGGAGGTCCCGCAGCGCGGCCGGCAGCCCGGGGCTGCGGGCCGACTGCACCAGCAGCCGGGCCGTGGTCAGATCGGTCTCCAGGACCGTGCCCCGCGGGCCGGCCGCCAGCCGCGCGGCCGGCAGATACCGCCGGTCGCGCAGCGCGGCAAGCACCGGCGGCCCCGGCTCGTCCCCGCACACGGTCCGCAGTGCCAGCAGGACCCGTACGACCTCCAGGTCCGCGTCGGCACGCTCCGACGGGAGAAGCAGTACCGAGGCGGCGGCGGCCGGGTTCACCAGTGCGAGCGCCCCGGGGTCCGTCGGCGATCCGGTACGGCAGACCAGCCGGACGTCGACGAGGTCGCGCAGCCCGGCCCTGAGCGCCGTCTCCGTCTCGGCCGGGTCCCGGTCGGCGAGGACGGCGATCACGGCCGGTCCCCGGCCGGCGCGGGCTGCGGCCAGCTCGCCGACGACCGTGTGGATCTGGTCCGCCCAGCCGAGCACGACGACGTGGTCCCGCTCCAGCACCGTCGAGCGGCCCCTGCGCAGTTCCGCCAGCCGTTCGCCGAGGCCCGTGGTGATCACACCGATCAGGGTGGACACGCACAGCAGGGCGATCAGCCCGAGCAGCGCGGAGAGCAGCATGCGCAGCGGCGCGCCGGTCGCGCCGCCCAGGCGCAGGGTCTCGGTGCTGGTGCGCCACACGGCGGTCAGACGTCCGGGCAGGGTGCTCGGCGCGTTCGGGTCCGTCCACACCAGCAGGGCGCTCACCGGCACGACGACGGCCAGACAGCACACGGCCAGCCAGCCGAGCAGCGTGCCGGTGCTGCGGGCCAGTGTCGTGTCGAACAGATAGCGCGCCCTGTCGCGCAGCGAATCCCGCCGCCACCGCTCTGCCACCCACGCCCCCTACGGCCGACTCACGGTTCCCCGTCTTCTGAGCCGAAGGGTGTTGCTCCCACGCCCGCGACACGCCGAGCGGCCGGATCATTCATCCTTTCGGGAGCCGCGAGAGTTCCTTGCTGACACCGGACAGACCGGACCGGGACTCGACCGACGCGGAGGCGGCGGGAGGCGTTGTCATTCGGCGCCCACGATTCTCAGCGCGATGTCGCCGTACTGGTAGGCCAGTTGGTCGACGGAGAACTCGCCCCCGTCGTGGAACCAGCTGGACACGCCGATGCCCATGTCGAGGATCGAGTACGAGGCGATCCTGGCCGACCGCACCTGGAAGGCGCCCTCGCCGACGCCGCGCTCGATGAGTTCGCGGAAGCGCCGTTCGTAGTCGCTGCGGCGGCCGAGCACCCGCTCCTGGTCGGGCTGTTCCAGGCTGCCGATCTCCCGGTTGCCGACGAACGCCTCCAGGCGGTGGCGGGCGTGGTAGCGGATGTGCGCCTCCACCGCGCGGCGCAGCTGCTCGCGTGGCTCGCCGACGACATCGCCGCCGCCGACGGCGGCGATGTTGTCGGCGATGAGCTGCTCCATCGTGCCGACCATGATCTCGGCCAGCAGCTCGTGCTTGGAGGCCACGTGCTTGTAGAGGCTCGGCCCGCGGATGCCGACGGCCGCCCCGATGTCGCTCATGGTGGTGGACCGGTAGCCCTGCTCGGCGAAGAGGCGCAGCGCGGCCTGCCGGATCGCCGACCGGCGGTCGTGCACGGGCACCCCCTCCGCCCGCACGGGCCGGTGCGCCCGCTCGTACGGTCCTCCCTGGGCTGAACTCAACCGGACTCCTGAAGCTACTGGTTATTAGCCGACCCCGTCACGCCTGAGCAGCCACTATAGCCGAGACCCTTGACACGTGGGCATCCTCGGGCATGTCATGGCTAATGGTCAGTAGCCAATCTCGGGAGTGAATGTGGCCATCGGGTTCGACATCGACGAGAGGGTCGCCGACCTCGCACGGCGCACCACCGAGTTCGTACGGGACGTGGTGCTGCCCGAGGAGCAGGCCTGCGACGGGAACGTCCACGCCGGGCCGGAGCCGCTGCGCCGGAGGCTTCAGGAAGCGGCCCGTGCTGCGGGGGTGTTCGCTCCGCATGTCGGCCCGGAGTGGGGCGGCCTCGGCCTCGACCTGTGCGGGCAGGCGGTGGTGTTCGAGGCGGCCGGCTACTCCCTGCTGGGGCCGCTCGCGCTGAACTGCGCCGCGCCCGACGAGGGCAACACCCATCTGCTCGAAGTGGTGGCCACCGAGCGGCAGAAGGAGCGGTATCTGCGCCCGCTGGCCGCCGGTGAGGTGCGGTCCTGCTTCGCGATGACCGAGCCTGCGCCGGGCGCCGGGTCCGACCCGCGGGCGCTCGCCACCACCGCCACGAGGACCGCCGGCGGCTGGCGGATCGACGGCCGCAAGTGGTTCATCAGCGGTGCGGACGGGGCCGCCTTCGCGATCTGCATGGCACGCACCGGCGGCGGCCCGGGAGACGCGGGAGGCGCGACCATGTTCCTGGTCGACGCGGACAACCCGGGTCTGAAGATCGTCCGGAACATCGACACGCTGGACCAGGGGCTGTTCGGCGGGCACAGCGAGGTCCTCTTCGAGGGCTGCGAGGTCGGCGACGACGCGGTCCTCGGCGAGGTGGACCAGGGGTTCGCCTACGCGCAGGTGCGCCTGGGCCCCGCGCGGATGACCCACTGCATGCGCTGGCTCGGCGTCGCGCGGCGGGCGCAGGACGTCGCCCTGGAGCGGGCGGCGGCGCGGTCCGCGTTCGGCCGGCCGCTGGGCGACCTCGGCATGGTCCAGCAGATGCTGGCCGACTCCGAGATCGACATCGAGGCCGGCCGGGCGGTGCTGTGGCGGGCCTGCTGGGAGCTGGACCAGGGCCGCTCGGCCGCGCAGCACACCTCGATCGCCAAGACGTACGTCTCCGAGGCGGTGGGCCGCGTGGTCGACCGGGCCGTACAGGTGTGCGGCGCGCTCGGCATCTCGGGCGACGCCCCGCTGTCGCGGCTGTACCGCGAGGTGCGTCCCTTCCGTATCTACGACGGCCCGTCCGAGACCCATCGCTGGGCCATCGCCAAGCGCGCGGTACGCGCGACGCGGGAGCGGGTGGACGCGCGGTGACCGCGTCGGAGACGGCCGTGGTCGGCGTCGACCTGCCCGCGCTGCGACGGTACTTCGAGCGCCATGTGCCGGAGTGCGCGGGCCGGCTGTCGGTCCGGCTGCTGCAGGGCGGGCGGTCCAACCTCACGTACGAGGTGACCGACGGGACACACCGGTGGGTACTGCGCAGGCCGCCGCTGGGGGTGCTGACGCCCACCGCGCACGACATGGACCGGGAGTTCCGCGTGGTCGCCGCGCTCGGCGGCACCGGCGTACCGGTCGCCCGGGCGGTGCTGTCCTGCACGGACCCGGAGGTGATCGGAGCGCCGTTCTCCGTCGTCGACTTCGTGGACGGCGTCGTACTGCGCGACGGAGACGCGGCCGCCGGGCTGCCGCCGGCCGAGGCGCGGCGGGCCGCCGACGCACTCGTGGACGCCCTGGTGGCCCTGCACGCGGTCGACGCCTCCGCCGTCGGACTCGGCGACTTCGGCCGCCCCGACGGCTATCTCGAACGCCAGGTCCGGCGCTGGCGCGGGCAGTGGGACAAGGTCGCCACGCGTACGCTGCCCGAACTCGACGAGCTGTACGGCCGGCTGGGCCGCGCGCTGCCCGCGAGCGGACCGTCGGCCATCGTGCACGGCGACTACCGGCTGGACAACACCATCCTGGCGGCCGGCGACTACGGGCGGATCGCGGCGATCGTCGACTGGGAGATGGCCACGCTCGGCGATCCCCTCGCCGACCTCGGGATGCTCCTCATGTACTGGGATCCCACCTGCGAGCCGGTCCTCGGAGCCCGCCACGTCCCGACCGCCAACCCCGGCTTTCCGCCGGGCCACGAGCTGGCCGAACGGTACGGCGAGCGGTCGGGGCGGGACGTCGGCGCCCTGCCGTACTACCGGGCGCTGGCCTGTTTCAAGCTCGCCGTCATCGCGGAGGGCATCCATGCCCGCTTCCTGTCGGGGCAGACCGTGGGCACCGGCTTCGACCGGGTCGGCTCGGCCGTGCCGGCGCTGCTGCGCTCGGGGCTGGAACTCCTGCCCCGACGGCCCTGACAGCCATGGCGGGCATGACCGGCACGACCGGCAACACTCGGGACGAAGGAGGAACCGTGCACGACAGACTGGCCGGACAGATCGCCCTGGTCACCGGCGCGACCGGGGGAATCGGCGATGCCGTGTCGCGGCGGCTGGCCGCCGAGGGTGCCACGGTGGTGGTCACCGACGTGGACAAGGACCGCTGCGCCGAGCTCGCCGGGCAGCTGGAGGCCGACGCGGCGCGGGCGCTCGGGCTCGCGCTGGACGTCAGCGACGAGGACGCGTGGCGCGGGGTCGTCGAGCGGGTGGTCGGCGAGCTGGGCGGACTGACCGTGCTCGTCAACAACGCGGGCATCGCCGAGATGCGGACCGTGGAGACGGAGACGCGGGAGTCCTGGGACAAGGTCATCGCCGTCACCCAGGGCGGGGTCTGGCTCGGCATGAAGCACGGCGGCCCCGCGATCGAGCGGTCCGGCGGGGGCTCGGTCGTCAACATCGCGTCCATCTTCGGCACCGTCGGCGGCTTCGGCAGTCAGTTCTCGTACCACGCGGCCAAGGGCGCGGTGCGGTTGATGACGAAGAACGCGGCCCTGCACTGGGCCACGCGCGGTGTCCGGGTCAACTCGATCCACCCCGGCTTCATCGAGACACCCCTCTCGCGCGAACTGTGGCGGGGCACACCCCGGCACACCGCGATGATCGAGGGCACCCCCATGGGCCGGCTCGGCAGGCCCGACGAGGTCGCGGGGGCGGTGGCGTTCCTCGCGTCCGAGGACGCGAGCTTCGTCACCGGCTCCGAGCTGTACGTGGACGGCGGCTGGACGGCGCGCTGACGGGGAGGGGGCACGACCTGTGCCCCCTCGTTCCTCACCGCACGCGCGTGTACTGGTTCACCCCGTCCACGAAAAGCACCGTGGCCCGGCCGCGCAGCACGAGGACATCCAGGTGCGCCGCGGTCTCGTTGACCGCGAGCATCTGGTTGAACGGGTTGAGTTCGGCGAACGGCACCTCCCGGCGCGTCCAGCCCAGTTCGCGCGCCACGGCATGGGCGTCCAGGGTGTCCTCGCCCAGCGCCGTCAGGCTCTTGGCGAGCCGGTTGTCGTGGTGCGTGAGCAGCTCGGCGACGCGGGTGTGGGCGCTGTCCGCGACCGGTCCGTGCGCGGGCAGCAGCCGGGCGTCGGCGTAGCGGGTCATCAGCCGCAGCGAGTCCAGGTAGTCGGCGAGCGGCCTGCCGCCCGGTTCGGCGAGTTCGAAGCCGATGGACGGGGTGATGTGCGGCAGCACGTGGTCCCCGGAGAACAGCAGACCGCGCTGCTCGTCCAGGTAGACCACATGTCCCTTGGTGTGCCCGGGAGTCGGTACGACGTGCAGCGCGTGGTCGCCGAAGCGGAGGGTCTCCGCGCCGAGCCACCGGTCGGGGGCCTCCCACACGCTCGGGTCGTAGCCGCCGTGGTGCATCGCCGCGATGCGGTCGGCGAGTTCGGCCGCGCCCGCCCGGCGCAGCGTCTCCAGTGATCCGGCGGGTTCGTCGCTGCGCAGCCGGTCGAGCATCTCCAGGCCGGGCCGCTCCCCCGCTCCCAGGTACACCCGCGAGCCCAGCAGCCGGCGCAGCTCCACGGCGTTCGTGTAGTGGTCGCGGTGGATGTGGGTGACCAGGATGTGGCTGATGTCGCCGAGATCGCGGCCGATGGCGGCGAGCGCCTCCTCGAGCACCTTGCGTGCCTCGGGTATCGCCCAGCCGCCGTCGATCATGACGATCCCGTCGTCGTCCGCGAGATGCTCCAGCAGATAGACGTTGACGGCGTGCAGCCCGTCGTTGGGCAGGGGAAGGGGAACGCGGTGCACTCCGGGCTGTACGGTCTGGACTCCGGACGCTGCCCACGGGCCCTGGTCGAACCGCGCTGTCGTCATGTCTCTCTCCTGCTGGTGGTGTGCTGCTGGTGGTCGGGTACGCCCTCGGGTCAGGTCGACTCGGGCGTTCTCGCGCGCAGCCGGTGGGCCAGTGCGCGGGCCCCGGCCCGGTCGAGCTTGCCGACCTTGGTCTGGGGCAACTCCTCGACCTCGTACACGAATTCGGGCCATTTGGTCTTGGACAGTCCGACGCTCTCCAGGTGTCCGGTCACCTCCGTGAGGTCGATGCCGGCGCCGTCCTCGGTGACGACGAGCAGCGCCACCCGTTCGCCCAGTACCTCGTCGGGCACGGCCGCGACGCACGCCCTGGCCACCCGCGGGTATCCGGCGACGGCCCGTTCGATCTCGGTGATGTCGATGTTGCGGCCGCCGCGGATGACGATGTCCTTCTCGCGGCCCATGATGCTGACGGTGCCGTCCTCGTGGGTCATCAGCAGGTCGCCGGTGGCGAAGTAGCCGTCGGCGGTGAGCTCCGGCGGCACGACCCCGCCGTCGCGGGCGTAGCCCAGGAAGAGCGAGGGACCGCGCACCTGGGCCCGGCCCGTGCCGCCCGGGCCGGTCCTGGCCCCGTCGGGGGTGAGGGCGCGCAGGTCCGTGCCGGGAAAGGGGCGGCCGTCCCGGCCGAGCCGGATCTCCTCGGGGTCCTCGGGCCGCGGTGAGGTGTGTCCGAGGCATTCGGACATGCCGAACACGCGGAGGATCCTGGTGCCCAGGGACCGTTCGGCGCGGCCCAGGGCGCCGCGGTCCATCGGGCCGCCGCCCACCGTGATCGAGCGGACCCCGGCCAGAACGCGGGATCCGGCTGCCTCGGCGCCCATCTGGAGCGCCATCGTCGGCACACACATGGTCCAGCGGACCTCGTTCTCCGCCATCCGGCGCAGCGCGACGGCGCGGTCCCACTTCGCCGTCAGGACGAGCGGGCCGCCGAGCAGGAGGGAGAGATAGACGCCGAAGCAGTATGCGGCCGTGGAGGAGAGCGGCACGATCGCGGCCACGGCATCGCCACTGGTCAGGCCATTGATGTCGATGGTGTTCAGGCCGGCGTAGCGCAGGGCCTCCTCGGACTGCACGACGCCCTTGGGCCGTCCGGTGGAGCCGGAGGTCAGTCCGATGAGAACGCCGCCCGACCACCGCGACACGTCACGCGGCCCGGGTGCCACCCGGCAGGTCCAGCCGTCGAGGACCGTGCCGGTGCGGCCGGGCAGCAGCTCGGGCAGCGCCCATTCGTCGTGCGCCGACGGTTCGGCGACGACGGCGTCCGGACGGATGTCCTCGAAGGCCGCGGCGAACTCGGCGGACGACGTGTGCCGGTTGACGACCGCGAGGACTCCGCCGGTCATGCCCGCGGCGAGGCTGCCGGCGACGGTGCGCCACGAGTTGTCCGCCTGGAGCAGGACGGTGCCGCCGGCGCCGTCCGGGAACATCGCGTCGGCGAGCCGGGCCGCCTCGGCCAGCAGTTCGCGTGCCGTATGGCTGCCGGTGTCGTCCACGACGGCGACGAAGTCCGCCTGCTCGGCCCTGCGTTGGAACTCCCGCACTACCTGTCGCATACCGCTACCGCTTCCTGGCTATGCCGTGCCGGCTTCCGTGGTGAACATCTCCGCCTCGTGCCCCATCACCGCGATGCGGCGGCCCTTCATGTCCCCGACCTGGGCCACCGCGTCCGCCCACTCCTGGCTCGCGAGGGCCGCCTTGAGGTCCTCGGGGGAGTCGAAGCTCAGCACGGAGAGCCCGTCCCAGCCCTCGGAGCGGGGCTCCAGTGCCTGGTCGATCTCGGTGTGCCGCCAGGCGCGCAGGCCGGGCAGCCGGTAGGTCAGTTCGGCGTGGTCGCCGCGCCACCAGGCGATGAACCGCTCGTGCGTCCAGTCCGGGGGCCGTGCGGCCAGCAGGACGAGGTTGTACATGGCTGTCCTCCAAACACGTTCGCGCGAATCACTTTCGAGCGAATCACTTTCGAGCGAATCACTTTCGAGCGAATCACTTTCAGTCGAAGCGGATCTGCGACGAGCGGCCGATGAGCAGCCGTTGCAGCCGCCCCTTCGCGTCCACCCGTCCCGCTGCCACGAAGCTCGCCTCGGGGACGCCCGAGCGCCGTACCTCGCCGAGGAAGAGTTCGTCCTGGCCGAGGGTGGTCGCGGACAGCCGGTGGTGGGTACGGGTGCCCTTCTCGCGCTGCTCGAGGTAGCCGACCAGCGCGGCGCGGTCCCCGGCGAAGTCGGTGGCGTTGCCGTCGCCGGTGGAGAACAGGATGGAGAGCGAGAAGTCGTCGCTGATCAGGTCGAGGATCCTGGTCGGCTCGTCGCTGTCGAGGATCTCGAACCACGCGGTCAGGAAGGGGGCGGGTGCGGTGGAGGTGTCGGTCATGTCGGCTCCTTTACGACCTGTGTGTCGACGGTCATGGCCGTCAGTCCGCCCGGTCGATGAGGTCGTAGGTCGTGGAGAAGTACGACTGGTAGCGGGCCATCCGGCCGTCCGGGGTGACGACGGCGGCGGACAGGAAGGACCCGACGGTCTTCCCGGCCTCGGTCACCACTCCGTACACGGTCTCCAGATCGCGGTCGGAACTGGAACGGAGGATCTCGTGGGACCGCTCGACGGCGTTGCGGCCGGCGATGTACGCGGCGAAGTCGTCCTTGGAGTGTCCCGTCGCCTCGCCGCCCGGGAGGGCGATGAGAAAGCGGAAGTCCGGTTCGAGCAGGTCGAGCGCCTGCTCCGGGTGATCGCTGTCCATACGTGCCATGTAGGCGCGCAGCACACCGGCCATGAGTGAACCTCTCTCGCAGTACGGTATTCGGTGCGGGTTATCAGTCAACCTGAGTTCAGTTCAGTTCAGCTCGATGGAAATCTTAATGCGGTGGTCACACACCTGGCAATGGTCATGCGGCACGGCCCCCGACGGATGTCCGTCGGGGGCCGGAAGGGGGCTGCGGGGCAGGAGCGCCGGGGGTCAGCCGGCGACCATGCGTACGCAGGCGCCCTCGATGAGGTCGCTGATCTCGGAGAGCGGCGTCGGCCCCGAGGGCCGGTACCAGCGCCACACGCTGACGATCAGGCCCAGCACGCTCGCGCCGAGCAGCTGGGCGTCCCGCAGCGGGAAGGCGCCCTGCGCCATGCCCTTCACCAGCAGGTTCATCCAGTCCCGCTCGACGACCTGGACCAGCTGGCGGGCTGCGACGCGCTCCGCCTCCTCGCGCTTGGAGCGGCGCGAGCCGGACAGCAGGTCCATGTGGTTCTGCAGGATGCGCATCTGGAGCACCTCCTGCGGGGAGACGTCGTACGCCGCGCGGACCGCGGCCCGCAGTGCCTCGACGGGGTCGGCCGCATCCTCGGTCGCCTCGACGAACCGGTCGTGGGACCGCTGCAGTTCGAGTCGCATGATGGTGAGCAGACAGTGCGTCTTCGACTCGAAGTAGTGGTAGAGGGCGGTCTGTCCGATGCCCACCCGCTCCGCCACGGTGGACCACTTGGTGGCCTCGAAGCCCGTCTCGCCGAAGCAGTCCACCGCGGCCGTGAGAATGGCGGCGCGCTTGGACCTCGGTCCTGCCTCCGGTTCAACGATCCTCGTCATGCTCCCTCTCCATGGCCGTCACCCACCGTGTGCGTACCCGAGAGTAAACCCAAGTTGAACTCAGTTGCCAACTTCGAGGACCGTCGCGTTGGCCATACCACCGCCCTCGCACATCGTCTGCAGACCGTAGCGCCCGCCGGTCCTGCGCAGTTGGTGGACGAGGGTGGTCATCAGCCGGGCGCCCGTGGCGCCGAGCGGATGGCCGAGCGCGATGGCGCCTCCGTACGCGTTGACCCTCGCGGGGTCGGCGCCGATCTCCTTCTGCCAGGCAAGGACGACGGAGGCGAAAGCCTCGTTGATCTCGACCAGGTCGATGTCCTCGATCGTCAGACCCGCTCTGGCGAGGACCTTCTCGGTGGCGGGGATCGGGCCCGTCAGCATATGGATCGGGTCGGAGCCGGTCACGGCCATGGTGTGCACGCGGGCCAGCGGGGTCAGGCCGTGACGGTTCACGGCCTCCTCCGAGGCGATCAGCAGGGCGGCGGCGCCGTCGGAAATCTGGCTGGAAACAGCGGCTGTCAGCCGGCCGCCCTCGGTGAGCGTCCTGAGTCCCGCCATCTTCTCGAGCGTGGTGTCGGCGCGCGGACCCTCGTCGGCGGTGAGTCCGAAGGCGGGGACGATCTCGTCGTCGAAGGCGCCCCCGGCCTGTGCGGCGAGGGCCCGCTCATGGCTGGTGAGCGCGAACCGCTCCATGTCCTCGCGGGAGACACCCCACTTCTCGGCGATCAGTTCGGCGCCCCGGAACTGCGACACCTCCTGGTCCCCGAAGTGTTCGCGCCAGCCGGCCCCGGCGTAGGGGCTGCCGAGTCCGGCCTGTTCGCCGACGGTCATCGGGCTGGCGATGGGGACGAGGCTCATCACCTCGACTCCGCCCGCGATCACCAGGTCGGCGGCGCCGGAACCGACCGCCTGGGCGGCGAAGTGCACGGCCTGCTGGGAGGAACCGCACTGCCGGTCGATGGTGGTACCGGGTACGTGGTGGGGCAGGCCCGCCGACAGCCACGCGGTGCGGGCGATGTTCCCGGTCTGGGCGCCTATCTGGCCGACGCACCCGAAGTACACGTCGTCGATCGCGTCGGGGTCGGCCCCGGTGCGCTCCAGCAGGGCGCGCAGCACATGGGCGCCCAGATCGGCGGGATGCACACCGGCGAGGGTGCCCCTGCGGCGGCCGACGGGGGTTCGGACGGCTCCGACGACGAATGCTTGCGACACGGTGGGCTCCCTTGATGTGTGGGTTCAGGTCCCGGGCGGGAAGTCGGGCGCCCGCTTCTCGAAGAAGGCGGCCACGCCCTCACGCCCCGCCTCGGAGGAGGCCGCGGCGGCGAGGGCCCGGGCCTCGCGGTCGAGGTGGGTGGTGAGATCCGAGGTGAGTCCGGCGGCGACGAGCCGGCGGGTGGCGCCGAAGGCGGCGGTCGGGCCGTGGCACAGGGCCCCGGCCGTCCGGGCGGCCTCGGAGGCGAGCCGTCCGGTGGGGACGACCTGGCTCACCAGTCCGATCGCGGCGGCCTCCGCCGCCGGTACCCTGCGGTTCGTCAGCAGCAGGTCCAGGGCCCGCTTGGGTCCGACGAGGCGGGGCAGCGACCAGGTCACACCGGCGTCGGGCGAGTAGCCGATGCCGGTGTAGGCGGCGGTGAACGAGGCGTCGGCCGCCGCGAGGGTCACGTCGGCGGCGGCCGCCAGGCCGATGCCCGCGCCCGCGACGGCTCCCTGGACGGCGGCCACCATGGGCGCGTCGAGCGCGGCGAACGTGCGCAGCGCGTCGTGCAGGGCGTCGGTCACCGCGAGGAGGTGCTTCTCCAGTGCCCCGCCGGAGAACCGGGCGAACTCCCGGAGGTCGCCGCCCACGCAGAAGGACCGTCCCTCACCGGTGAGCAGCACGGCCCGTACGGACGCGCGCTCACAGGCGCGGGCCGCGTCGAGGAGTCCGCGCGCCGTCGCGAGGTCGATGGCGTTGCCCGCCGCGGGGCGGCGCAGGGTGACATGGGCGAGGCCGTCGTCCCCGATGTCGGCGGTCACGGTCATCGCGCGGTCCATCCGCCGTCGACGGTGAGGACCTGCCCGGTGCAGTACGAGGACGCGTCCGAGGCCAGGAACAGCAGTGCGCCGTCGAGCTCGTGGGCGTCGCCGCCGCGGCCCAGCAGGGTGCCCCGTTCGACCCAGCGGCCGGAGCGGTCGTCGGCGAAGAGGTCCTCGGTCATCTCGGTGCGGAACCAGCCCGGGGCGAGCGCGTTGACGCGGGTGCCGTCGGCGCCCCACTGTCCGGCCAGCTCGCGGGTCAGGCCGATCAGTCCGGCCTTGGACGCCGAGTAGCTGGCGCCGCCGAGGGGCGCGGCGGAGACCAGGCCGAGTATGGAGGCGACGTTGATGATGCTCCTGCCACCTGCCGGGGCCGGCGCCTCGGCGGTGAGCCGCGCCAGGTGGAAGGGCGCGGTGAGGTTCACGCCGAGTACGTCGGCGAAGTCCTCCGGTGTCTCGTCGGCGGCGCGGGTGCGGCCCGGGGCGGCGGCGTTGTTGACGAGGACGTCGATCCGGCCGGTGCCGGCCAGCGCCGTCGCGGCCAGTCTCGTACGGTCGGCTTCGAGGGAGACGTCGCAGGCGACCGGGTGGATGCGGGCGTCGGAGTCGGCGAGTTCCTTGAGCCGGTCGATGCGTCGGGCGGCGGCGAAGACGGTGGCGCCGGCCTGTGCGAGGACGGTGGCGAAGCGGGCGCCGAGCCCCGCGGAGGCTCCGGTGACGACGGCCGTTCTGCCCTCGAGCGAGAACAGGTCGATAGCGGTTCGCGGCGGCGCGGTCACTCGTCCACCCCGATCGGCAGGGCGGTGGCGCCGCCGTCGAGCACCAGGGTCTGGCCCGTCATCCAGGAGGAGGCGTCGGACGCCAGGAACAGGGCCGCGTTCGCGACGTCCTCGACCGTGCCGAGGCGGCGCAGCGGCAGCTTGGCGGTGAGGATCGGCTCGCGGACCTCCCATACGGCGCGGGCCAGTTCCGTTTTGATCAGTCCGGGGGCGATGGCGTTCACCCGGGCCCGGGGCCCGAGTTCGTAGGCGAGCTGCCGGGTCATGTGGAGCATGGCGGCCTTGGTGGCGTTGTAGTAGCCGATGTGCGGGTCGACGATCAGTCCGCCCACGGAGGCGATGTTGACGACGGCGCCCCCGTGCTCGGCCATCCAGGCCCGCCAGGCGCAGCGCGTCCAGGCGATCATGCCGTACTGGTTGACGCGCACGGTCTTCTCCGCACGTGGCAGGTCCAGGTCGAGCAGGTCGCCGTGGTACGGGTTCGTCGCCGCGTTGTTGACGAGGATGTCGACCCGGCCGAAGCGGGACATGGTCTCCTCCACGCATGCCTCGGCCTGGTCGGGCTCGCCGGCGTTGGCCACGACGGTGTGGAGGCCGCCGTCGCCCTTGACACGCTCCAACTGCTCGCGCGCCTCGGCGAGTCCGGCCGGCTTGCGGGCCGCGATCACCACGTGTGCGCCGGCGGCGCGGTAGGCGGTGGCGATGCCCAGGCCGATGCCGCGGGATCCGCCGGTGATGACGGCCACCCTGCCGTCGAGGGTGTTGCCGCTCACGCTGTCCCTGCCTTCATCTGGGCCTTCTCCTGGGCCTTCGTCTGGGCCTTCTTCTCGTACTGGGCGAGTTCCTGACGGGCCACCGTGCGCAGGTGCACCTCGTCGGGGCCGTCGGCGATCTTCAGCGCGCGGGTGACGGCGTACAGCCGGGCCAGCACGGTGTCGTCGCTGACCCCGGCCGCGCCGTGTGTCTGGACCGCGCGGTCGACGACCCGGTGGGCGACGTCCAGGGCCGCGACCTTGATGGCGGCGACCTCCATGCGGGCCGCGGCGTTGCCGACGGTGTCCATCAGCCACGCCGACTTCAGGACCAGCAGCCGCAGTTGCTCGATCTCGATACGGCTGCGGGCGATCCACTCGCGCACCACGCCCCGTTCGGCGAGGGGCCCGCCGAAGGCGACGCGTTCGGTGGCGCGTTCGCACATCAGCCGCAGGGCGCGCTCGGCGAATCCGACGGCGCGCATCGCGTAGTGCATACGCCCCGGCCCGAGCCGCCCCTGGGCGAGGGCGAAGCCCTCCCCCTCCCCGACGAGGATGTTCTCCACCGGCACCCGGACGTCCTCGAAGAGCACGTCGCCGTGGCCGAGCCGGTCGGTGTAGCCGAACATGGGCAGATCGCGCAGGACCGTGATGCCCGGGGTGTCCCGGGGGATGAGGAGCATGCTCTGCTGTCGGTAGGTGGGCGCGTCCGGGTCGGTCTTGCCCATCAGGATGATCAGCCGGCAGTCGGGGTCGAGGATCCCGGAGGTGTACCACTTGCGGCCGTTGACGACGTAGTGGTCGCCGTCGCGGGTGATGCGGGTGCGGATGTTGCGGGCGTCCGAACTCGCCACCTCGGGTTCGGTCATGGCGAAGCAGGACCGGATCTCTGCCGCCAACAGGGGCCGCAGCCAGCGCTGTTGCTGGGCCGGCGTGCCGTACAGGGCGAGCAGTTCCATGTTCCCGGTGTCGGGCGCCGAGCAGTTGAAGACCTCCGGACCGATGATCGAGCGGCCGGCCAGCTCCATGAGCGGCGCGTATTCGAGGTTGGTGAGTCCCGCGCCCCAGTCGCCGTGTGCCATGAAGAGGTTCCACAGGCCCTCGGCGCGTGCCTTCTGCTTCAGCTCCGTCATCACCGGCGGCAGGGCGTGCGGGTCGTCCGCCTCGGCGAGCTGCCGGTCGTAGACGGCTTCGGCGGGGAAGACGTACTCGTCCATGAACGACCGCATACGGTCCTGGAGTTCACTCGCCCGTGGCGAGAAGGCGAAATCCACGGTTGCTCCTTCTTGCGGGATTAGAGGAGGTCGCGCGCCGTGCGGATCATCGCGGCGATGGTGGGCGGCAGTCGTTCCTGGTCCGGGTCGTGATGTTTGCCCTCGCGGTGCCGGCGCAGGTTGTGGCCCATGATCGCGGCCATCTTCATCCGGCCCAGGGCCCGGAACCAGTCCATCGCGGGCAGCGCGGGGCCGCCGTCGAGGTAGGCGTCGAGGAGTTCGGCCTCGGTGGGCAGCCCGGGGACGGCACGGCCCAGGCTCGGGAAGTTGCGGTGGTCGGCGAAGAGCAGGAACCAGCCGAGGTCGATGCGCGGGTCGCCGACGCTCCAGATCTCCCAGTCGACGACGGCCACCGGGCGCTCCCCGACGCACAGCACGTTGCCGAGCCGGAAGTCGCCGTGCAGCAGGACCGGTGGGAGTCCGGCGGGCACCTCGGCGGCGAGGCGTTCGATCAACTCCTCGCCTCCCGGCCGTAGTTCGGCCGGGACGGCGTGCATGGTGCGGCTCCAGCGGGCCAGTTCACCGGCCGCGTCGAGGGGTTCCGGCGCGTCGAGGGCCGGTGCCCGGACGTCGGTGGCGTGCAGCCGCCGTAGGACCGAGGCGATCTCCAGCATCCGGGCGCGGGCGGTCCCGGGGGACAGCGCGGGCTCGTCGAGTACGGGTTCGACAGCCTCTCCCGCCGCGAACTCCATGGCGAACCAGGCAGGTTGTGTCGCCTCGACGGCGGCGACGCCGGGCACGGGCACATCGGAACCGGCGAGTGCGCCCAGCACCCGTGCCTGGCGCAGGACGTCGTTGCGTCCGACGGGCCGCTGTCCCGGGGGCACGGCCTTGACGACGTACTTCGCGTCCCCCACGGCGATCGAGTACGTCAGCCCCGAGTGGCCGCCCGGCAGGGTCCTCAACTCCCCCGCCGACGCCCCCAGCCGGGCGCGGACCCGGACCGCCAGCTCCGCCGTCTCCGTGGCCGTGCTCATCGGGCGGGCTCCTTGGGCAGGCCGAGCACACGCTCGGCGAGGATGTTGTGCTGGATCTCGTCGGTGCCGCCCGCGATGCTGTAGCCGGGCGCGCCGAGCAGGTGCTCCGTCCAGGCGTACGTGCCCCACTCCCCCGTGTCGGCGACGAGGCTCGGGCCGAGCAGCTCCGCTGCCAGATCGGTCGTGCGGCGCATGGTCTCGGTGGCGTACAGCTTGCCGACCGAGGCCTCCGCGCCGGGTTCGCGCCCGGCGACGAGGGCGCCGGTCACCCGCAGGGCGATGAGCCGTTGCACGAGGGCGCGGACGTAGAGGTCGGCGGCCCGCCCGCGTTCGCCGTCGGTGAGCGGGCGGGGCAGGTTCCTGGCCAGGTCGAGGGCCCGGTCGGCGTTGTCGAGCCCGAGGTTTCCGGAGTCGAGCCGTTCGGCGGCCAGCACGCTGAGGGTGACCCGCCAGCCCTCGCCGACGGGTCCGAGCCGGTCGGTGTCGGGGACGACGACGCCGTCGAGGTAGACCTCGTTGAAGCTGGCGCCGCCGGTCATCTGCCGGATGGGCCGGACGGTCACGCCCGGCGCGTCCATGCGCACCAGGAAGACGGTGATGCCGGCGTGTTTGCGTACCTGCGGGTCGGTGCGGCACACCGCGACGCCCCAGGTGGCGACCCGGGCCCCGGAGGTCCACACCTTGTGGCCGTCGAGGACCCAGGTGTCGCCGTCCCGTACGGCCCTGGTGCGAACGGCGGCGAGGTCGGAGCCGGCCTCGGTCTCCGAGAAGAGCTGGCAGGCGAGTTCGTCGGTGCGCAGCATGGGCCGCAGCCAGCGCAGCTTCTGTTCGTCGGTGCCCCAGATGCCGATCGCGGGCGCGACGAGCTGCTGGGTGACCGGGAAGATCTCGGTGCGCTGCGGCACGTCGAAGGCGGCTTCCTCGGCGCGGTAGAGCTGCTCGTAGTAGGCGGGCAGGTCGCGCCCCCCGTACACGGCCGGCCAGTTGAGCGCGCCCCATCCCTGGTCGAAGCGGGTGCGTTCCCACTCCTGGGTGCGGGCGGTGTGCTCGCGTTCCTGGCGCTCGGTCCGGTTCTCGAACACGGCGACGGAGTCGGAGCCGCTGCCCCACTCCCCGTCGGCGGCGCGGGGCCGGGCGGCCGTGGTGAGCCACTGCCGGGCCAGGGCGCGGAACTCCTCCGGTTCGGGGATACGGGTCATGTCGTCACCTCCTGGGTTCAGCGGGAGAGCACCGTGCAGGCGCTCACGCCCGGGGCGCCGTACACATGGGTGAAGCCGGTCCTGGGTGCACCGGGGACCTGGCGGTCGCCGGCCCTGCCGCGCAGTTGCTGGACGACCTCGTAGACCTGGCGCAGTCCGGAGGCGCCGATGGGTTCGCCGTTGGCGATGCAGCCGCCGTCGGTGTTGACCGGCAGCGTGCCGCCGATCTCCGTGGCGCCGGAGCCGATCAGCCGCTCCTGGTCGCCGTCCTCGCAGAATCCGCACTCGGCGAGGTGCATGACCTCGGCGCCGCTCTCGGTGTCCTGGAGCTGGCAGACGTCGACCTCGTCGGGGCCGATGCCCGCCTCCTCGAAGGCGGCGGCCGAGGCGTCGCAGCTGACGCTGGTCGGTTCGCCCGCCGGGATCCAGGGGCTGAACACCTCGAACGTGCCGAAGCGCCGGGTGCGTACGGCCGCCGCGCGCAGGGTGACGGACGGTCCGTCCAGGGTGCGGGCCACCTCGGGTGAGCAGAGGACCAGTGCGGCGGCGCCCGCTCCCGGGGAGCAGAACATGTAGCGGGTCAGCGGGTCGCTGACCATGCCGGAGTCGAGGATCTCGGCGGCGGACACCGGTTTGCGGCGCCAGGCCTCGGGGGTCAGCGCCCCGTTGCGGTAGGCCTTCTCGGCGACCAGTGCGAGGGTGTCCGGGGTGATGCCGTGGTCGTGCATGTAGCGGCGGATCTTCATGCCGAAGAACTGTGTGGTCACCATCAGTCCGTCGCTGCCGTACTCCTCGCCGAGTCCCCAGTCCTCCGGGCGTGGGTCGAAGGCGCCTCGGGGGTGCTTGTCGAAGCCGACGGCGAGGACGACGTCCGCCATGCCGGAGCGGATGGCGTTCACGGCGGAGAGCAGTGCGCTGCCGCCGGTCGCGCAGCCGTTCTTGACGTTCACGAACGGCAGTCCGGTCAGGCCGAGTTGGGCCACGAGCGTGTCGGCGAGTCCGGCGCTGTCGCTGCCGCCGAACGCCGCCCGTACCCGTGACCAGTCGAGGCCGGCGTCGGCCAGCGCGGCGTTCACCGCGCGCACCGCCAGCCGGCGGCCGCTCTCCTCGGTCCGGCCGAACGGGGTCCGTCCGGCGCCGCAGATCAGGACGTCGGTGCTCATGGGCGCTCCTCACGGTGGGCCCGGGGCACTCCGTCTCCGGCGGTCAGCGTAAGGGGCATGCCGATCCTGACCTCGGAGAACTCGACATCCAGCACGGCGGCCACCCGTACGCCTTCCGGGAGTTCGACGTAGCCGAGTGCGAACGGCGTGAAGCCGTCCGCCGGGGCCCGGTACGGCGGTGACTTGGGGGCGTACCGCTGTACCGTCCACGTCCACAGCGTGCCCTGCGCGGACAGGGTGGCCGGGTCGGCCGGCCCCCCGCAGCGTGGGCACGCGTCGTCCGCGGGGTAGACCGTCACCGAGCAGCCGGAGCAGCGCGAGCCCTGGAGCCGGGCCGCAGGGCCGCGCGGATCCCCGGCCGGCGCGTCACCGGCCGGCGGATCCCCGGCCATCGACGCGACGGGCATCGGCTCCCCGGCCATCGACTCCGCGGTCATCGGGATCAGCGCCCCTGCCACTTCGGTTCGCGCTTCTCCAGGAACGCCGAGACACCTTCGTTGGCGTCCTCGGAGTTGAGGGCCACGCCGACGGCGAGGTGTTCCATCACCATGAGCGACTGGATGTCGGCGTCGAGGCTCCGGTCGATCGTCATCTTGGTGAGCCACATCATGAAGGGGCTCTTGTCGACGAGGTCGCCGATGAAGTCCTGGACCGTCTCGTCCAGCTTGTCGGCCGGGGCGGACTTGTTGATCAGGCCGAACTCGACGGCCTCGGTGCCGGAGAGCAGCTTGCCGGTGAGCATCAGCTCCTTGGTCTTGCGGATGCCGATCATGCGCGGCACGCGGTAGATCGGGCCGGCCCCGCCGAACAGCGCGCGGCGGATGTGGAAGTCGCCGATCTTGGCGTCGTCCACGGCGATCGCGAAGTCGCAGGAGATCATGATCTCGAAGCCGCCGGCGGTGACATAGCCTTCCAGGACGGCGACCGAGGGGGTCTTCATCGAGTAGAGGCGGTCGCACACCTTCGCGGACTTGACCGCGACGTCGATCGCGTTGGACTTGCCGACGTACTCCGCCTTCAGGCTGTCCAGGTCGAAGCCCGAGCAGAACGTGCCACCGCGACCGCGGACCACCAGGACCCTCAGCTCGGGGTCCTCGTCGACCTCGGTGATGATCTCGTCGAGCCGGTCCAGGATCGGCACCGTCACGCAGTTCTTCTTCCAGGGGCGGTTGAGCCAGACGCGGGCGACGTGACCGTCGCGCTCGAACTGGATCTCGTCTTCCACTGCCATCTTCGATCCCTCCACACTGAGCCGAGTACCACCGAGCAGAACCAAACTGAACTGAATTCATTACGAGTCTGCGGAGCGCGTGATCCACTGTCAAGCCCCGGACCCGGATCGGTGTCAGCCGCCGTCCCGCGCCGGGATGTCGACGAGCACCTTGAGCCGCCGCGCGTCACGGACGTCGTGCAGCCCGGCGACGGTGTCGGCCAGCGGGATGTGGTCGAGCCAGCCGTCCGTCGGGTAGTGCCCGGCGGCCATGTGCTCGATGACCCGCTCGAAGACGCCGTCCGGGTACGCCTCGGCCCCGAGCAGGGCCAGTTCGGCCAGGCGTACGACGGAGGCGTCGATGGCGACCGGGCCGGAGTACAGGGCCACCATCACCACCGGCGCCTGTGCGGCCAGCGCGCGGATCGCGGCGTTCAGCGCCTCGGGCCGGCCCGCGCACTCGACGGCGGCGTCCACGCCCCTGCCCCGGGTGTGGGCCAGCACCTCCTCGGCCACGTCGACCGCGCCGGGGTCGAGCACCCGGGCGCCGTGCCGTTCGGCCGCCGCACGGCGGGACGCCGAGGGCTCCGCCACCAGGACGTCGTGGACGCCCCGCGCCCGGAGCGCGAAGAGCACACCCATGCCGACCGCGCCCGCGCCCGTCACCAACGCACTGCCCCCGGTGGGGACCCGGGCCCGCTCGACCGCGTTCAGGGCCACGGCCATGGGCTCGACCAGCGCCCCCTGTTCCAGCGAGAGGCCGTCCGGCAGCGGGTGCACGGAGCCGGCGGGCACGACGACGTACTGGGCGAGTCCGCCGCCCGGGGAGGTCACCCCGATCGCCGCCAGGGCCGTACACAGATGGGAGAGTCCGGACGTACAGCGGGGGCACACCCCGCAGGTGCGGATCGGCCGTACGCAGACCCGCGCGCCCGGCGTGACCCGGTCGACGTCCTCCCCGCAGGCCACCACGGTCCCGGCGAACTCGTGCCCCAGGGTCTGGGGCAGGGTCGCGCCGGTCAGCGGGTTGGGCTCGTGCGTGGCACGAGGCGTCTCGAAGTACTCGTGCACATCGGTACCGCAGATCCCCGCGTACGCCACGCGGATCTTCACCTCGCCCGGCCCCGGCTCGGGCTCGGGCATCTCCTCGATCCTCAGATCCTTGGCTCCGTACAGCCTGGCGGCCAGCATCGCGCCTCCTCGGTGTCGTCCCGCTTCGCTGCGACACCCTTGAGACTGCCACCAAACTGAACTGACTTCAATAGAATGGTTGAGACCTGCACCTACCCCTGGCGGGTGAGGCCGACGAGTCCGGCGAGCCGGGCGCGGTTCTGGTCGGCGGTGCCGAACAGCACTCCGCCGCTGCGGGCCCGGCGGACGTACAGATGCGCCGGGTGCTCCCAGGTGAAGCCGATCCCGCCGTGCAGCTGGACGTACTCGGCCGTGGCCAGCAGGAAGGCTTCGGAGCAGACCGCCGCGGCGGCGCTCGCGGCCACCGGCAGCTGCGGCGAGGCGAGGGCCACGCACGCGCTCGCGTAGGCGGCGGCCGAGCGGGCCGCCTCCCGTGCGACCAGTACGTCGGCCAGCCTGTGCTTGACCGCCTGGAAGGAGCCGATCGGACGCCCGAACTGCTGCCGCTCACCGACGAACGCGACCGTGGCGTCCAGCGCGTGGCCGATACCGCCCACCTGCTCGGCGGCGAGCGCGGCCCGGCCGGTGTCGAGGATCGCCGCCGTGGTGGTGACGGGATCCGGCTCGCCCAGGGGGGTGGCGGGTGCTCCACGGAACTCGACCAGGGCCTGCCGGCGCGTCTCGTCGAGGACCCGGCGCGGGGTGCGCGGACAGGTGTCCGCGGCGGGCTCACATGTGAACAGCCGTGTGCCGTCGGGGGTTTCGGCCCGTACGACGATCATCCCCGCGTCGGCTCCGTCGAGTACGAAGTCCGCCGCGCCGCGCAGCAGCCAGCCCGTGGCGCCGTACTCGGCGCGGACGCCGGGTGTGTCGTCGTGGAGGCCGGCCACGGTCGCGGTCAGGGTGCCGTCCGCGATCCGGGGCAGGTAGCGCTCGCAGGCCCGGCGGTCGGCGCTGTGGAGCAGGGCGTGTGCGGCGAGGACCACGGTGGGCAGCAGCGGCCCGCAGTACAGGGCGCGCCCGGACTCCTCCAGCGCGACGGCGAGTTCGGCGAAGGAGAAGCCCGAGCCGCCGTACTCCTCGGGGATCGCCAGGCCGTGCACGCCGATCTCGCCCGCCAGGCGTGCCCACACCGTCTCGTCGTGGCCACGCGGGGTGGCCAGGTGCTTGCGCACCTCCTCGGGCCCGCTCACGTCGGCGAGGAAGTCCCGCAGGACGGTGCGGAGTTCCCGGTGTTCCTCGGTCTCGGACAGTAGTTGGGGATCGATCTCCGGGTGACGGAGGTGCATGGGGGCTCCATCGTGCTCGTGTCGTACAAAGGGGTGGGGACGGTGGGTGGACCTCAGCCGCGTGCGGCGGCCACGGGCGCGTCGTCCTGGCCGTCGAAACAGGCCCGCTCTGCGCGGGCGGGGAACTCCGGTTCGGCGGGTTCGCCGCGGGACGGCGACTGCGCCCTCGTGCAGGACGACCCCACCTCGATGTCGACCACCTCCTCACTCACCGTAAACTGAACTCACTTCATGAACGGTAGGTACGAGATCACGAGGGGGCAATAGCCCTGCACCAGTTCGTTCCGCCGGGGGCGTCAGGCGGTGAAACGGCCGCCGTTGGCCAGCAGCACCGCTCCGACCAGGTTGGCCGCGCCGTCACCGGCCAGGAACAGGGCGATGTCGGCGATCTCCTCGGGCGTCGCGTACGGCCGCACCCTCGGGTCGGCGAAACCGGTGCGCAGCAGCGCGGGCGTGCGTACCGCCATCCCGGTCTCCGTCGGACCGGGCGCGACCACGTTCACCCGGATCCCGAAGGCGACGGCCTCCTTGGCGACGGCCTGGCTCAGCGCGTGCACCCCCGCCTTGGACGCGGCGTAGTGGGGGTAGCCGACAGGTGTGTCGAAGGCGGACGAGGAGCCGATGACGACGATCGCGCCCGCCCCGGCCGGCCGCATGACACGCACCGCCGCCCGCAGCACATGAAACGTTCCGTCCAGGTTGACCCGCATGACGCGCCGCCAGGCCGCGTCCGGGAGCCGGTCGGTCACCTCGGGCGGGCGCCCCGCGCCGAGCGCGTCCGCGATCCACTGCTTGGCCTCCGGGTCGTCGACCCCCGCGGCGTGCACCAGGACGTCGAGCCGCCCATGCTCCCGCACCACCGCCTCGACGGCGGCGTCGACCGCGTCCGCGTCCGCGACGTCGAGCCGCACGGCACGGCCGACCGGCGTCTCCCCGGCGACGGCGGCGGCGCTCTCGAGGTTCACGTCGGCGAGGACCACGGCCCTCGCCCCCTCGGCGGCCAGTTGTCGCGCGACGGCCGCACCCATGCCCGAACCGGCGCCGGTGACCATCGCGACCCTGCCCTCGAACCGGGCCAGCTGCACTTCCCCGCTCATCCCGCACATCCTTCCTACGCCTGATACTGAACCGACTTCATCTCTGTTATCGTCACCGGCGCCCTGCTGACAAGACCCGGGACGGTGATTCATGAGGGCGGTGCGACTTTTGGACTGGGGTCGGGAGCCGGTGCTCGGCGAGGTCGGGCGCCCGGTCCCCCGAGAGGGGGAGGTGCTGGTCGAGGTGGAGGCCGCCGGACTGTGCCACTCCGATCTGCACGTGATCGACGCGGCGCCGGGCGCGCTCCCCTACCGGCCACCGTTCACCCTCGGCCACGAGGTCGCCGGCCGGGTCGCCACGGGATCCGATGCCGGGGAGCGCGTCGTCGTCCACGGCCCCTGGGGCTGCGGAGACTGCCCCCGCTGCGCCGTCGGCCGGGACAACCTCTGCGACCGGCGCGGCGAGCTCGGCTGGCACGGGGTCGGGCTCGGCCGGGACGGCGGGATGGCCGAGTACCTGCTCGTCCCGTCGGCCCGCCATCTGGTGCCGATCGGCGACCTGTCGGCCGAGCAGGCGGCGCCGCTCTCGGACGCGGGTCTGACGTCGTACGCCGCCGTCGCCGGAGTGCGGCACGCGCTGGGCGAGGACACCACCGCCGTGGTCATCGGCGTCGGCGGACTGGGGCACCTCGCGGTCCAGATCCTGCGCGCCACCACCGCGAGCCGGGTGCTCGCCGTGGACATCCGCGAGGAGGCCCTCGCGCTCGCCCAAAGGTCCGGGGCGCACGAGGGCACCCTGCTGCGGGCGGACACCGCGCGGGTGCTGAGGGCGGCGGCCGGAGGGGTGGGCGCGGACGCCGTGCTCGACTTCGTCGGGAACGACGCCACGGTCGGGCTCGCCGTCGACGTGCTGCGGCCGGGCGGGGAACTCGTGCTGGTCGGCAGCGGCGGCGGCCGGCTGACCGTGCGCAAGCCGGGCGTCCTGCCGCCGGGCTTCCGGCTGTCCCTGCCGTTCTGGGGTTCCCGGCCCGAACTCGGCGAGGTCGTCGCCCTGGCGCGCTCGGGTGCGCTCCACGTCGAGACCGAGCGGTTCCCGCTGTCGGAGGCGGCCGAGGCGTTCGGCCGCCTCCGGCGGGGAGAGGTGCGGGGGCGGGCGGTGCTGGTGCCCGGATGAGGGCGGTCCCGGCGCCGCGCCCCAACGGCGTCCCCGGACTCCGCAACACCGGCGACCATCCGGGTGCCGCTGCTCCGGGTCGCCGTCCGGACACCCCTGGGCGACCATGGGAGTTCGGGACCTGGGCCGGGGCCAGGCGCTGGGAGGCACCCGTGGTGCACACACCGACCACCGACGTACTCATCGTGGGAGCCGGCCCCGTGGGCCTGAGCGCCGCCGCCGAACTGCGCCGGCACCGGGTGCGCTGCCGCCTGGTCGAGAAGCTGCCGGCCAGGCTGCCGTACGCGAAGGCGGTCGGTGTCCAGCCGCGCACCCTGGAGCTCTGGGACCGGATGGGCCTGGCCCGTACCGTCCTGGAGTGCGCCGCCGTGATGCGCGGCCAGCTGATCCTCGTCAACGGGCATGAGGTCGCCCGCATCGACCTCAACCTGCCGCCCGAGGTGCCGTACCGGTTCGCGGCCCTGCCGCAGTACGAGACCGAGCGGCTGCTGGAGGAGTACGTCGGCGGATTCGGCACGGCCGTGGAGCGGGGCACCGAGCTGCTGTCGTTCGCGCAGGACGCGGACGGGGTCACCGCCCGGCTGCGTACCGCCTCCGGTGGGCAGGAGGAGGTTCGGGCCGGTTATCTGATCGGCTGCGACGGCGCGCACAGCACGGTCCGCAAGGAACTGGGGCTCGCCTTCGAGGGGGACGCCTTCGCCGAGGAGTACATGCTGGGCGACGTGGAGACCGACTGGGACCTGCCGCACGGCTACGGCGTACGGTCCATGCACCGCGCCGACGACGGTTCCACGGACGACCTGCTGGTGTGCATCCCGCTGCCCGGCACCGGCCGCTACCGCATGTCGATGCTGGTGCCGCCCGAGCTGTCCACACGGGCACCCGACGGCGTGGCGCACGGTCTTGAGGGCGCGCGCGTTCCGGAACTGGCGCATCTCCAGGCCGTGGTGGACCGGCTGGCGCCCCGGCCGGCCGTGCTGTCCCGGCTGCGCTGGTCCTCCGTCTTCCGGATCAGCCACCGCATCGTGGACCGTTACGGCGAGGGCCGGGTCTTCGTCGCGGGCGACGCCGCCCACATCCACCCGCCCACCGGCGCCCAGGGCATGAACACCGGTGTCCAGGACGCCTGCAACCTGGCGTGGAAGCTCGCCCTCGTGGTGCGGGGCGAGGCGGGAGCGGCCCTGCTCGACACCTACGACGACGAGCGCCGCCCGATCGGCGAGGAGGTCGTCGGCCGGACGGTCCGCCATGCCACCCAGGGCATCGAGACCGACCCCGACGACCCGCGGACCGTCCTGCTGCGCGAGGCACAACTGCTCGTCGGCTACCGGGACGGCCCGCTCGCCGGAGGCGTCCACGGCCCCGTCGACGCGCCCCAGCCGGGCGACCGGGCGCCGGACTGCCCCGGACTCGAGGCGCCCGCGGCCGGCTACCCGCTCCGGCTGCTCGACGTCCTGCGCGGCCGGGCGGAACACGTCGTGCTCCTGTACGCGGCCGACCGCACGGATCTCGCCGAGGCGTGGGCCGCTGCCGCCGGGCACGGTCTGGAGGCCGTCGCGATCCGCGCCCACGAGGCCACGGCGGTCGCCCCCGACGTCCTGCCCTTCCCCGGGTACCGGGACGCGGCCGGGGAGTTCGCCCGGCTGTACCGGCCCGACGGCCCCACCGGCTTCGTCGTCCGTCCGGACGGCCAGCTCGGTGCCCGTTTCCCCCTCGCCGGCACGCAGGCGGCCCTTTCCGACTACCTCACGCTGCTGTCGGCCCCGGCTCCGGCGCACCGGTGACGCGGGGCTACGACTCCTTGCGCGCCGCCCGGTCCAGGGCCTGCTTCAGGGCCGGCCGGCCCTTGCCGAGGAGTGCCTTCTCCATGCTGTGGTCGCTCGAGCGGCCGAGGCGCTCGCCGTGGGCGTAGTCGTCGGGCTCCAGGACCTGCCCGCACCACTCGCCGCGCCCGCCCTCCTGTCCGTCGAAGGGCACGACCGAGCCCTCCCCGAGCGGCACCCACTTCTCCTCCTCCCAGCGCAGGGCGAGGACGTAGGTGTGGCCGGGTACGACACGCGGCGCGTCGCCGGTGAGGTCGTCCACGCGGGTCTTGCCGTCGGAACGGCGCACCTTCCAGCCCGCGCCGACATAGCCCAGCTCGCCCCCGACCGTGGGATGGGACCGCTCGGAGGACTCGAACGCCTTGTCCTCGACGCTCATGTCGACGGTCCGCTCCAGCCGGTAGCTGTACGCCCCCGCCCCCAACTCCTCACGCCCGCTCTCGCGTTCCTCGTCGGCGCGGGCGACCACCACCACATCCGCGTTGCGCACCCAGTCCTGCGCCGTCTGCGAGGGGTACTTCTCGCTCGACAGCCCGCACCCGTTGACGGTGTCGAGGCCCGGCCAGCCGACGAGGACCCCCGCGACAACGCCACCGGCCGCCAGAACGGCCACGACGGGACGCCCCGCCTCACGGACCGCCAACAAATTTCTCCGCATGCGCTGATCTTGATCGGGCCACGATCAGCCAGCTGTGACGGAGGCCATACTTCCGGTCACAGCACTGTCACAGACGACGCCCGGAGAGCAGGCGTGCACCATTGACCAGCGGATTCTTGCCCGAAACGGCAAGGACGCCGGTACGTACGGACCGACCGCCCCGCGCCGCGCCGGGGGTCCTCGTTTCTCGCCGACTCCTCAGGCCGCGCGCACCCCGGCCCGCACGGCACGCACGCTGCGTACCGGTGCGGGCGCCGCCGCCGGCGCGGGTGGGGCGGGGACACGGGCGGGCGGCCCCGCGGCGGGCACGGGACGGACCCGGTAGGTCGTCCGGCTGGGGTCGGTGACGGGCTCGCCCAGGGCGATCCGGCCGACTTCGTACAGCTGGTCGCACTCGGCGGTCGGCAGGGCCACGTAACAACCGCCCTTGCCGGTGGCGGAGTCCAGCGGACGCCAGTAGCCGTACCGACGACGCCCGTTGGCGTGCACGCTGACGAACACGGAGTGACGGGCGTCGCATATGACGCGGAGGATCTCGATCTCCGAGCGGCTCAACGGGGCGTTGGCACGGGCCGACTTGGACGGGCGTCCGGCCTGGTCTCCACGCTGTCGGCCGCGTTCGGGCTCGGCCATGTCCTCGATCCCCCAACCGGGCGTGACGGCAGGGGCGTTGAGAACCTGTGGCTGGTCGGCAGCGGCAGACATCGGTGGTGACCTCTTTCAGGGACAGCGGCTCTGGAGCGCCTACCCCGTGCGGGCGTAGTTGATCTCATTTTCCGCTCGCATTCTTCATCAGGCCACTGACATTTCCTCACCGACACGACGGCCGACACGACAGCCGGTGCGCGGATCGCGGTGACGGGTGCCCATGGCTGGACTGCAACCGCGTCGGCCGAAAACGTGTCTCTGGTGCCGTGGCCCGGTGTTCCCGGGGCCACGAGGGCGAGGGCTCGCCACGGCAAGGGGGAATGGCGATGAGCACATGGGCCGTACCGGGGTACTCCGAGTCGTTCGAGCTGGGTTCCGGAGCCAGTGGGCGGGTGGTTCTCGCCGTGCACGAGCCGACCGGTGTGCCGGTGGCCGTGAAGTACCTCAGCGAGTCGCTGCTGACCCGGCCGGGTTTCGTCCACGGCTTCCGCGCCGAGGCGGAACGGCTCGGCGGGCTGGAGAGCCCGTACGTGACCGGTTTCTACGAGTACGTCGAGGCGCCGGAGGGCGCCGCCATCGTGATGGAGCTGGTGGACGGCGTCTCCCTGCGGACCCTGCTCGCCCGGCAGAGCCCGCTGTCCCCCGAGTCCGCGCTGGCCGTGCTCAAGGGTTCGCTGCTCGGTCTTGCGGACGCGCACCGGGCCGGTGTGGTCCACCGTGACTACAAGCCGGCGAACGTCCTGGTCACCCCGGAGGGCGTGTCCAAGCTGGTCGACTTCGGCATCGCGGTGGACGCGGGCGTCAGCACCGGGGTGGCGGGCACCCCGGCCTACATGGCGCCGGAACAGTGGACGGGGGCACCGGCCTCGCCCGCCGGCGACGTGTACGCGGCCACCGCCACGTTCTTCGAGTGCCTGACGGGCCGCAAGCCCTTCCCGGGGGACAACCTGGCCCAGTTGGCGTTGCAGCACGCGCACGACCCGGTCCCCGTGGAAGAGGTGCCGGAGGAGGTGCCGGAGGCGGTGCGTGACCTGGTCCGCCGGGGGCTGGCGAAGTCGGCCGACCAGCGGCCGGCGGACGCGGCGGCGTTCGTGGCGGACCTGGAGCGGGCGGCCGTGGCAACGTACGGGGAGGACTGGGAGGAGCGCGGTCGCGGCCGGCTGGCCGCTCTCGTGGCCCTGCTGCTGTTCCTGCTCCCGTCCGGCCGCTCGTCGGGGCCCGGAACGACCACCGACACGGCGCGCACGGTCCTCGCCCGCGCTCCGGGCGCGGGACGCCTGCACGCGTGGCGGCCGACCTGGCCGGGCGCGGCGGTGGCCGCGGCGGCCGTCCTCGTCGCCCTCCTGCTCGGGCAGGGCATCGGCCAGGGGGCGGGCGCCGGCGGCGGGACGCAGACGCTGGCCACCACCAGTCCGGAGCCCGTGGCCGAGACCGGCCCGCTCCCCTCGCCGACGGCCCCGCCCACACCGTCGGTGACGGCGGACTCCCCGGTGCCCGAAGCCTCCAGCGGTGCGGCCTCCCCTCCTGCCACCGACGGCGATCCGGCCCCGTCGCCGTCCGCCGGCACCTCGACGAGCCCCCCTCCGCCCAGCGGTTCGCCCTCGCCGTCGGACTCGTCCGGTACGACGACGAGCCCCTCGCCCTCCCCGTCGCCGGTCGCCGTCAAGGAGGTGACGGTCACCGGGTTCCGGCAGACCGGTACCGCCACGGCCACCGCGACGATCACCGTCACCACGGACGGCACCGGTCCCGTCTCCGTCTCCGTCGGCTGGTTCACGAACAACGCCGCCGGGGCGGCTGCCGGGACCGCGGACGGTGCCGTCGACTCGTATGCGCGCAGCGGCGCCACGCAGTACACGATCACCGTCGAGCACACCTTCCAGGGCAGCGGCTGCTACTGGATCGTGCAGGCCTCGACCAGCCCCGCGGCCGCGTCCGGCGGGGCGTCGCAGCAGCTCCTGACCCGGCAGTGCACGCTCCGATGAACGCGCCCGCCGACCGCCGGCCTCCGCAGCGGGACGACTACAGCGCCACCGTCCTGGGCAGCCACTGGGTCCAGCACGGCGACGACGGCACGACGGTGGTGGACCACACCGCCGCCGCTCCGCCGCCCCACGGTCGCGTCGACGGGACGGTCCTGCGCTTCGGACCGGGCGTCACCGCCGCCCTCCCGCGCGCCGAGCGCACCGCCGTCCTTCCGGCGGCTCCCCCGGCCCGTCCGCGCCACCGGCTGCGGCGGCACGCGCTTCCCGTGCTGGTGCTGGTCGCCGCGCTGGTGTTCCTGTTCTGGCGCGGGCACGACGCGCCCGCCCTCTCGGTGCGCGGTGTCGCGGTGACCGCCCCGGCGCGCGCCACCGGGTGCGACCGGACGGTGGAGTTCGTGGGGGTGGTACGGACCGACGGCGGTGAGGGCGAGCTGTCCTACCGCTGGGTGCGCAGCGACGGCACCACCTCCGACGTCCTGCGTGCGGCCGTCCCCGAGGGGCGGCGGGAGGTGCGCCTGCGGCTGCTGTGGACGTTCCAGGGGCAGGGCAGGTACCCGGCCGTCGCGGAGCTGCGCGTGCTGTCCCCGGACGGCGGCACCGCGAGCGCCCGCTTCACCTACGACTGCCCCTGAGCGGAGCCGCGTGCCCGCCGTACTGGCGGGCAAGGGCGTGGAAGGCCTCCTTGGATTCCCAGTGCCAGGGCGAGTCCGGGTCGCCGGGGCGGTCCTGGACGGTCCTGGTGATGGAGTAGCCCGCCATGTCGAGGTCGTAGCGGGGGTTGTCGGCGCAGCCGCTGGGCGACGCGGCCGGTCTCGGCGAGGTGGTCGAGGATGTGGCGCTGCGGGATGTCGGCGGGGGTGGGCTGCAGCCAGACGTGGAGGCCGTTTTCGGCCGCCTCGTGCGCGGTCGCGGCGAGGCGTTCCACGCCGTCCCCGGTGACGTCGACCGTGTCGGCGCGCAGGTCGGAGCGCATCCGGGCGGGGTTCCAGGCCGTCGTCGGGGTCTCGCCGTCCCCGATCGTGTAGACGACGCCCCGGTGCCGCAGTCCGCGGTGCCCGTCCTGGCCCCGCGTGGCGTGCCGGTCCATGGCGTCGGCGCCCGCCGCCGTGCCGGCCGCCGCCGCTCCGCCGAGGAAGCGGGCCCGGCTGATTCCCTGGGTCTTGTCCATGCCTCCCAGCGTGTCGGGGCGGTGCGCGCCGCACAGTCGGCCACCGGTCGGGAGCACCGCGACGGAGGTGTACAGCCCGGTCCGGCGGGATAGCCGAAGGGCGGTGCGCCCGGTGACCTAAGTCGGTACCGGCATCCCGCGAACTCAGCCGCGCGCTTCGCGGGCCCAGCGTTCGACGACGGGGACGCAGGTCTCGGCGAAGTACTCGTAGTCCTCAGGGGTGTTGTAGACATGCGCGGACAGGCGCAGATAGCCGATTCCGCCGAAGCTGGTGAACGCCGCCTCCACGCCCAGTTCGGCGGGCGCGCGGTCACGCAGGGCGTCGGCGTCGAGGCGGTTGACGCCCAGGCCGTCGGGCAGCCGGACCAGGCGCATACCGGGGACGGGCATACCGACGTCGACGGGCTCCGGCGGGGTACCGCCGCGGGCGAAGGCGTTCGCGACGACCTGGGCGCCGTACTCCGCGAGTTCGTCCATGTACCGACGGGCCGTGTCCCAGCCCCAGGTGTCCTCGACGAACCGGTACGCGGCGGGCGCGGCCAGGCTGCCGGTGGCGTCCAGCGTGCCCTGGTGGTCGAAGCGGTCCGGGAAGGGCTCCGCCGCGCCCCAGGAGTCGATCAGCGGGTGGAGGTCGTCCCGCAGGGGGCCGCGGGCGACGAGTGCCGCCGCGCCCCGGGGCGCGCACCCCCACTTGTGCAGGTTGCCGACCCAGGCGTCGCACTCCAGCCCGTCCACGGGCGCGGCGAGCAGGCCGGGCGCGTGCGCGCCGTCGACGAGCAGGGTGATTCCGCGCCGGGCCGCCTCGGCGCCGACACGCTCCACCGGCAGCAACCGGGCGGTGGCCGAGGTGATCTGGTCCAGGACGATCAGTACGACGTCCTGGTCGACCTCCGCGAGCACCGCCTCGTAGGCCTCCTCGGGGCCGGCGGCCAGGGGGACGCGAGCCGTGCGGACGCGGCTGCCCCAGCGCCGGGCGAGGCGTTCGGCGCCCATCGTGACGGCGCCGTAGCCGTGGTCGGTGACCACGATGTCGCCGCCGGGCCGTGCCGCCAGGGCGGCGAACACCGCGCTGACACCGGCGCTCGCGTTGGGCACGAGGGCCAGGTCCTTGGCGTCGGCCCGCAGGATGTCGGCGATCTCCGACCGGGCGGCGGCGACCCGTTCGGGCAGCGACGCGAACCAGACGACCGGGGCGCGCTCCATCTCCGCCCGCAGCGCGTTCTGCCGCTCCTGCGCCACCCTGGGAACCGCGCCGAAGGAGCCGTGGTTCAGGTGGCGCAGACCGGGATCGAGGGTCCAGGCCGCCATGGCGGGCCGCCCGTCGGGCAGCCGCAACGGCCCCGGCTCCATGCCGAGTTCGGCGTCGCTCGTCGCGACCGGCTTGCGGAGGGAGACGCTCATCAGGAGAAGAACCCGCGCTGGACCGGCAGGCCGGGGTTGTGCGCGGGGCCGCCGCCCATGACCCGCTCCAGGTCACGCTTGATGCGTTCGGCCTCACCACGCACCAGAGCGGGCACGTCACCGCGTTCGGTGACGAGGCGGTGGTAGATCGGCGTGTCGTCGAAGACGGAGAACACGGAACGGGCTCTGCTTTCGTGGAGCGGCCGGGCGGGCCGACGCGGTGGAACGGCTTCGGGTCGGACACCGGCCCGAAACCGGTTCCGGCGACATCATCGCATTGTCCGCCCTTTGCCCGGTGCCGATGACCACTTGAGGCAATTCGGATCCTCGGATTCCGGTACGGGTCGGCGCAAGTGTATTCACAGGCCACCGGTGTCATGCCCGCGCCATCGGCCGAGCGAGGCCCACCCCCGCTCCGAGCCGCCCTCACCATGAGCTATGCTTTACCCAGAGCTGAGCTTGAAACTTCCATCACTCGGCACTGCGTTGGTGGTCCAAGGAAAGACGCCCCGCTTCCTGTGGGGAAATGCAGGTGCAAGGCCTGCCCGGCGCTCGCACACGGACCCCGCACCACTTCGGTGGTGCGGGGTCCGTTCGTTGGCCGGCCCCCGCCGGGGCCGGCCTCGGGGTACTCAGACCTCCAGCGTGCCTTCGAGCGCCTTGAGCCGGTGACGGGCCAGGGCGAGGTTGCTGCGGCTGCGGTCCAGGGCCATGTACAGGAAGAGCGATCCCCGCACGCTGGCCAGCGGCCTGATCAGGTGATACTGCTGACCCAGGGTGATCAGGATGTCCTCGATCTCCTCCTGCAGGCCCAGCGACTTCAGGGTGCGCTGCTTCGCCCGTACGACCTCCGTGTTGCCCGCGGCGGCCAGCTCCAGGTCCAGCTGGGGACCTCCGCCCAGCACCCCGAGCGACATGCCGCTCTCGTAGTCCACGACCGCCACCCCCAAGGCACCGTCGATGGCCATCGCTTCCTTGAGCGTGCTCTCAATATTCACGCTGGTGCCCTCTTTCCCTTACAGACCGGCCGGCACTGATCGTCCGCTTTTGCCAAACGGGCTCGTTTTTGAGTCCCTTGGCTTCGAACGAGTTCATCTTTGGCCACTCTTGCGATAGTTGGCAAATAAAGTACTGTGCTCGGCAGAGCAACCGAAGGGGCTTCCGATGGCTTTACTCGACGCCGCCCTCACCGACGTTCTCCAGACGCCCGGCATCGCCGGTGCCGCACTGGTGGACGCCGTGACGGGTCTCTCCTACGCGTCGCTGGGAGAAGTGGGCGCGAGCCGGGACGCCCACGACGTGCTCGGCATCGCCGACACCCGCCTCCGCCAGGCGGGTTGCACCGACGAGGTGGAGAGCATCGTCGTCACGACACCCAGCACGCACCATGTCACCCTTCGCCTCGGCAACGGCACCGATCCCGCCCTGCTCTGCGCGACCGTGGACCGCGACCGGACCAATCTCGCCTGGGTCATGCAGGATCTGACCCGGCACGCGGGCACGCTGCTGGCATGATCGAGAACGACAGCGGCCAACCGCCCGCCGCCCGCAACCTGCCCTCGCTCCTGTCCGGCCTGCACGCAGGGCGCAGGTCGTGCACCGTCTCCGTGTCCGGAACTCCGGGCGGGACCATCCATGTGCGCGACGGACTCGTGGTCGCCATGGAGACTCCCGGCGCTCCGGGGACCGAAGCGATCCTGCTCAAGTCCGGCCGTCTCACGGAGAAGTCGTGGGCCTCCGTGCGCGCCACCGACACCACACACGAGCACCTGGCGAAGGAACTCGTCGGCCAAGGGCTGGTCGGTGCCGGTGAGTTGGAGATGGTCAGCCTCGGCGCCCTCTTCGACGCCGCCTTCGCGCTCTCCCTCAACCGGCAGACCAGCTGGGAGGTCGGCGACCCCGTCCCGGTGCTGTACGCCGGCGTCGGGGTGCAGCCGGAGCGGCTGGTCGCCGAGACCACGCGCCGCTTCGCCATGCTGACCGACGAGCCCGGCTCCCTCGCGGCGTACACCCGGGCCCGCATCCAGCCGACACCCGCCGCCGGACTGCCGGAATCCGTGGCCGTGCTGCCCCCGCGGCACCGGGACCTCCTGGCAGCGGCCGACGGCCGCCGGACACCCCGGGACCTGGCCTTCACGCTGGGCCGCGGCCTGTTCGCCGTCCTGCTCGACCTCCGGCTCCTGCTCGATCTGCAACTGGTCCACTTCGAGGCACCGGCGCGGCCGAGCACGGCACCGCGGGTGCCCGGCGCCCCCACCGCCACCCCGACCGCGCCCGTCCCCCCGGCGACCGAACTCCCCCGCCGTCTGCCCGGCCGCACCGGCCGACAGCCGACCGCCCCGGACGCCGCCGAGCGCCGTCCCTGACCCCACCGGTCCCCTCTCCCCTTTCCTCCCTCCCTCTTTCCCTTCCTCTCCTCCCCCCTCTCCCCGCCTCCGCTTCACCGCTCCCGCGCCGCTCACACCAGGAAGAAGCCATCATGAGTGACCCTGTGAACGACATCCTCGTCTCCTTGCGGGACAAGGTGATGGGTGTCACAGAAAGCACACTCGCGACCGTCGACGGGCTGGTGGTCGCCAGTGACGTCAGCAAGACACACCCGGAGTCGATGGCCGCCGTCGCGGCGGCCACCCTCTCCCTCGGAAACCGCCTCGCCGACCAGGGCGCGACCGGGACCCTGCGGACGATGAGCGCCCAGTGCAGTGCGGGCCATGTGATCGTCACGGCGGTCGGCGCCCGCGCCCTGTTGGCGGTCGTGACGGACGAAGGTCTCGATCTGGCCGCGTTCCAGCGGGAGATACCCGCCGTGGTGACCGAACTCGGAACCATTCTCGAAACGGACACCTCGGCCTGAACCACGCCCACTCACTCCTCGTCGTCGGGCGCTTCCAGGATCTTGGGCGGTCGTGACACGAGCAACCGGCTCACCTCGTACGACATCTCGGTGGTCCCGGCGTCCGGCGACGGGTGATAACGGCCCGCGGACACCGAGAGGTTGACGATGAGGTAGGCGTGCCAGCCGCGCCCCACTCCCTGCCGGTCGGCGAACACCCGGCTGCCGTTCACCCACCACACCACGGACCGCGGGCCGAACTCGACGCGCAGTTCGACCCAGGCGCCCGGGGCGATCGCGGCGTCGCGGTAGTAGAGGTTGCCTCCGCGAACGTGGTTGGTCAGCTCCAGGAGGTCCGGGTTGTCGGGGTGGTACTCGAAGACGTCGATCTCCTGATCGCCGTCCCGCCAGGTCCAGATGGCCGGCCAGGCCCCGATCTCGTACGGCAGCCGGACCCGCGCCTCCAGCACGTCACCGGCGCGGACCATGAAGGCCTCCTCGCTCCCCTCCGTGGTGAGCAGGCCCGCGTTCCACCGCCCGTCACCGCGGCGGGTGGCCCGGAAGGTGCCGGAACGGCTGTAGGCCGGGTCGGACACCAGGTGGTCGAGTTTGTTGTCGCCGGGGTTGATCGGTCCGCCGTCGGGATACGCCCACGAACGTCCCGCCACCCACTGGCGGGTGGACGTGAAGTCCGCGGTGAAGACGACCGGCGGTCCGGCCCGGGCCCCGGCGGTCGGGGGCAGTTCGTCGAATGCGGAATTCTCCAGGTTTTCTGCGTTTTCCATGGCCGGAGGCTGCTCCGCATATGACCAAGGCATGCGGGTGTCCTTCGAATTCGCCGCGAAGACAACCCGTCCGAGTGAATGGCCGTCATCGAAAGGTGTGTTCACCCGGTTTCACCGGGCGTCGGTCCCGGCTTCCTCCCGCACCAGTTGACGGAGGATCCCGGGTCCCGCCCCGGCGAGCCGGCGCGCGTGGTCGGTCAGTGCGGCAAGGCCCTCCTGAAGCGTTTCACCACGGGTCTCCGGGAGTTCGAGCACCGGGCGCGCGCCCGACTCCTCGCGCTCGTCGTCGACCGTGACCTCGCTCTCGACCGAGAACCCGTCCGCGGTCGGGCCGAACTCCAGGGCGAAGCAGACCTCTCGGCCGTCGCGCAGCAGGACCGTCTCGCCCAGTACGTGCATGCCCGGCTCGCTCCCCTACCAGTGGGCGTGGGCCCGTCTGCCGAGAACTCCCGGCAGTTCCAGGCTCTGCGCGTAGGCCATCCGCCGCAGCAGGCCGGCGGCCTCCCAGAGGGTCACGACAAGCCGTTGCGCGTGCTGTCCCGAAGCGTCCATGGTCCGCCAACGCGCCATGGCGCGTACGGGTTCCCGGGGTGCCCGCAGGTTTCCTCAGGTTTCCGGCGTCAGGCGATCCCCCCGTTGGAGAACAGCACCTGGCCGTTGACCCAGCGGCCCGGGCCGGCGAGGAACGCGACGGACTCGGCGATGTCCTCCGGTGTGCCCAGTCGCTCCAGCGGGGGCTGTGCGGCGAGCCGGGCGATCGTCTCCTCGTCCTTGCCGTCCAGGAAGAGCGAGGTCGCCGTGGGCCCGGGCGCCACCGCGTTCACGGTGATGTCGCGGCCCCGCAGCTCGCGGGCCAGTACCGGGATCAGGGCCTCCACGGCGCCCTTGCTCGCCGCGTAGGCCGCGTAGCCGGGGAAGGACAGCCGCGTCACCGAGGTGGAGAAGCCGATGATCGCTCCGCCCGCACGGACCCGGCGGGCCGCCTGCTGGGCCACGACGAAGGTGCCGCGCACATTGGTGCGGGTCAGCCGGTCGAAGTCGTCCAGGTCGAAGTCGGCGAGCGGCCCGAGGACCATCACCCCCGCCGTGTGGACGACGACGTCGATCCCGCCGAAGGCCCGCTCCACCGCGTCGAACGCCTCGGTCATGGCGGCGGCGTCGGCGACGTCGCCGGTGACCGCGATCGCCCTGCCGCCGGTCGCCTCGATCCCGGCGACGGTCTCGTCCGCCGCCGTCTTGTTGCCCGCGTAGTGCACCCCGACGGCCATGCCGTCGGCGGCGAGCCGCCGGGCCACGGCCCGGCCGATGCCTCCGGAAGCGCCGGTGACGAGTGCGACCCGGGTGTTCTCGGACATGGTGTTGCCTCCGCTTCTGACACACATCACTCAGACAGTTCACTCAGACAGTGAGCATTTTTATGAACGCTACGTCCATATAATCATGTAGTGAACGCGGCGTCCATATGACAGGGTGGAGCCGGTCGGACGACTCCCGGGAGGGCGGCACTGTGCAGGACGCGTTGCGGGAGACATCGCCCGAGCCACCGGAGCGGGTCAGGCGCGGCCGTGGACGGCGCCCCGCGGGCGAGGTGCGCGCGGACGTCCTCGACGCGGCGGGCGGCCTGCTGCTCGACCGGGGCATGGCCGCGTTCACCATCGAGGCGGTGGCCGACCGGGCCGGGGTCAGCAAGACGACGATCTACAAGTGGTGGCCGTCGAAGGGGGCGCTCGCGCTCGACGGCTACTTCCACGCCGTGGAGTCCCGGCTGGCCTTCCCGGACACCGGTGACCTCGAAGCCGATCTGACGGCGCAGCTGCGCGCGTTCGTGCGGGTGCTCACCGGGACCCCGGCCGGCCGGGTGATCGCCGAGCTGGTCGGCCAGGCACAGACCGACCCCGAGCTGGCCGCCGCCCTGCTGGAGCGCTACTCGGGCCCGCGCCGGGAGCTGGCGGTCGAGCGGTTGCGGCGGGCGCGGGAGCTCGGGGAGCTGCGCGCCGACGTCGACCCCGAGGTCCTGGTGGACCAGCTCTGGGGGGCCTGCTACCACCGGCTGCTGCTGCCCAACCTGCCCGTCACGGAGGAGTTCGCACTGAGCCTGGTCGCCAACCTGATGCGGGGGGTGCGGGCCTGACCGGTCAGGCACCGCGCCCGGGCGAGCGGCCCTGCCGCAGGCTCCGCCGCTCGCCGGCCGTCATCGCGCCCCAGACGCCGTCGTTCTCGCCGTGCCGCACGGCCCAGGCTCCGCAGACCCGCATCACCGGGCACCGGAGACAGACGGCCCGCGCCTGCTCGGTCTGCCGTCGCGACAGCCCGCCCTCCCCCACCGGGAAGAAGAGTTCGGGGTCCTCGAAGCGACAGGCGGCCCACTCACGCCAGTTCGTCGAACACAAGGACATCATCGGCACCTCCGGCGATCGCAGCTAGGAATATAGGCACTTTCGACCGGTTCGGCCATGGCATCGGCCACCGGATCCCACGCGCTCCCGCACGGCTATGGCCCTGGGGCCTTACCGGCGGTATACAAACTTCGGCGAACCGTACGGCGGCCCGGACGGGCCCAGGGGGAGGAGTGCGATGCAGCGCGACATACGCGGGGGAACACCGGCAGGACGACGCCGGAGGGGGGTCACCTTACTGGCCGCCCTGGGCGGTTGTGCCCTGGTCGCCGCTTCCTCGACGCCCGCCGCGGCGCACGGGGCGGGCGGCGGGAGGGCGAAGGAGTACGCGGCGCTCGGAGACTCGTACACCTCCGGGCCGCTCATCCCCACCCAGGTGGACGTCAATTGCGCCCGGTCCGACCACAACTACCCGTCGCTCGTGGCCGCGCGGCTGGGGAGCAGCCCGTTCAAGGACGTCAGTTGCGGCGGGGCGACGACCGAGCACATGTGGAAGCCGCAGGGGACGAACGGCCCCCAGCTCGACGCGGTGGACCGCGACACCGACCTCGTGACCGTCCAGATCGGCGGCAACGACATCGGCTTCGGCACCATCATCGCCACCTGTGTGCAGGTCGCCTCGCAGGACCCGACCGGCAGTCCGTGCCGACAGCACTACGGGGCGTCCGGCATCGACGAGTTGTCCGTCGCGATCGCCAGGACGGCGCCCAAGGTCGCCGAGGTGCTGCGGGCCGTGCGCCACCGGGCGCCGCACGCGCGCGTGGTCGTCGTCGGCTATCCCGACCTGTTGCCCGACGACGGCAGCGGCTGCGCTCCCTCGGTGCCCTTCGCGTCGGGGGACTTCCCCTACCTCCGGGACACCGAGAAGCGTCTCAACCTGATGCTGCGCCTGGTGGCCCGCTGGAACCACGCCGAGTACGTCGACACCTACGGCCCGACCGTCGGCCACGACATGTGCAAGCCGCCGGCGGACCGCTGGATCGAACCCCTGCGCCCCGCCTCCCCCGCGGCCCCCGCCCACCCCAACGCCAAGGGCGAGGCGGCCATGGCCGACGCGGTACTGAAGCGCCTGACGCGCCACGGCCGCTGAGGACCGAGGGGCGGCGGGCTCACCGGGTGAGGTCGGCCGGTTCGTCCAGGCGCGTCGGTTTCCGGGGGTTCGCCACGGCGTGGATACGGGTGACGCGCCCGTTCAGCAGGACGAGGCTCACCGCGGCCAGTCGGCCGTCGATCTCGGTCCGGTCGGCGGGCGCGCCGTTGAGCAGAGATCGTTTCACCCGTGCGTGGGTGACGGTCAGCCGACGACAGCCCGGGCGTACGGCACCAGGCGCACCGGGCCCAGCAGCCCGTGGTCCTGCCGGGCCACACCGCCGAAGACGTCGGGCCGGGCCACGCGCAGACGGTTGACCAGCGGGGTCGCGACCTCCACCTCGATCACATTGAGGCCCGGGCGCAGCAGCGCGCCGATCTCGACGACGGGGTGGAGGCGGTCGACGGCAGGCGCGCGTACGCCGTTCACGGTCACCCGTGCGGTGTCGCTCAGCTGTCCCAGCTCGAGGCGGGTGTCGTACGACGCCGTCCACTCCCTCGGCAGGACGGCCGTCGTGCGGTAGCGGCCGACGCCCGCGGAGTCGGCCAGTTCCGGGATCCGCGACCAGGGCAGCAGGGCGTCGAGCGTCAGTGTGCGGCGCACGGTCTCGGTCCGGGTCGGCGCGGATCCCGGGTACCGGTCCTCCACGTCCAGCCGCCACTCGTCCGGGACGACCGGCTCGGGCACCGTGTCGACGGTGGTGGTGACGGTACGTCCGGTGGAGAGGCGGGTCGTGTATGTGCCGGGTACGGACGTGCGGATCGTCGGTCCCCGTGGGGTGAACAGGGCCTCGGGGGCGTCCGTGGCGACGATGTGCGGGCGCCTCGCGTGGCGGTCGCCGAAGAGTCCGGGGCGGCCGAGGGCCACGATCGTCGTCTGTCCGGGCTGGAGGGCGACGCGCAGGGTCACGGAGTCGCCGTCCTCGGTGTAGCGGGCGATCCGCACGGCCTCACCGGTCCAGGCGTCGAGCCGGTACGGGACGCTCGCGCCGCCTCCCGTGCGGCGCAGGGTGATGTCGTGGTCGATCGCGGCCACGGGCGGCTTGACCGTCTCCGCGTGCTTGCCGTTGCACAGGTAGTAGAAGTCGGCGTCCCGGGTGACACGGTGGGCGTTGAGGAGCGTGGAGGCGGTGGCGTGCCGTACGTCGGCGGTGACGCCCAGGCTCGCGAGGGCGTCGCCGACGTATGCCTTGTCTGTGACGCGCCGGACGGTGGGCAGGGCGAGGAGCCGGTCGAGGACGTCGCGCAGCCGGTCGGTCTCGTCCTCGCCGGGCACGCCCGGGGTGAGTGCCTGGTCGAAGGCGCCGAGCAGGACGACGGGCAGTCCCGCCTCGGCGAGGCGCAGCAGCCGGCGGGCGTCGCGCAGGGCGAGGGTGGGGGTGGAGCCGTAGAAGAAGTCGCCCTCGACGAAGAGGGCCTTGTAGGCCGGTCCGTGCGGGGCGAGGCGGCCGTTCCGCACGGTGGCGTTCGGCAGGTCGAGGAGCGGGCCGCTGAGGAACTGGTGGGTCCAGCCGAGCGGGACGCCGGTCGCGGTGAACCAGGAGGCCCCGATGCCGGTGGCTGTGTAGCCGGTCTGCCGGAACACGGCGACGTCCGCGCGGGCCGTGCCGGACTGCAGGACCGTGTGGACGCGCCCCAGGTAGTCGGCGATGTCGTTGACGTGGCGCCAGGTCGGCTGGCGGGGCCCCCATGACTCTCCGTAGCCGGGGGCGCCGTTGTAGGGGCTGAAGGCGGCGAAGCCGGGCCACTCGGCGCCGGGGGCGGCGGCGTAGGAGAAGCCGTGGACGACGGTCTGGTTGACGCCCGCCGCGTAGGCGCCGCCCATGGTGCGCAGGAACCGGTCCCAAGTGGTGCTGTAGGCGGACCCGTTGTAGGCGCCCGCCTCGCAGGACAGCACCCGGTGCCCCGCCATGTCCCGGCCGCCGGCGAGGCAGCGGTAGTCGTCGAGGTTCTTGAAGCCGAGGGACTCGCCCTCCGGGGCGTCCAGGATCGCGGCGGAGGCGATGGCGTCGGTCTGCAGGCCGTAGGGCTGGGCGCGCAGGGTCATGCCGAGGGAGTGGGCCCAGTCCCGCAGGGCACGGACGTGGTGACGGTTGAACAGGCCGGAGACGGTTTCCCAGAAGTCGTGGCGGATCTGCCGGGTGAGCTGGGCCTCGAAGGCGAAGACCTGGTTGCCGTTGTCGAGGATCACCGCGGGCAGGTACGGCAGCAGGGGGCGTCCGGTGTGGCGTTCGAAGTCCTCGGGCAGGGCGGGGGTCCAGGGCAGGCCGTCGGTCTCCAGTTCCACGGAGTCCTCGAAGAGCGCGCCGCCCGCCGCTCTCAGCAGGCCGCGCAGGGCCGGGGTCAGTAACTGCCGCTCCCAGAAGCCGGTGACGGCGGCGGTGCCGGCCGCGGCGAGGTGGTCGACCACGTAGGCGGCGGGCGCGGAGTGGGGGCCTGACTCCGGCTGCTGGCCCGAGCCGCGCAGCCAGTAGGAGATCAGCACCCAGTCGCCCTCGGGGGGTGCCGTCCAGGTGAGGGTGCCGTCGGTGGCGGTGGCCGTGAGGTCGACGACCGTGGCGGGGTCGAGGCCGGTCTCCTTGCGGGTGGAGTGCGCGGGCTCGACCCGGGCGGCCTGGACGGCGACGAGGCGCTGTCGCGTAACGCCCGGTGCCGGGGCGTGACCTGGCGGCGGGACCGGGCCCCGGTAGGTGGTCCCGGCAGCCAACGACGCCCGGCCGTGGACGAGTTCCCTGGCGGCGGCCTCGTCGTCCGGGGTGACGCCGGGGACGGCGACGGGCCAGCTCGGGCCGAGGGTGAGGTCGATCGTGAGGCCCCGGCGGGCGGCGCGTCGCAGAGCGGCCTCGACGCCACGGCGCCAGGGTGCGCTCGCCCAGCCGTGGTGGGCGGTGTCCAGGAGCGACTTGTCCCTGACGCTGTGGTGGACGGCGGCGATCTCGGCGCCGCCGAAGCCCGCGTCCGCGATCTGGTCGACCTCCCGGGCGATCTCGTCGGGGTCCACCAGCCCGTCGGGCCACCACCAGCGGAATCTGGGGCGTCGGTCCGCGGCGGGGGCGGCGAACCAGTCGGCGGTGGGCGTCGGGGCCGCGGCGGCGGTCCCGGCTCCCACGGCCGCGACGGCTCCGGTGGCGAGGCCGATGGCAAGGACGGTGCGGCGCGACAGGGCGTGGTCGGACACGGGAGCGCTCCCAGCGTGTTTGAAACGTTTCAATCAGTGGTGAACGCGGGAACGTTAAGTCCCGCCGCGAGCCGGGGTCAAGAGGCTGTCAGGACTCGTCGGTGAGCGCCGAGAGACCGGCGATCAACCGTGCCGTGCTCACCGTCGGGTCGTCCTTGTGGTTCTCCCAGCGGGCGAAGGTCTCCGCGGCGGCCTCGGCGAAGGTCGCCGGGACACCCACTCCGTGGCTCGCGCGGGCGATCTCCCGCATCTCGGGCTCCCACCGCCACGCCCGCGCCCCGGCGGAGGCAAGGCGTCCCGGACCGGCCAGCGGGGTGCCGGGCAGTGCCTCGGCCGCGAGGGCGAGCAGGTCGTCCAGCACGCCGTGTCCGTCGGCCAGGGCGCAGGCGTGGGCGGCGAGGGCGTAGGAGATCTTGTTGTACGCGGCGAAGGACAGCTTGAGGGCCGACGCGCGGCCGATCGGGCCCGGCAGCGGGAACGGCGCGAGCGGGGTGCCCTCGAACAGCGCGGCGACGCGGGCGACGGCCGTGTCCTCGCCCGACAGGTACAGCCGGGTCGAGCCGGCCTCGCGGGGCGGCGGGCCGGTGATGCCGCCGTCCACCACGGTCGCGCCGCCGCCCTCGAACACGGCGGTGATGTCGGCCATCCGCTCGGGGCTGACCGCGTTGGCGTCGACGTAGACGCCCCGGAACCCGGCCGCCGCGATCTCCTCGGCCACGTCGAGGGCGTTGGCGGGCGGGCACACGCTCAGGACGAGGTCGCACCGCTCGGCCAGTTCACCGATGCTCGCGGCGGGCCGCAGGCCGAGTGCGTCGGCGCGCCGCCGGGTCGCCGCGGAGCGGCCCTGCGGCAGCCACCACACGGTGGCTCCTGCCGCCACCGCCTGGGCGGCGACGCCCGCTCCCATGGCGCCCGGATGCAGCACGCCCACGTCTCCATGAACCATGCACGGACCCTAACCCGGCGCCCCACGGGCATCGTGCCCGAGGTGGAGTCTCGTTTCGCCGGCACCGCCGAGCTGGGCCAAGTCCCGTCCGCCCTGGGTGTGATCGACGTACTGCGGGCGTTCACCACGGCCGCCTGGGCGTTCGCCGGGGTGCGGAGCGGATCGTGCTCACGGAGACCTGAGGGCGCGTCGACGCCACCCGGTGACGTACGTGATCACCGGCGGCGACGGGCGGGCCGAGGAGGATCTCGCCTGTGCCCGGTACCTCGCCGAACCGGCCGCCGGGCGTACGGCGAGCCCCGCGCCGTGTCTGCGCCGCGCGGGTGCCGCCACGGCCGTCGCGGGACTCGTGGACGGACTCCGGCTCGGATATCGCGGGATCCGTCCTGACGACACGGGCCTGTGTCCGGAGGGGCGGGATCCGTCCCGACGACTCGGGCCTGTGTCCGGAGGCCGAGCGGCACCCCTTCGCGATGGTCGCCCCCCGGAAGGCGGGCGGGTCACCCCGCGGGCCCGCCCGGTCCCGTTCCGCCCTGGAGGCGTTCCAGGTCCGAGGGGCGCACCTGGATCACCAGGACGGCGATGAGGGCGGCCAGGAGGGTGAAGACGGCGGCCGTGATGAAGGCGGCGGACACACCGGAGGTGAGGACCTCGTCGCCCCAGGGCGCGGGGAGTTCTCCGGTACGCCGGAACTGGAGGCGTTCGGCGGGGGTGGCCTGGGAGAGGAAGGCGGGGACCTGGTCCTCCGCCTCGTTGCGGCTGGCCGTGCCGTACATCGTGACCAGGATGGACAGACCGAGCGAACCGCCCACCTGCTGCGTGGCGTTGAGGAGCCCGGAGGCCGCGCCGGTCTCCTGCGTGGACACGTTGGACAGCGCCATCAGGGTCAGCGACACGAACTCCATGCCCATGCCGAGGCTGAAGACGAGCATGGGTCCGAGGATGCTGCCCGCGTAGGTGGAGTCGATATCCGTGAAGGTCAGCCAGGCCAGGCCGGCTGCGGCGAGGATCGCGCCGACGACCATGAAGGGCTTGGGGCCGAACGTCGGCAGGAACCGCGAGGCCAGCCCGGCACCCACCGCGATGACCGCGCTGACCGGGAGGAACGCGAAGCCGGCGGCAAGCGGGCTGAAGTCGAGCACGTTCTGGACGAAGAGGGTCAGGAAGAAGAACATGCCGAAGATCGCGGCGGCGAGGCAGAGCATGATGCCGTAGGTGCCCGCCCGGTTGCGGTCGGCGAACATGTGCAGGGGGGTGATGGGCTGCCTGGAGCGCCGTTCGATCAGGACGAACATCGCGAGCACGACGACGGCCGCGCCGAACGAGGCGAGGGTGAGGGGGTCGCGCCAGCCGTCCTGACCGGCGCGGATGAAGCCGTAGACCAGCAGCACCATGCCGACGGTGGAGGTGAGGGCGCCGGTGAGGTCGAAGCGGCCCGGGTGGCGCTCGGACTCCTTGATGAAGCGGGGCGTGGCGAGAGCGATGAGCAGTCCGATGGGGACGTTGACGAAGAGCACCCACCGCCAGTTCAGATACTCCACGAGGATGCCGCCGGCGAGCAGGCCGATCGCGCCGCCGCCCGCCGAGACGGCCGCGAACACCCCGAAGGCACGGTTGCGTTCTGGGCCTTCGCGGAAGGTGGTGCTGATCAGGGCGAGGGAGGTCGGGGAGGCGATGGCGCCGCCGACGCCCTGCAGGGCGCGTGCGGACAGGAGTTGGGCCTCGTTCTGGGCCAGGCCGCCGAGCAGGGAGGCGAGCACGAACAGCAGCACGCCGAAGATGAACACGCGCCGTCTGCCGAGGATGTCACCGGCCCTGCCGCCGAGCAGCAGCAGTCCGCCGAAGGTGAGCGTGTAGGCGTTGACGACCCACGACAGACTGGTCGTGGAGAAGTCCAGTGCGCGCTGGATGTCGGGGAGCGCGATGTTCACGATGGTGATGTCGAGAACCACCATGAGCTGGCAGGAGGCGATGACCAGCAGCGCCATCGCGTTCCCGCCGCCGCCCTCTTTCCGGGCGGAGGTCTGCGACGCGGAGGTGTCCTGGGAAGCTCTGCTCATGACGTGTCGCCCGCTCGGAGTGCGGGCCCTCGGGAGCGCAGGGAACGGTGGCGTCCACTGCCGTTTCCACCGTTCGACGGTACGCCCCCGGCAGGACCGTCACCACTCGATCATCGGCCGGGCGGCGGAGCGACCGGAAGACAGAACGGCCGGGCGACAGAGCGGCCGGGAGACGCCTCGGCCGGAAGACAGCTGGGCCGGGCGACAGACGGGCGACAGAGCGGTGCCGGGCCAGGACTCCCCCGCGGTCCTGACCCGGCGCCGGCACCGGACATCTGCATTCCGGTTGCCGGTGATCACCAGGATGCGGCAGACGTGCACGATGTGTCGTTGGCGTAGGGTCCACGATCAGTTGGCGCTGAGTCCACACCGCTCGGGGCGTGCCGCCGCGGCGCGGCCCGTCAGCCCAGATGAGCGGTGTCGACGACCGCCGACTCGCCCTGCCAGGCGGTGACCGTGATGTAGCCGGGGTCGCCGTTGGCGTCGACGTAGCAGACGACGAACTGGGTGCCGACGGTGATCCGGCGCTGTGGGTGCTCGGCGACGGCGTCGCGGCAGCCGGCCGCCGTGGGCGCTTCGCTCGAACTCCAGACGGCCAGCTTGCCGGCGGTGGAGACCAGGGAGCTCTGCTGGACGTAGACGGCGTCGGTGCCGTTGCCGGCGACCCGGGGCGGGGTGTGGGCGAAGTCGTAGCCGACGGGGGCCTCCCCGATCTCCGCCTTCATGACGAAGCCACGGACGACGCCGGTCGACGGGGAGGAGGCGCCCTGGTCGGACAGACCGGCGGAGACGGCGGCTCCTCCCCCGCCGAGGACGGCCACGGCAGCGACGCCGGCGATGACGGGGTGGGTGGAGGCGAGGCCGAGGAGCGGGCCGATGACGGGGACGGAGAACTTCAGCTGGGTGTTCTTCTGGTTGACGGTGGCGTTGTCGCCCGCCGTGACCGACTGGGACGTGGTGGGGTGGCGCCCGGTCGGCTGGGGCGGCAGATAGGTGTTGTTCTGGACGTTGTTGTTTCCGGCTTGCGCGCCGCGCGTGCGGTCGAATGTCATCGCCTGGGCTGCCTTGCTGAGGGAAGTGGACTGCTGGTGGGCTGCTAGTGGAAGGTGTTGTGCTGGCTGTTGTGGTCGCCCAACTGCACGCCCCGGGCCCCGCGCAGGTCGGCCTGTCCCGCGCCGTGGACGGCGACCTGGTAGACGCCGCGGCGGGTGCCTTCGGGGTCGGCCAGCGCCATCACCCGCTGGGCGAGCAGCACCAGTTGGGGGTCGAGCGCGGCGGCGTCGGCCAGATCGTGTACCAACTCCTGTGCGATGGCGTGGGTTTCGTCGACCCCGAGGTCGCGCCGACGGCCGGGCAGGCGTTCGGTGCAGGCCTGTCGCAGGGTGTGGCAGGCGTCGCGCACCGCGGCGGACGCGGCGTCCGTGAGTCCGGTGCTCGCACCGGCGAGCAGTGCGGACGTGACCAGCGTGACGGGATCCACCGGGTGCCTCCTGGCTCTTCGCGCATGTCAGGAGGAGCACGCTAGCGACGCGGGATCCGATGATCCGCGGTTGTCACGAACTGGCGTGAAGAGGCCGACAGCCGATCGAGTCGTCGGCACCTGTGATCGAACGAGAGGGCCAGAGCGCCACCGCAGCTATATTACCGAATCGTAACCTACCGAGGAGTACCCACGGTAACCTACCGGTCGGTACGGTCCTGACAGTTCGTCAATAGCGGTACGGGACACCGGTGGGACGACCGGCGCCCGTGTCGCGCGGTCCGCCCCCACCGGGCCGCAGGCCCTACCCGAGCCGCAGACGAAGGCTCGGGCCTCCCCACTGCTCCGGAGGTCCGCCATGCCCACCCCCACCCGCCTGCTGGCCGCGGTCGTGACCGCTGCCGCCTGCCTCGGCGTCACGGCCGTTCCGGCCGCCGCCACCCCTGCCACCACCGACTCGGACGCCGTGGTCTCGCGCGGCGTCACCATTCCCACCTTCTACAACCCGCCCGCCGAACTCCCGGCCGCCGACGGCACCCTGGTCCGCTCCGAACCGCTCCCCCTCGCCCTGAGCCTGCCGGGCATCGACGGCCCGCTCCCTGGCCGGGCGACCCGGCTGATGTACAAGTCGACCGACTCGGCCGGTCAGCCGGTCGCGGTGACCGGCGCCTACATCGAGCCGACGGCCGACTGGACGGGCCCCGGAGCGCGCCCGCTGGTCGCGGTGGCGCCCGGCACCATGGGACAGGGCGACCAGTGCGCCGCCTCCCTCGGTCTCGAACACCCGCTGGTCGTCAACGGCGAGACGCTGTCGATCGGTTACGAGGACCTGGCGATCTACCGGCTGCTCGCCCGGGGCATCGCCGTCGTGGTCACCGACTACGTCGGCCTCGGCGCGACCGACCGGCTGCACACGTACGTCAACCGGGTCGACGAGGCGCACGCGGTCCTGGACGCCGTCCGCGCGGCCCGCTCCCTCGACGGTACGTCGCTCACGACCGCGTCCCGGGTCGCGCTGTTCGGCTACAGCCAGGGCGGCGGGGCCACCGCGGCGGCCGCCGAACTCCAGCCGTCCTACGCCCCCGACGTCACCCTCGCCGGGACCTACACCGGGGCGCCGCCCGCGGATCTGGTCTCCGTCACCAAGGCCATCGACGGCAGCGACCTGGCCGGGGCGCTGGGCTGGTCGGTCAGCGGCTTCATGCAGTCCGACCCCGAGCTGAAGCCGATCGCGGAGGCCCACCTCAACGCGGCCGGCCGCGCGGCGCTGGAGGACCTGTCGACGATGTGCGTGGGCGACGCCCTGCTCGCCTACAACTCCGTGCGCAGCAACTCCTGGACCACCGACGGGCGTTCCCTCAGTGACATCGTCCAGTCGGAGCCGGCGCTGAAGGCGTTCCTGGCCGACCAGCGCATCGGCGCCCTGAAGCCGGCCTCACCGGTGCGGGTGGCGACCGGCACCGCGGACGACCTCGTCCCGCACGCCCAGGCGCGGGCGCTCGCCGTCGCCTGGTGCGCCAAGGGCGCCGACGTCACCTACAAGCCGGTGGTGCTGCTCCCTGTCGGACGGGCGCTCCTCAACCATTTCGCGCCCCTCCTCACCGACCAGGGCGACGCCATCGCCTGGCTGACCGACCGGCTGTCCGGCCGGACCGCCGGCTCCAACTGCGCCGCGCTCCCGCTGCTGCCCTGACGCGCCGCGGCCCCGGCCCCGGGTGCGGGGCCGGGGCCGCGGCGCGCGGTCAGCCGATGTGGTAGCTGTCGCCGTAGACCTTCCAGTCGAGCGGCGGGTCGAGGTCGAGGTTGCCCTTGCGCAGGAAGACGCGCTGGGCGGTGTCGACCCGGCTGGTGTCGCTGTGCGCCTCCTCCTGCTTCATGGCCCAGACGCGCGCGTCGAGGAAGGCGTTGAGGTACGTCGTCTCGTTGCCGCCCTGGGCCGGCGGCTTGGCGTTGTTCAGGGCGCGCTTGCGGATGTTGCGGAAGCTGGTGGGGTCGGTTCCGTCGCCGTGCATGACGATGGCGTCGTAGTAGACGAACTGGCCCAGGGTGCGCAGGCCGTCGGTCTTGCCCTGGCGGACGGCCGGGTTGAAGTAGACCCGGTCGCGCTCGTCGTTCTGCGCCTGCTGGAAGACGCTGTCCTGGGCGGCCTTGCGCCAGTCCTTGGGGTAGTTCGGGTCCAGTCCGGAGTGCGAGTCACTGCCGTCGACCGAGCGCAGGGCGGGGAGGTACTTGGCGAGGACGTTGCCGGGCTTGCGGTCGGCGTAGAGCTCCACGAGGTCGAGCATGTCGCCGGTGCCGGAGCAGAAGCCGATGATCCCGGCGGTGTAGCCGCGGCCGTCGCCGATGTCCTCTATGTACTTGTACTGGGCCTTCCAGTCGAGCGAGGAGTTCTCCGCGCTCGACACCAGCTTCATGGCGATCTCCTTCTTCGCCGGGTCGTCGAGGCCGACAGCCGCCGGGGCCGCCGTGGCTCCTCGGGTGGCCAGCAGTGGGGTGGCCGCAAGCGCGCCGGTGAGGGCGAGGAAGGTACGGCGAGAGGGGTGCAGCACAGTGCCTCCAGAGGAGGAGTGGGGGGTGAACGTCTCCATGCAACTGACAGGAAAGTTTCCTATCAGGGAGCGCCCGGCACCGTAACCCCTCCGCACGGATGTTCGTGCGATCGAACAAGCCCAATTCAAAACCGTCTTTTTGCCCGAGAGTGCATAGGCTTTTACTCAAGGGCGCACGGCGTAATTCACACCTGCCCCGAGAATTCTGGCGTGATGCCACCACGTGTTTCCCGTCACCGTTGACGGGTCTCAGAACCGGGGTTTTACTCATTCCGTTTCCGCGTCAGTTCCGTCGAAATGGAGGCGTTCCATGAAGATGATCGGGGCCCTGAAGAGGAAGATCGCCGGTGAGAAGAGCCTGAAGGCCTACGCCTGGTACATCTGGTTCTAAAGCCGCTGGTGAGCGATTGAACGAAGGGCGTGCGCCCGCAGTGGACGCGGGTGCACGCCTTTCCCCTTCCGACGGTCCCGACTGGAGACGCCATGCCATCGTCGCCTTCTCTGACACAGCGCCGCCGGGTGGAATTCAGCCCGCGGATCGGCGCACTGCTCGACGGACATCTCGGGGATGACGTGTTCCGCCTCGAATCCGACACCGTGGGGGTCGCCTCTGCGGGGCTCATCGAGCACATCATGGCGAGCCGGCCCGCGAACGATTTCGAACGGCCGACGTTCAAACCCCTGCTGGGGCGGTCGATCCCGCGGACCGAGGCGTCGACGGTCATGCGGGCCGTCGGCCAGGACGTCCGTGCCGCGCTCGCCGAGCCCGTCGATCTGTCCGCCGACCTCTCCGGCAACTGGCCCCACGTGGCCCACCGCCATCTCCGCGACACCGTCTTCGGCGGCGACCCGTACCGGCTGAAGGTGCTCGTCGACCGACGCCTGGAATGGACGCCCAAGCTGACCTGGACGGTGGTGGCGGCGGGCGCCGCCCTCCCACCGCGCGCCGGGACACTCGCGCGGGTCTCGAAGCTCGGCGCCCGGCTCGGCGAGGCCTCGACGTACGGTGAGCGACGGCACGCGCTGGGGATGTACCGGAGGGCTGCGGCACCGGTGTGCTTCACCGTGTCGGCGCTGGTCGCGAACGCGCTCTGGCTCGGGGCGCCCTTCGACCCGGACACACCGAACCGGCACATCGTCCACGAGTCGCTACGGCTCCTGCCGGTCTCCTGGAACCTGCTGCGCGTGGCCTCCCCCGAGTTCGCGCTGCTCGACCCACGCATTCGTGCCGAGGACGACGTCCTGATGCTGCCGCTGCTGTCCCATCGCGATCCCGCGCTGTGGGACGAGCCGGACGTGTTCCGCCCCGAGCGGTGGCAGGATCTCGACCCGGACTCGACCCCGGGCTATCTCCCCTTCGGCCACGCCAACGAACGCTGCTGGGGCCGGCACATGGTGCTGCCGCTGGCGGAACGCATGCTGGACATCGCCCGGCACAACGGTCTCGCCCCCGACCCGCGCCAGACGGCCGCCAGGGTGCCGCTGGCCGGCCTGATGAGCGTGGTGGACGTGCGCATGATCCGTACGTGACGTGTTCTCAGAGGTGACGTGTTCCCCGCCGTGACGTGTTCTCAGGCGTGACCTGTGTTCCGTCGTGACCTGTGTTCCGGCGTGACGTGTTCCCCGCCGCGACGTGTGTCCCGGCGCCATGCGTGTTCCGGCGCCATGCGTTCCGCGCACCTGCGCTGTCACGGCGTGCCGGGGGTGTCGCCCTGCCAGTCGAAGCGGCGGGTGTCGGCTGCGCGCCGGACGTAGAGGGCCCGGCCGCCGGGACCGTAGCGGCCGATCTCCGTCGTCAGCGCCACCTCGCCCGGATCGTGGTCGGACCGGTCGGTCACGTCGAGCAGCAGCCCGTCCAGCGGGCCCCCCACCAGTTCGGCGTAGGTGCGGTCCGGGCGCGGGCCCGCGTCCTCGTGGTCGGCACCGTAGACCCTGCCCTGCAGGAACTCCTTCTCGTCCATGACCGGCAGCTTGGCATCCACCACTGACAACGGCCCCCGGAAGCGGAACCGGTCCGGCGACAGACGGACTTCGGCCAAGTCGGCGCGGAAAAGGGGCGCACGGAGGCATCCGCCGAATCCGCCCGCCGACGCCGGGTATCCCGCTCCTGGTCACACATCGAGGTATCCGGGCTGGGGGGCCGACCCTGATGGCAGACAGGCGGGAGCACGCATCGCGGGACGGATCGGCGTGGGCCCGCCGCCGTCGGACCGTGCGCGAGCTGCGCGCGGCGGGCCGTGACGGCCCCCGGCTGCGGGAGGTGCTGCCCGCGCTCGCGCTGCTGGCCCTGCTGGGGTGCGCGGCCGTCGTGGGACTCGTACTCCTCTCCCGCGCCGTCGGCGGCTGGGCCGCGGCCGCGGCCGTCGTGGCACTCGCCGCCGTCTCCGCCGTGGCGCTGCGCCGGTCACGTCCGGGCGCCCGCCGGCGCGGCGGCCACTACACGGCTCAGGAGCTGGCGGACCTCGACATGCCGACGCTGGTGGTGGCGGTGGCCCGCATCCTGCGCAGGGACGGCTGGCGGGTGCTGCCGCCGCCCCGCCACGACACCCTCCACCTCGCCGCCCGCGACGCCCGGGGCCGGCTGCTCGACGTGGCGTTCCGCCCGGTGGCCGAGCCGTTGCCCGACGAGGAGACGGCCTGCTCCTGCCGGGCCAGGACCCGGAGGCACGGCGGGCCGGCCCTGCGCCTCGTCGTGCACCGCGGCACCTTCACCCACCGCGACGAGGCCTGGGCGGCCCGCCAGGGCCACACCTATCTGATCGACGGCCCCCGCCTGCGATTATGGGCCGACGGAACCCCCCTCACCCATCTCGCGGGCCCCGACGTCACGCCTCCCGGCTGACACGCACCGCCGCCCGGACCCCTGCGGGCCCGGGCGGCGGTGTGCTGCGGTGTGGCTACCGGCTGTGTGTCAGGGAGTCAGCTGCCAGCGGGCGATGTAGCCGACATCGATCGACGCACGGTCCTGGACGCGCAGTTTCCAGGTGCCGTTGAGCGGCTGGGCGGAGGCGTTGACCGTGAAGGTCTGGTCGACGTTGTCCGCGGAGCCGCCGCTGCGGTTGAGCAGGGAGTAGACGGTGCCGTTCGGGCCGACGAGGTCGACGGTCAGGTCACCGATGTAGGTGTGGACGATGTTGACGTACACCGAGGTGGTGGCGGAGGCGCTGCCGTCACGGCCCGCGATGGTGACCGGGGACTCCACGGCGGCCCCGTTGTCGGGGATGTCCACGCGGGTGGCGCTGGCGTAGACGTAGGCGATCCGCCAGCTGAAGGTGTCCGAGACGGACGCTCCGGTGCTGTCGGTGACCTTGATCGTGACGTCGCCGGTGCCGAGGGTGGTCGGCGTGCCGGTGATCAGACCGCTCGGGCTGATGCTCAGGCCGGCGGGCAGCCCGGTCGCCTCGTAGGTGAGGCCGGCGCCGGTGTTGGTGGTGTAGGCGTCCACCTGGTAGCTGACCGCCTGGCCGACGCCGCTGATCTGGTCGGCGATCGGGGCGAGGTTGACGCCGAGGGCTATGCGGCCGCCGACGTTGATGCCGGCCCAGGCGTCCGCGACGGCGAGGTAGGTGGGGCTGTACGCGCCGAACAGGTCGGACGCGGCCGAGAGGGTGGCGGTACGGGCACCGGCGTAGTTCGTCGACGAGGTCATGTACGTCGTCAGCGCGCGGTACCAGATCGCGGCGGCGTTCTCGATGCCGATGCCCGTGACGGCCTGGCCGTCGGAGGTCGGGCTGTCGTAGGCGACGCCGTTGACGGTCTTGGCGCCGCTGCCCTCGGAGAGCAGGTAGAAGAAGTGGTTCGCGGGGCCCGAGGAGTAGTGGACGTCGATGCTGCCCAGGGTGGAGCTCCAGGCGTCGCGCGAGGCTCCGTCCTTGGAGGGCTTGTCCATGTAGCGCAGCGGGGTGCCGTTGCCGTTGATGTCGATCTTCTCGCCGACGAAGTAGTCGCCGGGATCGGCCGGAAGGTTCTCGTAGAACTCGACGGCGGCGGCGAAGATGTCCGAGGTGGCCTCGTTGAGGCCGCCGGACTCGCCCGAGTAGGTCAGGTTGGCGGTGGCGGCGGTGACGCCGTGGCTCATCTCGTGGGCGGCCACGTCGAGCGCGGTCAGCGGGTGGGTGTTGCCCGAGCCGTCGCCGTACGTCATGCAGAAGCAGCTGTCCTGCCAGAAGGCGTTGACGTAGCTGCTGCCGTAGTGGGCGCGGCTGTAGGCGGCGACACCGTCGTTGCGGATGCCGTTGCGGCCGTACACGTCCTTGTAGTAGTCCCAGGTGGCCGCGGCGCCGAAGGCCACGTCGACACCGGCGGTCTGGCGGTTGGACGGCAGTCCGGTGCCCCAGACATCGTTGTCGTCCGTGAAGAGGGTTCCGGTGCCCGAGGTGCCCTGGTTCAGGTCGTAGGTCTTGTGTCCGGCGCGCTCGCCGTCGGTGAGCTGGTACGTCGATCCCGACAGGGTCGTGCCGAGCGGGACCGTGCCGCTGTACTGGCCGGTGCCGGTGCCGGTCTCCACCTTCTGCTCGACGAGGATCTGCTTGCCGGTGGTCGCGTCGGTGACGACCTGGAGTTCGCTGGGCGTGCCGTCCTGCTGGACGCCCTCGACGACCGTCTCCCAGGCCAGGACGGGCTTGCCGGTGCCGGCCCAGACGACCAGGCGGGGTGCGTTGCCGGTCTCGGAGCCCTTGGCCTCGGCGTTCTTCGAGGCGGTGACGGCCTTGCCGGCGGCGTCGGCGGCGGAGAGCTTCGGGGTGAGCGACGGCACCGCGAGAGTCGCCCCGCTCGCCTTCGTCACGGTGGTGCTACCGCTCTTGGCGTGCACCACGAGGTCGCCGCCGAGGACGGGCAGCCCGGCGAAGGTGCGCTCGTAGCGGGTGTGCGTGGTGCCGTCGGCGTCCTGGATGACGTCCCGGACGACGAGCTTCTCCTTGGCGCCGAGGCCGATCCGCTGGGCCGTGTCGGTGGCCGAGGACTGGGCGCTCTTGATCATCGCGGTGCGGCGGGCCGGCGTCAGCGACGTCTGGGCGGCGCCCGCGCGGGGCGTGGCGGTGATCTTCGCGGGGCCCGGGTCGACGGGTGCCGCGGTGGCGCCGTTGGGAGCCGCCAGGGCGAGCAGGGTCCCGACGGTGGTCAGGGCGATTGCTGTGGCGCGTCTGCGCCGGAGGAAGGCACGGTGTCGCAGGGGCAACGGGTTCTCCTTCGGTACGACGGTCGGCCCGTGGTGGGGGCCGTGGACGGACGGAGCGGCGGGGTGCGCCGGTCCGGAGCGCTGCACGGCATGCGGGTGGAAGGAGGTGGGGGGTGGTGCTGCGGCTGCGCCGCGTGGTGAAGCTGTGAAGGATCAGTGAACTTCGGCAGAAGAGTGGCACCGCGCGCACAGTCTTGTCATGAGAATGCCAAAACAACGGCTTGAATTGACCATGGCCGTCAGGCAAATTGCCGCTCTCGGCACCGATTTTCGGCCGTGCCCGACGGGGTGCCCGTCCGCCGCTCGGCCGTTCGAGTGGTCCCCCACCGCGCATCGTCGTAGCGTCGGGGCATGCGAGGACACATGACGAGGACAGCGGTGATGTTCTGTGCGGCGCTGGGACTGACCGCGGCGGTCGGAACGGCCTCGGCCGCGCCCGCCGGCTCGCCGCCCGCGGCCCGGCAGCAGGTGCGCACACCCGTCCTCGTCGACTGCCTCTGGCACCCGCAGGTGCGTCCGGCCGACTTCCTGCTCGCCTGCGGCGACGGCAACAGCCGGCTCGTCTCGCTGCACTGGAGCAACTGGGGCACGGACTCGGCGCGGGCCACCGGGATCAACGTCGTCAACGACTGCGACCCGTACTGCGCGGTGGGCACCTTCCACCGGTATCCCGTGGTGGTGAAGCTGGACCGGTCCGAGCCGTGGAAGAAGAACCCCCGGGTCGAGCACTACAGCCGGATCACCCTCACCTACCCGGGCGACCGGCCGGCGCAGTTCGCACCCGTGATGACGTATCCGCTGTGGAACTGACGGGGGTCACTCCATGAGGCCGGCGGCCAGCGTCGCGCCCAGTTCCCAGCAGGCCTGCGTGTCCGGCTTCCCCGGTTCCCCGGTGACCGTGACGGGCTCGGCCGCGCGCCGCCAGCCCAGCCCCGTGGTGACGGTCTCGACCGCGCGCACCGCGCCGGTGACATCGCTGCCGCCGTGCACGTAGTAGCCGAACGGTCGGCCCCGCGTGGCGTCCAGGCACGGGTAATAGACCTGGTCGAAGAAATGCTTCAGGGCGCCCGACATGTAGCCCAGGTTGGCCGGGGTGCCCAGCAGGTACGCGTCGGCCTCCAGGACGTCGGAGGCCGTGGCGGCGAGGGCGGCCCGCCGTACGACCCGGACGCCCTCGATCTCCGGAGCGGTAGCGCCCGCGACCACCGCCTCGAACAGCGCCTGGCAGTTGGGGGACGGGGTGTGGTGGACGATCAGCAAGGTGGGCACGGCACCGAACCCTGCCTGCCGGAACGGGCCCTCCGCAAGCGACACCGCCGGGCCGTGTCACCGCCGATGTGCTCAAGTCTCGTCTGTTCGCGTTCAAAAAGGTGCGGGAACCTTCGCGTTCCGAAGGTTCCCGGGCCAGTCCCGGAGCATCCGCGCACCGAGGCGGACGTGCTCCGTACGTTCGGGAGCACGAGCGGGACCGGAGGAGTCCTGGCCCGCGCAACCGGCAGGAGGAGCCCCATGGCGAACGTCGAAGTCTCACTCAAGGAGATGATGACCGCGATCGAGGGCACGGTGGGTGCCGCCGTCGTCGACTACACCAGCGGGATGGCCCTGGGCACGATGGGCGGCGGCAAGGAGCTCGACCTGGGCGTGGCCGCGGCGGGCAACACCGATGTGATCCGGGCCAAGGTCCGCACCATGGAGCACCTGGGTCTCAAGGGCGAGATCGAGGACATCCTGATCACCCTGGGCAGCCAGTACCACCTCATCCGGCTGGTCAAGGGCCGTCACGGCAGCGGGCTGTTCATCTATCTCGTCCTGGACCGCGGGCGCTCCAACCTGGCCATGGCCCGCCACCAGCTGAAGCGGATCGAGAACGAGCTCGAGGTGTAGCCGGGCGCGGTCCTCGGCTTCGCATGCCCACTACTTGCAGATTTCTTCATGTCGCCACATCCGGAGCTGGGCATATCGGGAGCTGAGCACATCCAGATCGGCGCATGACAGGGGTGTGCGGAGCGCCGAGCGACCAGGATCGTGCCCCAGGACCCCATCGAACGCGGCAGGAGCGAGCGATTGACCATGCAGGTCCCCCTCTACCAGGCCAAGGCCGAGTTCTTCCGCATGCTCGGGCACCCGGTGCGCATCAGGGTCCTCGAGCTGCTGCAGGGCGGCCCCGTCGCCGTGCGGGACCTGCTCACCGAGATAGAGATCGAGCCGTCGAGCCTGTCCCAGCAGCTGGCCGTGCTGCGCCGGTCCGGGATCGTGGTGCAGATCCGGGAGGGCTCGACGGTCAGTTACGCGCTGGCCGGCGGCGATGTCGCCGAGCTGCTGCGGGCGGCCCGCCGTATCCTCACCGAACTGCTCGCGGGGCAGAACGAGCTGCTGGCCGAGCTGCGGCAGGCCGACCCGCCGCCGGTGGCGGTTCCGCAGGGCGGGCCGGTACCGCGCTGACGGGACCGTACGGCCGCTTTCAGGTTTGCTTCAGGTTTGTCGTGAACGTTGATCCGTATGCACGGAAGCCACGGACACCGACCACGCACCCCCGAAGCCGAGCGCAGCCGCCTCTGGTTCATGAACAAGGCGCTGCTCGCCGGCGGCGTCGCCGCGATGGCGACCATGACCGGCTGCTCCTCCGACTCCTCCGGCTCCTCCGGCTCGGCGAACGCCGCCGGGTCCTACGGTGGCCCGCCCTCGGGCATGCCCTCCGGGGGACCCGGCGGCGGGGCCGGGGGCATGGGACCCGGCGCGAGCGAGGTCAAGTACGCCGACTTCGTCGGGGTCACCACCGACGGCAAGGTCGCCGACGGCCTGTACTCCATCCACGCGGTGCATTCGACGGATGTGTCGACCGACAAGGTCGTCAAGGCCGCGCAGGCCTTCCTCGACGGGCTGACCTCGAAGGAGCGCAAGGCCTCCGTCTTCGAGGTCGACGACGACGAGTGGCTGAAGTGGAGCAACGTCGACGGCTACGAGCGCCAGGGTGCCCGCATGGGCGACCTGACGGAGAAGCAGCGGAACCTCGGCTACGCCCTGCTCGGCGCCGCCCTGTCCGCCGACGGGCTCACCCAGACCCGCAACATCATGAAGCTCAACGCCTTCCTGGGCGACTACAGCGGCGGCGGCCGGGACACCCTCACCGAGGGCGCCTACTTCTTCACCTTCATGGGCACCCCGTCCACCACCGACCCGTGGGGCTTCCAGTACGAGGGCCACCACGTGGCCATCAACTACTTCGTCCTCGGCGACCAGGTGGTCATGACGCCCACCTTCATGGGCTCCGAGCCGACCTCCGCCACCTACGACGGCGAGAAGATCGCCCTCTTCGGGAAGGAGACCCAGGCGGGCCTGACCCTGCTGCGGTCGCTCACCGACGCCCAGCGGGGGCAGGTCATCTCCTCCGAGACCAAGGCCGGTGACAACCTCAGGGCCGGCGCCGGGCAGGACAACCTGAAGCTCGCCCACCAGGGCCTGATCGCCTCCGGGTTCACCGACACCCAGAAGGACAACCTGCTCGACCTGGTGCGGGTGTACGTCGGCAACATGGCCGACGGTCACGCCGAGGTGAGGATGCGGGAGGTCGAGGACCACCTCGCCGAGACCTACTTCTACTGGATCGGCGAGACTGAGGACTCCTCCGCCTTCTACTACCGCGTGCACAGCCCCGTCGTGCTCATCGAGTACGACGCCCAGTCCCCGCTCGCCTACGGCAACAAGGACAGCAACGGGGGCGGCGGCATGGGCGGCCCGGGCGGCACCCCCACCCAGCAGCACATCCACACCATCGTCCGCACCCCCAACGGCGCCGACTACGGAGCGGACCTGCTGAAGCTGCACCTGGAGAACGACCACTGATCGGTACCGTTCGCGTTCGTGACGGACGGCGGGGCGAACGGGGGTACGGGTCTCGAACGAAACAGACCGAAACGCCAGGCCGCGCCACCCCTTCCGCCAGGTAGAAATATCTACCAGCATGCAGGGGCCCTGGTGTCTGTGTGACGGAGCCGGACGATGACTGATGTGAGCTGGGAACGCGGCGTGGAGTGGCTCTCCGCCGCGGCGAAGGACCCTCGGGTCTGCAAACGGGACTGGGACCGGGGCGAGGGGATCGCCCTGCTGGCGGCGGGCCGGTACTGGGACGTGCTGAGCGTCCCGGACCGGCTGGGGCTGCTCGCCCTGGACCTGCTGTGGCAGCCGGGGCTGCCCGTGCCGGGGCCGACGCTGGTGGACACCGCGGCGCACCGGGTGGGCTTCTTCCTGCCGCCGGACCCGGACAGCCGCTGGGTCGGCGCGGGGCTGCGGTACGCGGGCCGGGGATCCTGGGTCGCGGTGCCGCCGCCGTACCGGCCCTCCCGGTTCCTGGAGTGGCTCGTGCCGCCGGCCGGCACCGGGGCGCTGCACGCGCCCGTGACACTGGAGCTGGCGCTGCGTCAGGCCAACGGCACACTGGCGCTGCTGACCCCGCCGGGCGCCGGAGAAGCCGAGTAGCGAGCCCCCATCGGCGAGCCCCGAGTGCGAGCCGCTCAACTCACTCACCGCCGAGGGAATTTCCGACACTCGGCACAGAAGTGAACAGAAGCCTGGCGCTTTCGGAGCGAAGTCTTACTCAACCGCGCGGGATCGGTCGATGACGGTGTGTACTGTGCTGCACGTGCCCGGTACCTACGTCCCGGGCCCTCTCCTGCCCTGCTCACCCCGAGCACCCCGGAACGACGCCCGACCCTTCTGGAACCGAATCGATGATGGAATTACCGGACTTGGTGGCCGGCGGCCTGACGGCCGGCACACTGTCCGCGCTCGCCCTCGGCGGCGGGCTGCTGCGCTCGCGACGGCAACAGACCCGGCAGCGCGCGGAGATCACCGCCCTACGCACCCAACTCGACGGAACCCTGCGGGCGTTCAAGGCGGAGGTCGAGCATCTGGCCGCGCAGCGCGTGCCCGCGGCGGCCCGGCAGGTCGCCCATCCGCATCTCGATGTGCCGGGCACACTCCAGCCGCTGACCGTGGGCACCCCCTTCGGCATCGCGCTGGAGAACGTGCTGCTGGCCATGCAGGCCGAGGTGGCCGCCCAGCGCGCCCAGGTCGACGCCGCGGCGCAGGCCGGGATGCGGGGTGCGACCCGGGAGATCCAGGCGGCCCTGTACCGGCTCCAGGACGCCCTGCGCGGGCTGCAACAGCGCTACGACGACCCGGAGCTGGCGCAGACCCTGTTCCGGCTCGACCACGAGAACGAGCAGTCGCTGCGGCGCGCCCAGGTCGCCGCGGTGGTCTGCGGGGCCTGGGTCGGGCTCGCCCGCGAGGAGTCCCACGTGGTGGACGCGGTGACCGGCGGGCAGGCCCGGCTCGCGGGCTACCAGCGGGTCAAGGTCCAGAACCACCTGGAGCCCGGCACCGCGTTGGTCTCGCACGCCGTCGAGCCCGTCGCCATCATCGTCGCCGAGCTGCTCGACAACGCGCTGCGGCACTCCTCCCCGGACACGGACGTCGTGGTCGGTCTCGAGCACGTCCACCACGGAGTGTGCGTGACCATCGACGACGCGGGTCTCGGCATGACGCGCGACGAACGCGACCGCGCCCAGCGGCTGGTGGCCGGCGACGAACCTATCCTGCTGACCGAGCTGGGTGATCCGCCGCGCATGGGGCTGGCCGCGGTCGGCCGGCTGACCCGCCAGTTCGACCTGACCGTCGATCTGACCTCGGCCTCCCCGTACGGCGGGGTGCGCGCGGTGCTGCGGGTCGAAAGCCATCTCCTCAGCAGCATCGACCCCGAGCAGCGGCCCCCGGCGGCCAGCGCGCCGCGCACCACCCGCAAGGCCGCGCCGGCACGGTCCGCCACTGCACACGCGTACGGGACCGAGAGCCCGGTCGCGGAGCCTTCCGGGCATCAGGGCCCGGCCGACGCCGACGGCCTGCCGCAGCGCCGCCGCCGCGGCCGAGGCCGGGCCGCCGCAGCCGGGGAAGAGGCGCCCACGCGCCCCGCACCCCGTCCGGAGGAGGCCGCGGCGGCGCTCGGGGCGCTGCAGTCCGGAACCGCAGCCGCGCGGGCCGGGACGGCCGACGCCGCCGACGCCGATGCCGACGCCGACGCCGACATTGTCAAGAACGACCACTCAGAAGGGGGAGCGGCCAGATGACCAGCCGCGACACGGGCGACACCGCATGGGTGCTGGAGCCGATCCTGCAGGTGCCGCACGTGATGGCCGCCGTCATGCTGACCCGGGACGGGCTGGTGACGGGGTACACCGACGCTCTGTCGCAGCCGTCGGCCGAGCGGGTCGCCGCCATCACCAGCACGGTGCAGGGCGCGTGCCGGACGGCGGCGGCGGCGTTCGCCGACCGGGAGCGGGCCGAGGTACGGCAGATCGTCATCGAGTCCGACCTCGGGTACGTGCTGATCGTGCCCACGGACCACGGCACCTGCGTCGCCGCCTACGGCGACGCAGAGGTACGGCTGGACCTGCTGGCGCACCGGGTGCACTCCCAGGTGGCGCGGCTGGGCGAAAAGGCCATGGCCGCCGCGCCCCGAGGAGCCGACGACACCGCGTCGGCGTGACCGGGCGCCCGGCCGGCCGCCCCCTGGTCCCCGCCTATCTGTCGACCGGCGGGGTGACCCGGGCCTGCGGCCCGCACATGGAGCGGCTGACGGTGCTCGCCCTCAGCGGCGACGACCGGCCCGAAGAGCTGCCCGCCGCCGAACTCGCCCTGCTGGAGGCCCTGGAACGGGGTTCCCTCGCGGTGGTGGAGGCTGCGGCGCTGCTGCGGCTGCCGGTGTCCGCGGTGCGGGTCCTCGCGGCCGACCTCGTCGACCGCAGCCTGGTGCTCGCCCGGCCACCGATCCCGCCCGCCCAACGGTTCGACCCCGACCTGCTGAAGAGAGTGGCCGATGGCCTCCGCGCCCTCAAGCACGACTAGCCGCCCCGCGCACGACGGCATCCATCTCCCCGACACCGCCCGCGACCTCGTCAAGATCCTGGTCGCGGGCCCGTTCGGGGTGGGCAAGACGACCCTGATCGACTCGGTGTCGGAGATCCGGCCGCTGCACACCGAGGAGCATCTGAGCGAGGCGTCGGCGGGGGTGGACGACCTGGCCGGGGTGCGGGACAAGTCGACGACGACCGTCGCGGTCGACTTCGGCCGGCTCAGCCTGCCCGGCGGGGTGGTGCTGTACCTGTTCGGCACGCCGGGACAGGCGCGGTTCCGGGCGCTGTGGGAGGACATCGCCTACGGGGCGCTCGGCGCGCTCGTCCTGGTGGACAGCCGGCGCCTCGACGCGTCGTTCGACGTGCTGGGCCTGGTGGAGGAGAGCGGGCTGCCGTACGCGGTGGCCTTCAACGACTTCCCGGACGCGCCCCGGCACCACGGCGAGGACCGGTTGCGCAGGGCCCTGGACCTGGAGCCGGGCACGCCGATGGTGACCTGCGACGCGCGGGACGCGAACTCCTCGATCGACGCGCTTCTCGCGCTGGTCGACCATCTGATCACCCGTGACCCGGTGGAGGCCCGGTGACCACCTTTCCCGCCGACCACAAGGACTTCTTCCGCACGGCGCCCGTGCGGCTGTGGGAGGACGGCTTCGCCGTCGACCCGGGGAGCTACTACGGCGCCCTGCGCGCCCAGGGCCCCATCGGCTGGGCCGAGTTGGCACCGGGCGTGCCCGCGTACCTGATCACGGACCGGCGGGCGGCGCTGGACGTCCTGCAGGACGACGAGACGTTCTCGCACGACCCGCGGGCGTGGGAGCGGACCGTGCCGGAGGACTCGCCGGTGCTCGGCATGATGCGCTGGCGGCCCAACGCGCTGTTCGCCGACGGAGCGGCGCACGTCCGCTACCGCGCCACCCTCATCGATGTGTTCGACCTGGTGGAACCGCACGACCTGCGGGAGCGGGTGCACCGGGCGGTGCGGCTGCTGGTGGGCCGGATCGGGCCGAAGGGCGAGGCCGACCTGGTCGGGGACTTCGCCGAGCCGCTGATGGCGCTGGTGCTCAACGACCTGTTCGGGCTCCCGCAGAGCCAGGGCGACCGGCTCAACTGGTGCGTCGGCAAGATGATCGACGGCGGCGCGGAGGCGGGCGAGGGCGAGGCGGAGTACGCCCAGTACGTGCTGGACCTCATCGCGGCCAAGACCGAGCGGCGCGGCGACGACCTGCCGAGCCGGCTGCTCGACCATCCGGCCGGGCTGACCCCGGAGGAGGTCACCTGGCAGGTGTTCCTCACCCTCGGCGCCGGCTACGGGCCGACCGCGAACCTGCTGTCCAACACGCTGTCGAGGATCCTGGGCAACCCGGACTACTACTCCACCCTCACCAGCGGCGCCCGCCCGGTCATGGACGCGGTCGTGGAGGTGCTGCACCACGAGACGCCGCTGTCGAACTACGGCATCTACTACGTGCGCAGGCCCGTCGCCTTCCACGGGGTGTGGCTGCGGGAGGCGGTGCCGGTGGTGGTGTCGTACGGGGCGCTCGGGCTCTTCGCCGAGCGGGAGATCGTCTCCGGCCGGCATCCGAACGACGCCTCGCATCTGTCCTGGGGCGCCGGTGCGCACTCCTGCCCGGTGAAGCAGCACACGCTGCTGATCGTCACCGAGGCCATCGAGCGGCTCACCCAGTGGCTGCCCGACCTCGATCCCGTTCTGCCCCGCGAGCGGCTCGCCTGGCGGCCGGGCCCGTTCAACCGCTCGCTCACCGCGCTGCCCGTCCGTTTCAGCCCCCGGGCCGCCGACCCCTCAGGAGACCCGTCATGACCGTCACCGACCGCATCGCCCTCGACCCGTTCGGCAGCGACGTGCACGCCGAGAGCGCCCGGCTGCGCGCGCTCGGCCCGATCGTGCCCGTGGAGCTGCCTGGCGGGATCCCGGCCTGGGCGCCCACCGGGTACGACACGCTGCGCGAGCTGATCCTCGACCCGCAGGTCAGCAAGGACCCGCGCACACACTGGCGGCTGTGGCCGGAGCTCGGTGAACACCCGTCCTGGGGCTGGGTGCTCGGCTGGATCGGTGTGGTGAACATGCTCTCGGCGTACGGCGCCGACCACACGCGGCTGCGCAGGCTGGTCGCGCCGAGCTTCACGCACCGGCGTACCGAGGCGCTGCGCGCCCGGGTGGAGGCGATCACCGCGGAGCTGCTGGACGCACTGGACGCGGGCGGGGACGCCGTCGACCTGAAGGAGACGTTCGCCCACCCGCTGCCGATGCGGATCGTCTGCGAGCTGTTCGGCGTCCCGGAGGAGCAGCGGGAGGCCCATGTGCGGCTGGTCGCGGCGATCATGGACACCACCGATCCGACCCCGGAGCACGCGGCCCGGGTGCAGGAGCAGATCGGCTCGGTGCTGGGCGGGCTCATCGCGTACAAGGCGGAGCATCCCGGCGACGACATGACGACCGAGCTGATCCGGGTGCGCGACGAGGAGGGCGACCGGCTCAGCGACGAGGAGCTGCTGTACACGCTGCTGCTGGTGATCGGGGCCGGGTTCGAGACGACGGTGAACCTGATCGGGAACGCGGTGGTGGCGCTGCTGCGCGCGCCGGAGCAGCTGGCGGCGGTGCGGCGCGGGGAGATCGGCTGGGACGCGGTCGTGGACGAGACGCTGCGGGTGCACCCGTCGATCGCCACTCTGCCGCTGCGGTTCGCGGTGAGCGATCTGAAGGTGGGCGACGTGACGATCCCGGCCGGGGACGCCATCATCACGACGTACGCGGCGGCCAACGCGGACCCGGAGCGGTTCGGCGCGGACGCGGACGTCTTCGACGCGGCGCGGGCCTCGGACGACCATCTCGCGTTCGGGATCGGTGTGCACCGGTGCATCGGGGCTCCGCTGGCCCGGATGGAGGCGCTGACGGCGCTTCCGGCGCTGTTCGACCGGTTCCCGGACCTGCGACTCGACCCGGCGGCCGGGGAGCTGCGGCAGGTGCCCTCGTTCATCGCCTTCGGCTGGCAGGAGATCCCGGTCCTGCTGCGCGGCTGAGGGCCGCCGCCTCCACAGGAGGGCGACCGGTACCCCCGTGCCGGTCGCACCCCCGCGGTTCCTCGAAGTTACGTCCCTGGTCACCGGGTTGTGAATCGTGCCGGTGCCCGTTCGCGGGGGCCGGGGACTCACCTGTGCACAGGTGAGTCCCAATCGCCCGTTTCCTGCGCCTTCCCGGGGCGCTCGGGCAGGTCGGGGTGGTCGAGTTCGCCGGTCGCGAGGTGGGCGAGGACGACCTCGTAGAGGTCGCTGCCGCCGGCGAGGAGCTGGTGTTCGAGGACGGGTTCGGCGCTGCGGACGTGCTCGCGCACGGTCTGGGCGTGCACGCCGAGCAGCTGGGCGGCCCGTTCGGCGTTGCCGCCGGCGGCGATCCAGGTGCGCAGGGTGCGCCGCAGGTCGCGGGCGTCGGCGTCGAGGCGGACAAGGAGGTCCCGGGCCCAAGCGCCCAGGGCGGGTCCGGTGAGCAGGTCGGAAAGGCGCGCGGGGGCCGTCGTACGGCCGGTGGGGTCCTCGGCGATGCCGACCTGGGTGTTGAGGGCGAGGTGGACGGTGGCCCGGACGGTGAGGTCGGAGAAGTCGGTGCCGAGCAGGTTCTCGACGCGTTCCATGCGGGCGCGCACGGTGTTGCGGCTGACGCCGAGCACCTTCGCCGCGTTCACCGCCGTGAACTCCAGGCCGAGCCGGGTGGTGGCGAGGAGTTCGGCGCGGGTGTGGTGCGGGAGGGTGTCGAGCGGGCGCAGCAGCCGGGTCGTCCAGGCGCGCAGCGCCTCGGGGTCCATCAGGAGTTCGGGGTGGGTGCGTTCGGCGTAGACGGCCGTCATGTCGGGGCGGAACCGGGCGACGGCGAGGGCGCTGACGGCCTGTCCGTAGGCGGTGGCGGTGCGGGCGAGGCTCTGGCGGGTGCTGCCGCCGAGGAACGCGTCGGGCCTGCGGTCGCACAGGGCGCGCAGCGCGGCGGCGGCGCCGTCGCCGGGGACGACCACGATGACATGGCCGTCCATGGCGGGGCAGCGGACGACGAGGGCCTGGTCGTGGGTGGCGGCCACGCAGTCCTCGGCGAGCCGGTCGCGGTCCTCGGGGCTGCTCTCGACGACGTAGACGCAGGCGGTGTCGGTGTCGAGCAGGCCGGGCCACAGTCCGGCGGCGACCCGGCGGGCGGCGACGGTGTCCTCGACCATGAGGAGCTGGAGGATGGCGAGCCGCAGGTCGGCGGTGGCGCGGGCGAGGCGGTCCCCGGTGGCGGCGGTGCGCTGGGCGCGCAGCAGCAGTTCGAGGACGGTCGCGGTGCGGGTGACGACGTCGGCGGCGCGCCGGTCGAAGGGGGCGGTGCGGGACACGGCGAGCAGCGCGGCCGTGCCGGGCCCGGGGAGTTCGACCCGGATCAGGCGCAGGAAGCGGCCCTCGCCCTCCCAGGCGGCGGAGGCGAGCCGGCCGCCCAGGATGTCGGCGGCCAGCTGCTCGTCGAGGGCCATGGGCACTCCGGCGAGCGCGGTGCCGGTCCCGTCGCGCAGGGCCACGGCGGCGTCGAGGGTGCCGGCCAGCCAGTCGACGATCCTGCGGATGTCGGACCCGGTGGGGCGCAGCAGGTCGAGGAGTTCCTGCGCCCAGGTCGGATCGAAGCCGTCCGGTTCGTCGGGGTGACGGTTCCGGTCGTCCTGCCCGGCCATGTCGGCGCTCTCCTCGTATCTCGCGGCCCGTCGGGGCCGAACCGTTGAATTCCGGTCAGGACGTTACCCCATGCACCTGTCGTACCATATGTCCCGTGGCCCAGCTGCGCGCAGCCCAGAAGGAGATGACCCGTCGGCTGCTGCTGTCGACGGCGCTGGAGCTGTTCGGCGAGCGCGGTTACGCGGGGACGACGGTCGACGACATCGCCAGGGCCGCGGGCACCACCCGGGTGACGTTCTACGCCTACTTCGCCTCGCGCACGGCGCTGATGAAGGAGCTGTGCGGCGAGTTCGAGGAGCTCTCGGCCGGGGACTCCGCCCGGCTCGTCGCCGTCGTACGCGACGGCGGAAGGGACGGGATCGCGGACTGGCTGCGGGCCTCGGCGGACCGGTGGCCGCGGACCCGGCCGTACGTCCTGGCCGCACACGAGGCGGCGGCGGTGGACCCGGAGGTGCGCGAGCTGGTCGAGGGGTGGTTCGACGAGGTGGTCGCCGGCATCGAGGCGGGCCTCGACCAGGCGGGCCGCTTCGAGCCGACGTCCCGGCGGATGCGCGGCTTCCTGGCGCTCGCCCAGCTCGACCGGCTGTCGCGGTACTGGATGCGGCACGGCAGACCGGCCGACCCGGCGGCGGCGCTCGGGCTGCTCGCCGACAGCTGGGCGCATCTGCTGGGCGGCAACGGCTGACCGCACCGGGCCGTACGGACGGACCATGGGCCCGGCGCACGGCATAAGCTCGGTCAATGGCCAAGTACTACGACGTGCACCCCGACAACCCGCAGCCGCGCACCATCGCGCAGATCGCCCAGGCCGTCCGGGCGGACGACGCGCTCATCGCGTACCCCACCGACTCCTGCTACGCGCTGGGCTGCCGGCTCGGCAGCAAGGAAGGCATCGACCGGATCCGGACCATCCGCAAGCTGGACGACCGGCACCACTTCACCCTGGTGTGCCAGGACTTCGCGCAGCTCGGCCAGTTCGTGCATGTGGACAACGACGTGTTCCGCGCGATCAAGGCGTCGACGCCCGGCAGCTACACCTTCATCCTCCCGGCGACGAAGGAGGTGCCGCGCATGCTCCAGCACGCGAAGAAGAAGACGGTGGGCGTGCGCATCCCCGACCACGTCGTCACCCACGCGCTGCTCACCGAGCTCGGGGAACCCCTGCTGTCCAGCACCCTGCTGCTGCCCGGCGAGGAGGAGCCCATGACGCAGGGCTGGGAGATCAAGGACCAGCTCGACCATGTGCTGGACGCGGTGCTGGACTCCGGGGACTGCGGCACCGAGCCGACGACGGTGATCGACTTCTCCGAGGGCGAGGCGGTGATCGTGCGGCGCGGGGCGGGCGACACCTCGCGGTTCGAGTAGGTCCCCCGGGGGCGGGGCCCTCGATGGCGGTTCGGTGGTGCGTGCAACGATGAGTCATGACCTCTGTAGAAGGAACCGCCGTCGACATCCCCACCGAGGACGGCGTCGCCGACGCCTATCTGGTCCATCCCGGGGACGGGGCGCCCCGGCCGGGTGTGCTGCTGTACCAGGACGCCTTCGGACTGCGCCCGCATCTGAAGGCGATGGCCGACCGGCTCGCCGGGGCCGGTTACACGGTGCTGGCGCCGAACGTGTTCTACCGCCACGGGCGCGCCCCGGTGGTGGAGCTGCCCGAGTTCATCGACCCCGCCGCCCGCCCGGAGATATTCGGCAGCGTGTGGCCGATCATGCAGTCCCTGACGAACGACCTGGCGATGAAGGACGCGGCGGTCTATCTGCGCTGGCTGGCGGAGAGTCCCCTGGTGGCGGAAGGCCCGGCGGCGATCACCGGGTACTGCATGGGAGCCCGGCTCGCGCTGCTGACCGCGGGGACGCACCCGGAGCAGGTCGCGGCGGCGGCCTGTTTCCACGGCGCGAAGCTCGCGGCCGAGGGACCGGACAGCCCGCACCTGCTGGCCGACCGGGTCACCGCCGAGCTGTACTTCGGCCACGCCGACAACGATCCCTCCATGCCGCCGGAGCAGATCCGGCTGCTGGCGGACACCCTCACGGCGGCCGGGGTACGCCACACGGACGAGGTCTACGAGGGCGCCGAGCACGGATACACCCAGGCGGACACCTCCGCGTACGACGAGAAGGCCTCGGAGCGGCACTGGGCGGCGCTGCTCGACCTGCTCGAGCGCACCTTCGCCTAGGACAGGTCCTGGACGACGGAGACGACGGCGTCCCGCACCCGAGGGGAACCCGGGTGCGGGACGCCGGTCGGGCGGTGCCGGTCAGCCGGTCGTCACGGCGGTGTCGTCGACGACGAAGCTGGTCTGGAGCGAGGAGTCCTCGACGCCGGTGAACTTCAGGGCGACGGTGCTGCCCGCGTAGGACCCGAGGCTGAAGGACTTCTGGACGTACCCGGAGGCCGCGTTGAGGTTGGAGTACGTGGCCAGGGTGGTGGACCCGGCGGTGACCGTCAGCTTGTCGTACTGGGTGCTGGTGGTGGTCTCGGCCGTGTCGATGTGGATGTAGAAGGTGAACGTGGTGTTGGTGCAGCCGCTCGGGATCGTCACCGACTGCGACAGCGTGTCGGTGTGGGTCGATCCGTAGCCGTCGAGCCACGCCTTGTAGGAGCCGGTGCGGGCCGCCTGGCTGCTGGAGTTGGTGATCACACCGCTCGAAGCCGTCCAGGTGGTGTTGCCCGACTCGAAGCCGTTGTTGCCCAGCAGCTGCGTCGAGGTGCAGGAACCGCCGCCGGTGGAACTGACCGTCCAGGTGAACGACGCGGTGCCGGTGGCGCCGGTGGAGTCGGTCACCGTGACGGTGGTGCTGTAGGAGCCGGCGGTGGTCGGCGTGCCGGAGATCAGACCGGTGGAGCTGATCGACAGGCCGGTGGGCAGTCCGCTGGCGGCGTACGTCAGGGTGCCGCTGTTGGTGCTGCTGGCCGAGACCTGCAGGCTCACCGCGGTGCCGACGGTGGTGGACTGGCTGCCCGGGTTGGTGACTGTCACGCCGGTCGACGGGACCGTGATGTGGCTGCCGACGTTGATGCCGGCGAACGCGTTGCCGACGCCCGCGTACTGGGTGGAGCTGGAGCCGTACAGGGCGGCCGCCGCGTTGAGGGCGGCGGTACGGGCGCCCGCGTAGTTGGTGCTGGACGTCATGTACGTCGTCAGCGCCTTGTACCAGATCTGCAGGGCAGCGGCCCGGCCGATGCCCGCGACGGCGACGCCGTCGGAGGTCGGGCTGTTGTAGGTGACGCCGTTGATGGTCTTGCTGCCACTGCCCTCGGAGAGCAGGTAGAACATGTGGTTCGCCGGACCCGAGGAGTAGTGCACGTCCAGGTTGCCGACGCCGGAGTACCAACTGTCGGCCGAGCCGCCGTCCTTGTCCGGCTCGTCCATGTAACGCAGCGGCGTGCCGTCGCCGTTGATGTCGATCTTCTCGCCGATGAGGTAGTCACCGACGTCGGAGGAGTTGGCGGCGTAGAACTCCACGCCCGTGCCGAAGATGTCGGAGGTGGCCTCGTTCAGGCCGCCCGACTCTCCGCTGTAGTCGAGCCCCGCCGTGTTGGAGGTGACGCCGTGGCTCATCTCGTGGCCCGCGACGTCGAGCGAGGTCAGCGCGTGGGTGCTGCCCGAGCCGTCGCCGTAGGTCATGCAGAAGCAGTCGTCGTCCCAGAAGGCGTTGACGTACGCCGAGCTGTAGTGGACGCGTGAGTAGGCGGCGACGCCGTCGTTCTTGATGCCGCTGCGCCCGAAGGTGTTCTTGTAGAAGTCCCAGGTCGTCTGGGCGCCGAAGTGTGCGTCGACGCCGGCGGTCTGGGTGTTCGACCCGGAGCCGGTGCCCCAGGTGTCGTCCGAGTCGGTCATCAGCGTGCCGGTGCCGGACGTGCCGTTGTTCAGGCTGTACGTCTTGTGGGTGCCGCGCGTGGTGTCGTTCAGCTGGTACGTCGACCCGGACAGCGTGGTCCCGATGGTGACGGTGCCGCTGTACTGGCTGTTGCCGGTGCCGGTCTCGACGCCCTCGAACTGGGAGAGCTTCGCGCCGGTGGCGGCGTCGGTGATGACGTGCAGCTTGCTCGGCGTGCCGTCGTCCTGCAGACCGGTGACGATGGTCTCCCAGGCGAGCCTGGGGGTGCCTTCGCCGGCCCAGATCACCTTGCGGGCGGTGCCGACGGCCGGGTCCTTGGCGTCGAGCGCCTTGGCCGCCTTCAGTGCCTTGGTCGCGGCCGAGGCCTTGCTGTACGTGGCGGTCACGGACTTGACCGAGATCGTACGGCGGTTGTTGTTGAAGGTCGTGCTCACGGTGCCGGCGGCCAGCGAGGCCGGGGACGTGTGCACGACGAGGTCGCCGCCGAGGACGGGCAGCCCGGCGTAGGTGCGCTCGTAGCGCGTGTGCACGGTGCCGTCGTTGTCCTTCACGACGTCCTTGACGACCAGCTTCTCCTGGGCGCCCAGGCCCAGGGAGTCGGCCGTCTGCGTCGTCTTCGCCTCGGCGCTCTTGATCAGCGTCGTCCGCTGGGCGGGCGTGAGGTCGGCGGACAGTCCGCCGGTGCGCAGGGGGGTGGGGTGGGGG